>NZ_JAMOQU010000052.1 GCF_027063845.1 Thermococcus sp.
TCTCACCCCTCCCTCAATCTCGCGGAGAAAAGGTTGGGGAGGGGCCTTAAAAAGGTATTCAATCGAGCGAGCGGTAGATGATTACCCCAATCAGCGACGCAAGGGCAACGAGAAACAGCAACACGAGGCTCATCAGCTTCCCGACGTGCGACGAGTCGGTGAAGCCAGCTATCACCAGCAGGAAGAACACCGCAACGAGGAGAAGGCCGAGCTTCTCGAAGAGGCCTTCGTACCTATTAAGTTTGCCAACTATCACTTCAAGTCCATATTTTCACCCCCATTTGGTGCTCTCTAAAAACCGAATTGGTACGAAAATATAAAAACGCATCGCTAAAGCTCGATGACCTTGCCCACGTGCAGGGGTTCGACCCTGTTTCCAAGCCGACAACGGAGGTAGGCGAAGCTCTCGAGCCCCGTGCAGTGGCCCGCGTAGAGCCTGGCTTTGACGTTTTTGAGGACGTCCTCAAGCAGTTCCTCCTTCGCGCCAACCAGGTGCAGTCCACCGATTAGGGCCTTCACCGGCTTTCCGCTGACCTTCTCGGCGTGCCTGACGATGTTAATCACTCCCGAATGCCCGCAACCGGTGATTACGACCGTTGAATCGCCGAGGTCGAGGATGAGCGCCATGTCGTCCCTAACCGGGTCCTTCGTTCCATCTGGGAAGTAGCCGACGGCCCTGTCCCAGGTTATTCTTTCAATCTCTCCGGAGCTCATGAACCCCTCCGCGAACTCAAACGGACCTTCCCTCAGAACGAACTCGGCGCCGAGTTCCTCAAGCTCCTCCCGCGTGAAGGGAATTCCAATCTCCCTCCTCCTTGGCTTCAGGGCAATCCTCCTCTGGAAGATTCCGGGGTGGGCGATTACCTTCAGCGGCTTCGAGCGGGCCTCCAAGAGTGCCTTCAATCCTCCAGTGTGGTCGTAGTGGCCGTGGGTGATGAAGAGGTAGTCTATCGAGTCCGGCTCGATTCCAAGAGCTTCCATGTTGTTGAGAAGAACCTTCCCGTCCGTTCCAGTATCGACGAGCACCCTAACGTCCCCACGCTCCACGAGGGCTGAGAAACCGTGCCCGCCGAGGAGGCCCTTCCGGAAACCCGAGTGGTTTTCGTAGAGGACGGTAACCTTCATACTCACCACCACGAAAAGTTTATGTTCTCCCCCGTTTTAAATCAAGCTGTGGTAGACATGGGCACGCCTATAGAAGCGCTCCTCTCGGGGCTCATCGTTGCGCTGACGTCGTGGCTTCCCCTCAACCCCGAGGCGAACTGGGTCTCCCCGCTGGTCGAGGGCTATTCCTCCTTCCTCGTTCCGGCCTACCTCGGTGTAACGTTCGCCGTTCTGTTCCGCTTCAGGGAGAGGTTTTCTAGGCTCCTTCTTGAAGCGATGAAGGGCATCTACGAGGCCGAGCTCAAGTACCTCTTCTTTGCGACCCTCTTCACGGTTCTGATAGGGCTCCCAGCCTCGAGATTTTCATGCAGGGTTTCGGCCCAAACTTCTGCGCTCCTCAACATCACCATCGGGGGGGCGATTATCCTTTTGGCCGTCCTCAACCCGGCGAAGAATCCGCTCAAAGAGCTTGACAGGAAGCTCCCGGAACAGCCGAGCATACTCGACTCCCTCTCCGCCGGAATCCTTCAGGGGTTTGCCCTGCTCGGCCCACTCACGAGAACGGGCACAGTCACCCTCGGGCTCCTTCTGCCGGGCCACAGCGCTAAGAAAGCCCTCCAGTGGGGTTTCATGGTGGCACCGGCCTACTTAATCCTTCGTCTCGTTCAGTTCGGGAGCTGGCAGTCGAGCGACCCGGCGTGGGTTCCCTTTACCGCCTTTGCCTCTGCCTTCTTCGGGAGCCTGTTGCTGATGCCTCTCCTTGAGCGCATGGCCGAGAGAAACGGAAGGTACTTCCTAATCTCCTTCGGTTTGGTTGCCGTCGTTGTCTACGCTCTGGAGGTGGTGATGTGAAGGGTGTAATCCTCGCGGCTGGAAAGGGTGAAAGGCTTCGCCCTCTCACGGACGACAGGCCGAAAGTTGTTCTCAAGGTCGCCAACCGGCCGATAATCGAGTACGTCCTCGAGAACCTGTACCCCTTTGTTGACGAGTTCGTGATTGTGGTTAGGTACCGGAGCGAGTGGATAAAGAAGACCCTTGGGGACGAGTTCGGGGGCAAGCCGATAACCTACGTGGAGCAGTTGCCAGGGGAGGGGACGGCGAAGGCCATAGAGAGCGCCAAGGAGAGCGTGGAGGACGAGTTCATAGTTGCAAACGGCGACATCTACTTTGAGGAGGAGGCGGTTAGGGAGCTCGTCTCGGCCTTCAGGAGGGAAAAAGCGGACGTTGCAATCGTCGTCAAGCACTTCGAGGATTTAAGCCACTTCGGCAAGGTCGAGGTTGAAGGCTCAAGGGTAACGCGCATAGCAGAAAAGCCCGGCAAAATAGCGGGTTACGCCAACCTCGGTATCTACGCCTTCCGTTCGAGCGTCTTCGAATTCATAGAGAAGACCGGTTTGAGCGAGCGCGGGGAGTACGAGATAACCGACACGATTAACCTCATGATTGACGCCGGGCTTAAGGTTGTGGCGGTTCCATACGAGGGCTACTGGAACGACGTCGGAAGGCCGTGGAATTTACTTGAGCTCAACGAATATCTGCTCAAGAACAGGCTCAAGCACGAGATTAGGGGAACGGTCGAGGAAGGGGCGGTGATAGTTCCCCCCGTTGAAATCGGCGAGGGAACGGTGATCAGGAGCGGGGCATACATAATCGGGCCGGTGAAGATTGGCAAGAACTCCAGGATAGGGCCGAACTGCTTCATAAGGCCCTACACGAGCATTGGCGACAACTGTCACATCGGCAACGCAGTCGAGATTAAGAACTCCATCATAATGGACAACAGCAACGCACCGCACCTCAACTACGTCGGCGACTCGATAATAGGCGAGAACACGAACCTCGGCGCGGGGACGATAACGGCAAACCTGAGGCACGACAGGGGCAACGTCAGGGTTGAAATCAAGGGCAAACTCGAGGACAGCGGCAGACACAAGCTCGGGGCGATAATCGGGCACAACGTAAAGGTTGGTATCAACGTCAGCATCTATCCGGGCAGGAAGATTGGGAGCAACTCTTTTATAGGGCCGGGCGTTATCCTTGACCGCAACGTCCCGCCAAACAGCCTCGTGGTAGTGAGGCAGGAGAAGTTGGTGATGGAGAGATGAGCATCCCTGGAAGCAACCTCATACCCTACCTCAACTTCATTTCAAGGTGGGCACTTTTCGTTGCCGTTGCTTACAAAGCCTATGAAACTCGGGATAAGGGGTGGGTCTTAATCAGTACTGCGTTCTTTATAAACGCATTTGACGTTGAGAATTACGTTCTAAATCCCCTCGGAGTTCACCTGAATCCAGAGGCCTACGTTATAGCATCTAAAGTTTCAAACTTCTTCTTTGGAATTCTTTTGATTTGGGGGGCATTCCACCTGAAGTACGGGAAGACCGATTTCAGGCACACGGTTTACATCTCCATTCTAGCCGTTGCCTCGTACATCTGGCTCTTTCTTCTCGCGACCGATATCTTCAAGAGCCCAACCCAGGAGTCAATACTTCCCTCCCTAGTTCTCGGAGGGTCTCTTGTCTACCTCGGCTGGGTTCTGGATAAATACGTTATCTCTCGCGAAACGCCGGAAGCCATGTTTCCCTGGGGCCTTATTCTGCTTGGCGCCCTCAACATAACCTACCCCGTCACGAGGTTTATAGACTGGTTCGCTCCCATTGGGTTCTTTCTCGGAGGAGTATTCCGTCTAATGGCCGCTATTGGTGCGGTGAAGTTCGTGTTCTATCCCGTAACCCCCGTCAAAGCGGACGGAGAACTTCCACCCCAGAAAGGAGTCTTCCTCTTCCGCTCCAGAGAAGAGGCCTTCAGAAAGCTCGGCAAGCTGTGGGCCATGCCCGGAACCGTCGTCCTAACAAGGGAAGACCTGAGAACTTTAAAGAACTCGTTGAATCCTGAGACCCTCGTATTCTGGGTCACGCGCGCGAAGGAGGGCAAGCTGGAGGAGAGGCCACAGGTTTACGCCATAAGCCCGACGAAAATTGAAATCCTCACCGATTTAATAGCCCGTGCACTGGCCCAGGGCTACAGAACGATATACGTCGAGGCCTTCGAGTACTTAATGCTTGAGAACGGCTTCGAGAACGCGGTCAAGTTCCTCCTAAACCTCAAAGACAGGGTTGTTGCAGAGGGAGGAGCACTAGTTCTTGTGATAAACCCAGAGGTCCTCAACGAGAAACAGAGAAGGATAATAGAAAGGGAGTTCGAGGAGCTCAGCTGAGGCCGAGCTTTTCGAGGAACCTCTTGGCGTAACGCGTGTCCTTTTCCAATTCTGCCTTTTGGAGGAGCTGCCTCTCGATGGCCCTCAAAGCGTCGTGAACCGCCTGTATCGCTCCCCAGGTTTCGCCGGTGGCAACGAAGACGCCCCTGTCGGTGACGACCCTCATCCTGGCCTGGTAGAGGTGAACTCCCCTGAACTTCTCGGGGAAGCGCCTGATGTAGAGGTATATTATACCCTCCTGACCGAGTAAATCCTCATAGCCGTCGACGAAGCGCTTGATGTCCTCGATTATCCTTTCCCTCGTAAAGTCGCTGAGTATCGAGGCGTCACCGCCGAGCTGAAGGTAGAACCTTGCCTCCTTCTCCGTCATCTTCGAGATGGGCAGGAGTAGGTCCTTGACGGTGAGTATTCCGACGACCTTGTTGTTCTCGTTGACGACGACGAGGCCGTCTATGTCGTTGTCCTTCATCGTGGCGACCGCTTCCCTGACCTTCGCGTCCGGGAGTATGGTTATGACTCCCCTAATCATCACGTCGCGGAGGGGCATGCTGAAGGGCGGTATCTTCTCGCCGGCCAGCTCACCGGCCTTGGCCCTGAAGCGGGGCTTGATGAACCTAACGATTAGGTCGTGGAGCGTGACGAGGCCCTCAAGTCTTCCCTCCTCGTCAACTATCGGAATCCTCGATATCGCGTGGTCGCGCATCGTTGCGAGGGCCTTGGCGACGGTGTCGTCTGGCTTGAGGGTTATGACGTCCTTGGTCATGAACTCCTCAACTTTTCTCTTTCCGAAATCACCCTCGGCGACTCTATCGAGAACGGCTATATCGCTTATTACGCCTATGATTTCAGCCTTGCTCTCCCCGACGGGGAGAGAGCGGAGGTCAACCTCCATCATGAGCTTTGCCGCTTTGCTCAAGTCCTCGTCAGGCTTTATAACCGGAGCAGGTTTGTAAACGTCCCTAACCTTGGCCTTGGTTGGGTCCCACTTGAGGTGGGAGCGGATAATCAAGTCCTGGGTCAGAACGCCTTTGTACAGGTTTCCATCAAACACCAGAATGAGGTCGGGGTCCTCCTTTTCGAAGATTCCTATCGCCTCAGAAAGGGGGGCGTCGATGTCTATCTTCTGGAACCTGTCCGTCATTACCTCCTGCACCTGAATTCCGACCATTTCTGCCACCTCCTGCAATTTATATATTGGTTCTCCTGGGATTTAAACCTTTGCAACCGGCGACATTTTAGTTAACTTAGGTTAATAAAGTTTTCGCGGAAAGATTTATAAAACCGGTTAGCAAACCAAAGACCGCGCCGGGGTAGCCTAGCCTGGGAAGGCGCGGGACTCGAGATCCCGTGGGCGTCCGCCCACCAGGGTTCAAATCCCTGCCCCGGCGCCAATCAACTGCCGAGCCCGTTGGGGGTTCCTACTCAAATTTCTACCCTTCTATCGTTTTCGACCATCAAAAACGTCCTTCGGACGTTGGGAAACAGAAAACATAACTCAATTCGGTGTGTTTGAAAGAACCCGTAACTTAGCGCCAAAGTTGAAACCGAGATGCTGACTTTTCCATCCCCATACGGGGGGTTCTTCCCCCACTTCTCATAACATCCCCCAATAGAAGCGCGGGACTCAAGATGTTGTAGCCATTTTAAAACAAAAGAGAAGGGAGTTCACGTCGTTATGTACGCCCCGTCCTTCTCGACTATGACCGTGTGCTCGAACTGGGCCACCATACCGCCTCTGACCTCGCGCAGTATCGGGTAGCTGTATATCGCACCAGCCTTGTCCAGCTGTGCGAGTGCCATCTTGAGCTGTCCCTCAGGCATAAAGCCCTGGAGCCAGCGGTATGCGAAAGGCAGGGTCTTGTACTCGCGCTTGATGTGCATGAGCAACCTTCTCGCCTGGAGCATTCTGACCGGCCTGTCGCGGACGTACATGAAAATCAGCGCCGGCGGGACCTCTATCACCTGCCCCGCGCCGGTCGTCGCGAAGGGCTCTATCGCAAAGACGTCTCCCTCCTGGAGAACATATGTATCCGCCTGCCTGTAAACGTTCGGAATGCTGACCCCCGCGTGGAGCTTGTAGCGCTCAACCTTGTGACCGCTGAGGTTAACTATCGGGTTGAAGCCCTTACCGCGTATCGTCTCCTCGATGGCCTTTGCAACGTCCCTAACCATCACTCCAGCCCTGACGGTCGCTATGGCGTTCTCAAGGGCTTCCCTCGCCGCTTCCATTAGCTCGTCTTCCTCCATTCCGACGCGGAACGTCACCGCGGTGTCCGCTATGTAGCCATCAACGTGAACGCCGAGGTCGAGCTTGAGGTAGTCGCCCTCCTTGAGGACGGTATCGTCGCCCCTGTATGGGGTGTAGTGCGCCGCCACCTCGTTGAGCGAGAGGTTGCATGGGAAGGCCGGCTTCCCGCCGAGTTCAACTATTCGTTTCTCAACGAACTCCGCTATGTCGTAGAGCTTCGTACCCGGTTTAATTAAGTCAACAACCTCTTCTTTAACCTTCCTTGCTATCTCCCCTGCCCTAATCAGTGCTTCCCGTTCGTCCACCTCTACCACCGACCCAAGTGGTGTTAGGTTCCCCTTAAACCTTACGAAAAACCTTTTATTCTCGCCACCCTTAGGCGAGACGGTGAGGCGATGCTCGAATTCAGAAAGCGCATCAACGTCTCTACTGACCTCTTCGTCGTTAAGAACCTCATAGGCTCAATCCTTCAAGGAGTCGGTCTCGCCTACCTCTTTCCGGTGCTCCTGGTATGGTTTTACCCAGACCAGATTGAATACGTCCCGTACTTCGCCATTCCAGGAATGGGATGCGTTCTTTTTGGTGCCTGGCTGAGCAGACACTCAAGCAAGGTCGAGGACGTTAACCTAAGACAGGCCATGATTGCGGCCGCTTTCACCTGGCTCTTCGCGTCCTTCGTGAGCGTCGTCCCCTTCATGAGGATAGCAAACATGAGCTTCGTGGATTCTTACTTCGAAAGCATGAGCGCGTGGACGGGAACGGGACTTACGATGATGAGTAACCTCTCCAGCTATCCGAAGATACTTCTCTTCTGGCGCGCGTGGATGCAGTGGCTCGGTGGAATTGGAATAGTCCTCGTCGCACTGACGATTCTAATTCGCCCTGGAGTTGCCGCGGCGAGGCTCTACAGAGCCGAGGCGAGGAGCGAGAGGATACTTCCCAACCTCGTCAACACCTCAAAGGTTATCTTCGAGATTTACCTTGCCCTCACGCTCGTCGGCGCTTACCTGTACTACATAAACGGGATGAACCCATTTGACGCCCTCACCCACGCGATGACAGGCCTTGGAACAGGTGGTATGAGCACCCACGACCAGAGCATAGGCTTCTTCCACAGCCCTGCAATCAATGCAATAACGATTTTCCTGATGATAATGGGTGCCGTCAACTTCACCGTTCACTACAAGCTCTTCAAGAGCAAGTCTCTGAAGCCCTTTTTTGAGGACATCCAGGTCCGCTACATGTTTCTTTTCCTTATCCCCGCCATCGCGATAATTGCTTACAGCCTCTACCAGGTGGGGGACTCCGTTGGTCAGGCCCTTCAGGGGGCGATATTCCACGCGGTCTCGGCCATCAGCTGTACCGGGTTCCAGATAACGAGTCTCTCGAACTACCCCGAGGTCGCGAAGTTCATAATCGCGATTCTCATGGTTATCGGAGGCGGTGCGGGAAGCACTGCCGGTGGAATCAAGCTCATCCGCGTTACCCTGATGTACGAGAGCCTGAAGTGGACTATTGAGAGTGCCATCCTTCCGAGGGGAGCCGTGATAAAGAGGAAGGTTGGCAACTACGTCTTCAGCGAGGAAGACATACAGGAGGTTATGAGCTTTACGATGACGTACCTCGCGTTCATTCTCTTCGGCACTGTTTACACTATGCTACGCGTTAAGGCCAGCCTCGCGAACGCGCTCTTCGAGGTTGCTTCGGCCCAGGGCAACGTCGGGCTGAGCATCGGTATAACCTCACCGACCATGCCCGTTGACCTGAAAGTTCTCTACATCCTTCTCATGTGGATTGGCAGGCTGGAGATATTCTCAACCCTGGTGTTCATAATCAGCATAGCGTTCCTGCTCCCGAGGGTGGCGAGGAAATGATTGAACTCAGGGACGTGACGTTCAGGTATCCGCGCTCAAAAAACCCTGCCCTAATGGGTGTAAGCCTTAAAATAGGAGATGGCGAGTTCGTGGGAATCCTCGGCCCGAGCGGGAGCGGTAAGTCAACGCTCGCGCTAACGCTGAACGGGATAATCCCCAACTCAATTAGGGGAGCGTTCTCGGGAGAAGTCGTTGTCAGGGACCCGAAAACTGGGAGAACCTTCAAAACGACGGAAACACCGGTTTCAAAGCTCTCAACTCTCGTCGGTCTCGTCCTCCAGAACCCTGAGAGCCAGCTGTTCAACATGACGGTTGAGGATGAAGTTGCATTCGCCCTTGAAAACCTCGGCCTTCCAAGGGAGGAGATAGCGGAAAGGGTTGAGTGGGCGCTCAAGGTGGTCGGTCTCGAGGGCCTCGAAGATGAGTTTCCGCCAAACCTCAGCGGGGGGGAGAAGCAGAGGTTGGCCATAGCGTCCGTAATAGCGATGAAGCCCAGCCACCTTGTTCTGGATGAGCCGACGTCCCAGCTCGACCCAAAGGGAAAGCGGGAAGTTCTGAGGGTCATCGAGAAACTCAACAGGGTTGGAACAACGGTCGTTATGGTCGAGCACGATTCGCGCTTCCTCTTCAGAAAAGCTAACAGACTCGTGGTTTTAAACGGAGGGAGGGTAGTCCTCCACGGAACCCCCAGAGAGGTTGCGGAACGGGTTGAAGAGCTCGTCGAGATGGGGGTTAAGGTTCCTCACTCCCTCCTCCTGTCGAGGGCCCTTGGTCTTCCGCCTGCCCTTTCTCCTCGGGAGTTTCCCTCGCGAGTAGCTCGGAGAGGCTGAGTGGCTCACCCCTTATCTCGTGCTTCAGGTCGTAGAGCTTGAGCATGAGCTCGAACCTTGCGTCGGGGTCTTCTATCCTCTCAGCTAGCTTTATTGCCCAGTCAACGAACTGGAGGGCCTTTTCCCTGTCTCTATCTTTCTCAAACTGGGCGAGATGTAGGAGCGCAACGGCCCGATGGAAGTTGCTTGTTATGTGACCTATTACTGCAAGAGCCTTCTCTTCTTCTCCCCTCTCGTAGAGAACCTCGGCAAGGTGAACGAGAACAACATCGAGCTTTTCCTTGTCCTTGACGAACTTCATTGCGTAGCCAGCTTTTGGGAAAAGGCCGGCGTTAATGAGGCCCATTATTACGTCCCTCAGCACGTCTGGATGATTCAGGGCAAGGTTTATCGAGGCCTTGAGTGCAAAATCACCCTCGAGCTCGGCCCCGATGATGTAGAAACCCATCGCCAGTTCGCCGAGAAGGAGTGCGCGATATCGTTCGTTTTTTATGCCGTTGATGTAGGGAACGAGTTGCTTGAGGAGCGGAACGAAGCGAACCTCCGTCTCCTCGGACTCCTTCATGTGAAGAATCTTTCGGAGAATCATTCTGACAGCTATGACGACGTTCTGCTCCTTCTCGAGCTCTTCGAGGAGGGCTATGGCCCCGGGAACATCATCAACGAGCAGTCTGTCCTCTATCTCGGTTAGCACTTCCGTATCCGGTCGCTTCCCCTTGATTGCACCAAACAGTTCGTCCAGCTTCCCCATTCAGCCCCCCTTCCCAAGCAACAACTCAAGGTAGGAACGCCTCTCGAAGCGCGTAACGCCAAGCTCAATGAGGATTTTCCTCAGCTTCTCCACCAGCTGGAGAACCTTTCCCCTGTCGTCGGTCAGGGCCTCAATCTCCACGAACTTCCCGAGGCCCTCAACCTCGTCGAGGGTCAGGGTAATGCCCTTCTCCACGTAGTACTTCTCGCGAACCTTCTCAACGGTCAGAACTTCGCGGAAGCCGAGAGCCTCAAGAATCCTCGCGTGAGCATCTGGGTCCTCGATGGGGACCTCTATCTCCTCCCTCGTCTTCGAGACCGAGTCGAGCTTCGGCCCCTTGTAGGTCAAGAAGGCCTCAAAGTGGCCGTTGAAGCGCCTCACGCGAATCCTCAGGGCCTCGTCCGTCTTCGAAAAGTCCCTGCACGGGTGCTGGTAGTAGGTATCCTCGTGGTACTCCTTCCTTATGAGTCGGAAGCTCTCCCTAACGCGCTCGAAAACCCTATCATCGGCGTAGCCCTTGACCTCAACCTCAATCACGACAACACCCCCAGTCTCCTTAGGTTTTCCTCAAGCTTCTCCTCGCACCTCGGGCAGTAAAGGGGCCCCTTGGCGTCGGTGTCGAAGAGGGAATTCGAGAAGTGCATGACACACCTCGGATTCGGACAGTGGGACAAACCGAAAACGTGGCCGAGCTCGTGCATCGCCTCCTTGACGGCCCGTTCAAGGAGGAGCCTATCGTCTGGTTTGAGGCCGTAGAACTCGTTCCTGAGCCTGTGAACAGAGACGATAGCGCTCCTCAGGGAAGGGTTTGCCAGGCCGAATACGAAGTTCAGCCCCTCCTCGTAGAGGTCGAGTTCCGTGATGCCGAGAATAGCCACTGCCCCAAGCCTCTCCCGAAGGGCGGAGAGCGTTGGCAGGAAAACTCTCCCGAGGTACTGGCTTCTCTGAGCGTTGAAGGCAACCGAGAAGGGGCCGGCCGGAACCTCACCAACGAACTCGGCACTAATCCCGAAGCGTGAGTAGTAATTCCTTACGAAGTCAACGACCCCCTCAACAAGCGACTGCTCGATGGGACCAATTGAAACGACCGCTATCATCGGGTCACCGGGTATAAGAAGGAAAGAAAAGCCAATAAACCTTTCCATCACGGAGTGAGGTCGCTCACGGAGTGAGGTCCATCGGCCTGAGCTCCTCGAGGAGGTGCTTAGCGAGCTTTATGGTAAGGTCGATGTCCCTTATGTCCGCGGTCTCAACCTGGCTGTGCATGTAGCGTATCGGTATGCTCAGCACAGCGGTCGCGACGCCCTCGCGGTTAATCTGCATTATGTTGGCGTCGGTTCCGGTCGGCCTCGGACTGGCCTCGGCCTGGAGCGGTACCTCGTACTTCTTGGCGACCTCCTCGGCAAAGGCGCGAACCTTGGGGTGGATGTTCGGGCCAACGGCATCCATGACCGGTCCGCCACCGAGCTTGGGCACAATTTTGCCCTTGTCGCCGACCTGCTTGGCGAAGGTGACGTCCATTGCTATGCCTATCTCCGGGTCGATGGCGTAGCTCGCAACCCTGGCACCGCGAAGGCCAACCTCCTCCTGAACGCTCGCAACGAAATAGATGTCCGCCTCGTGGCTCTCGAGGGCCTTGGCGGCCTCTATCATGGCGTAGAGACAAACTCTATCATCGAGGTACGGCGTCGCAATCCTGTTCTCGCTGAGCTGGGTAAAGGCTGGAGCAAACTCGCCGACGGTTCCAACGCGGAAGCCCATTTCCTCGGCCTCTTCCTTGCCCTCAGCACCGACGTCAACAACAATTGTGTCCCAGTCAGCGGCCTTCTTCCTGTCCTCAGGCTTCTGGAGGTGGGGCGGAATGTGGCCAACGACTCCGTAGCGCTCGCCCTTATCGGTGAAGAACCTTATCCTCTGGGCGACCAGAGTCCTCGGGTCAACGCCGCCAACGGGGACGATGTGAAGGTAGCCCTCCTTGTCTATGTGGTTGACCATGACGCCTATCTTGTCCATGTGAGCCGCAATCATGACCTTTGGACCGCTTCCCTTCTTGTGCGCTATGACGTTTCCGAGCTTGTCAACCTTAATCTCGTCAACGTAGGGCTTGAGCTCCTCTATAACGACGTCCCTGATACCGAGGAACTCGAATCCAGAAACGCCCGGGGCCTCGACGATTTTCTTCAGCAGTTCGAGGTTCACCATGGCTTTCGCCTCCTTTAGACTGTCATCTGAATGTATTCGGTCGGCTTAATAAGGTTTACTAATGGAAAGAGAATGTCAGCCGAGAACGGCCTGGAGATAGGCCTCCTCACCCGGCTCAAGGTCGAGCTCCCAGACGAGCTTTCCGTTCTCGAGTTTTGCGTTGCCCTTTGTTGCCCTCACCTCGACGGCATTAACCGCCCGCTCAACGCGGTAGTTCTTCAGCGGGCGGAGCCTCGGGGCGCGGACCTTGAGGAAGTAGTAGCGGTCAAGGGTTTCCTCATGGACTATTGGAACGGCAAAGGCGAGGTAGGATGTTCCCGCGAGGAGGAGTCCGGCGAGGATTAGGATTAGTCCTACATGAGTTGAGCCACTTGGTGTCGCTTCTGATGTCCTGGGAGGGAACTGGGTGGTAGTGTTCAAGGGCGAAGATGTGCTAGGCGGAGCCTGGGTTTGGCCGGAGCTTGACGTTGTGGGGAAAGGGGGCTTTGAAACCGTCACTACAGCCTCACCCGGGAGGTAGCGGTCGCTCTCGGCTTTGATGACGATGCTTCCGTAGCCGGTCTTGTTAAGGTTCACAACCGCGATGCCCGAAGAGTTGGTCACCGAATAGTCCGTGCCGAGCGGTCCCGATGCCACGACCGTCACGTTGGGAACGGGAACACCGGTTGAATCCATGACCCGGACCACGATGGAGCCGTTGAGGACGCGCGGGCTGACGATGAGCTTCTTGACGTCCACGAAGGTCGTTACAATCCTCCCGTCGAGGTTAAGGGTTACCCTGTAAACGCCGGGTTCGTTAACGAGGTAGGAAACCTCACCGTCAACGTCTGTCTTGAAGGTAACGTTGTCTATGGAAACCGCTATGTCAGGGACTCCTCCGGTAGAGTTGAAGACACGAACGTAGATTGCACCGTCGCGGAAGTAGACCTCATATTGGAGCTTTCTCTGGTACACCTCAAATGTCTTCACAACCCTCTTGTACTTGCCCCCAAAGTTCGCCCAGAGTACCACTGTGTAGTTGCCAACGTCGGGTTTTTTCAGAACGATTACTTTCTCCCATACCTCGCCCGGGTTCAGGTACGTCGAGTTCTCATAACTCTTCAGGATAACGCCTTCTCTGACTATTTCGTAGCCGAGGGAACCCAGGAGAACGCCGTTGGACTTGGAGATTGCCTTCAGGGTAATTACAACGTCGTTTCCGTATATGTACCTGCCTCCAACCTCAACGGAGAGGGAATAATCCGAGAGAACGCCAACGGAAACCACGAACTTCGCAGTTGAATAGAAGTTCCCGGCCCTCGCGACGAGGGTCAAGTTGTACTTTCCGGGCGGAACGTTAAGGACGTTAAGGGATATCGTGTCGTTCACGCTCTTCCCGGGCTCTATGGGTGTCCTTATTACCTTGACGCTATACTGAAAGCCCTGAGCCGGCCCGGTAACGTAAACGGTAACGTTGTTTATCGTCTCGTTTCCAAGGTTGGTTATCGAGAACGGGACGACAACGGTACTCCCCGGAAGTGCGGGAATGTTGTCGTTGAGAACCGTGACGCTCAGAAGAGACGAGCCCTCAGACGAAACGGCTGGCATGTGAACCAGCAGGAGCGTGACCATCAGGAGGGCGCACAATTTAAACCTCATCCCCAATCACCCCGTCAAGGGTTCTCTGCTTCCCGACGAGCTCTTCGAGGGTGTGGAACGCGTCGCCAGCTTCAACGCGGTAGTTCTTACCGCTTCTCCTGAGCTCGTCGGGGAAATAGAAATGCCATCCCACGTTTATGAACTTGACAGCCAAGAGGGGCTTCCCGCCGAAGCGCTCGGCAAATGAAACGAGCTTCTCAACGTCCTCAGATGATATGTAGAGCCTCTTCGAACGGGTGCTCTTAACCTCGATGCACAGGTAGTCCCTTCCATTGCCCGCGACGAGGTCAACCCTGTGGCTCCCCGCTGAGCGGAGGACCGCAAACCCCGCCCCTTCAAGGAGGCGTATGAGCTCCCGTTCGGCGCTGGCACCTCTCCTGTACCTCATGGCATTTCCCCGGTTAAGTTGGCCGGTTATCTTTATAAGTTCTCCCTGGGACTATAACCCGGTGATGGAAAATGGTGATTTACGAGTTCAATGGAAAGAAGCCTAAGATTCACCCGACCGCTTTTGTTGACGAGAGCGCCTCCGTCATTGGGGACGTTGTTCTGGAGGAGAAGACGAGCGTCTGGCCTTCGGCGGTTCTCAGGGGCGACATCGAGCAGATTTACGTTGGTTGCTGTTCGAACGTCCAGGACAACGTGAGCATACATACCTCCCACAACCAGCCGACGATTATCGGAAAGTACGTCACCATCGGCCACAACGCCGTCGTTCACGGGGCTGAGATAAGTGACTACGTCATCATCGGCATGGGCTCCGTAATCCTCGATGGCGCGAAGATAGGAAAGCATGTCGTCATCGGGGCCGGTGCGCTCGTCCCGCCCGGCAAGGAGATTCCCGATTACAGCCTCGTCCTCGGCGTCCCGGGTAAGGTCGTGAGACAGCTCACCGAGGAAGAAATCGAGTGGACCAAGAAGAACGCGGAAATCTACATGGAGCTCGCCGAAAAGCATCTCAAATCAAGGAAAAGGCTTGAGTGAGGGCCATGATTTACAGGCTCCTCTCCCACGTCCCCCACATTTTGTTTAAGCCAGTCTACGACCTCTACGAGCGCTATCTCCTGGAGAAGGTTAAATCGGGGAATATGCCAAAGCACGTGGCAATCATAATGGACGGGAACAGAAGATGGGCAAGAAAGCTCGAGAAGCCCCCCTGGTACGGCCATTACTTCGGTTCACAAAAATTGGAGGAGATAATCGAGTGGTGCATAGACCTTGGAATAAGAACCCTAACGGTCTACGCGTTTTCAACAGAAAACTTCAGGCGCTCTCCAGAGGAGGTAAACGCCCTCATGAACCTCTTCGAACGGAAGTTCAAGGAGGCCGCGAAGGACGAGAGGATTCACGGGCACAAGGTGAGGATTAACGTTATTGGAAGAAGGGACCTTTTACCCGAGAACGTCAGAAAGGCTATCGAGGAAGCCGAAAGGTCGACGAGAAAGTATTCGGACTTTATATTGAACGTGGCACTTGCCTACGGCGGGCGGAGCGAGATTGCAGACGCGGTGAGGGAGATAGTGAGCGACGTTTTGGCTGGAAAGCTCAAACCGGAGGAGATAGACGAGAACCTGATAAAGCGCTACTTATATTACCCCAACATGCCCGACCCCGACATCGTGATAAGAACCGGGGGAGAAGTCAGGATAAGCAACTTCCTCCTCTACCAGATAGCCTACAGCGAGCTGTTCTTCGTGGACGTCTACTTCCCGGAGTTCAGGAAGATTGACTTCCTCAGAATCATCCGCGAGTTCCAGAAGAGGCAGAGGCGCTTTGGACGGTAGTTTTTAAGCTTTTCCGCTAAAGCTTATTAAGGCCCGCGAGAACCTTCTCAGGTGGTGAGCATGTACAGCCAACTGAGTCCCGGCGTTAAGAAGGTGTACACACAGGTCCGCTACCTCGACGACTACCACTGGGAAATCGAGGGAAGCACGATAATAGGAATCCACAAGAAGAGCAACGTCAAAGTCTTCATCGATGTGGCCAAGAACAAGGACGAGGCTGAGTCGCTCGCCGGGAAAGACGTCGAGGGAATTCACATCGTGGCCATCCCCGACAAGGGGGTTTTCTACATCAAGAACGGGAGCTTCGTGCTGACCTACCGCTACCTCAAGGCGACCCTCGCCGACATAAACGACCACATAGTCTGGGCCGGCTTCAAGGTCGTTGACGAGGACGGCAGGCTCGTTCAGGAGGACGTCTACGAGTACCTCGGTGGTGCGCTGATAAACCACATAAAGGCCAACGTCTTAGCGGGCCAGGACTACATCTTCTGGCAGTTCTATAAGTGTGAGGAGTGCGGTAAGTACGTGGACATCGAGAACCTCGAGAACCACCTGAAGGGCCACGGGATAAAGCTCCACGAGAAGAGCGAGGAACACTACGAGGTGTTCGAGCTCAACTTCAGGGACGGGAAGGTCTACGACAAGTTCGGCAAGGAGGTCAAACTCGACCAGTTCAGCGAAGAGGCCAGGGAGTTCCTTAAGGAAGTCTTTTCGGGAACACCCCCTGGAGGGTGAGGAAATGAGAACCCTCCTGGAGGTTTTTCCACCCTCCAAGATGAAGGGCTCTACCGTTGCAGTTATCTACGACGCCTACTCCTCTGCTTGGCAGATTCTTTTCCTGTTCATAAAGAGGGCTCTCGAAAACGGCTACTTTGCGGTTATATCAAATTACAGCGTCCCCCTCAGGAGTCTGCTCCACAGGTGCACCAGCGTTGGGCTCGACGCCGAAAAAGCCCTTGAAAGCTCCAGTCTGGCTATAATAGACGTCTTCGGCTCCCGGTACTCCCCTCTGAGGATGGAAAGAAAAAACATTTTTTACCTCGACAAGGTTGAGGCCGAGACGATAAACCCAAAGATAGACATGATTTACTGCGGACCACTCCGGGACAAACTGAAGTCCGAAAAAGCGATACGGATGATTTACACCCTCGATGGGGCTTCACTCATGCTCGGCGAGGAGCAGACGCTGAAACTGCTCAACCAGACGATAGCCCACAAGAGCATCCGCTTCCCGGAGTCAACACTATTCCTGCCCCTCAACGCAGACATGGTCTCGAAACGCTTCGTCGCGTGGGTATCCAACGTCAGCGACTACGTCCTCCTCGCCAAGTCCTGGATAATGGAGGACCACGTTAAGGAGCTCCTTTATTTCATAAAAGCCCCCTACGCTGACTTCGAGCCTGTTGTCTACTCCCTTAAGGTTAGCAGAGGAAGAGAAAAGATAATGCTGAAAAAGCTTTCAGCCCCTGAACTTGGGCCTCCTGCTGAGGAGAAGCGGTAACGGCCTCGGCTTGTAGGGGAAGCCCTCGGTCTTCTGCCTGATTTCCCTGATGAGGTCTTCCAACTGCATCTCGACCTGTTTGCCGTCCTCCCTCCTCCTGACGGTGACTGTGTTCTGCTCTTTCTCGTTCTTGCCGACGACTATGATGTAGGGAACCCACTCCTTCTCGGCCTTCCTTATCTTCTTGTTGAGCCTGTCGTTGGTGTCGTCAACGTCAACGCGAATCTTCGCGCCCTCGAGCTTGCCTGCCACGTAGAGCGCGTAGTCCATGACCTCCTCGCTGACCGGAATCACTCTAACCTGTATCGGGCTGAGCCAGAGCGGGAACATCGGCTTCTTGCCCTGGGCCTGCAGTTTCGCCTGCTTCTCAAGGATTGCGTACATAACGCGCTCGATGGCTCCGCTCGGCGAGCAGTGGAGTATGAGCGGGTAGCGCTCCTTGCCCTCCTCGTCGTAGTAGGTTATACCGAACCTTTCAGCGTTCTCGACGTCAATCTGGACGGTACTTAGAGCGGCCGCCTTGTCGAGGTTGTCAACGAAGTTGAACTCGAACTTGAGGATGAAGTAGAAGAACCTCTGGTCCCACATCTCGATGAGGACGGGCTTGCCGATTATCTTAGCCAGCTCGACGATGAAGTCCTTATTCTCCTCCCAGAAGTCGCGGGTGAACCTTATCGCCACCTCGTAGTCGTCTGGAGTTAGTCCAACGCCCCTAAGGACTTCCATGCTGAGCTTGTACTGCTTCTTAAACTCGTCCATCGCCTGCTTGAGGTCCTTGGCGACGGTGTGCATATCTGGCATCGTGAAGGCCCTAAGGCGCCTCAGGCCTGAGAGCTCACCGCTCTTCTCTCGCCTGAAGGAGTACCTTGTGAGCTCGTACATCCTAAGCGGGAGGTTGCGGTAGCTGATTATCGCGTCCTTCTTGATGAGGAACTGGCCGAAGCAGGCGGCAAACCTTAAGAAGAACTTCTTGTCACCGCTCTTGACGATGTACTGCCTCGCCGGGAAGCGGTTGAGGTACTTCTCAAGAGCAGGGTGCTCGAAGTCGTACATAATCGGGGTCTCGACTTCCATCGCTCCGTACTCGACGACCTTCTCGGTGACGTACTGCTCAAGGAGGCCCTTTATCAGCCTGCCCTTTGGATAATACCTGAGGTTTCCGCCGTCGCTTCCCGGCTCGTAGTCAACGAGCTCGTGCTCCAGCATGAGCCTGACGTGAGGCGGTTCCCTGTCGGCAATCCTGTTCTTGGCTATCTCGTAGTTGACGAACTTCCTCAGGTTCTCGTGGCCGGTGAAGTCGAACTTGTCAACCTCTATGAGCTCTCCCTCGGGGGTGAGGATGTACCAGTAGCTGACTAACTCTTTCTCCTCCTTCTCGAGGGCTATGTTGCGCTCCTCCTTGCTGACTCCTTCCTCCGGGACTATCGTCCTGCTGAGCTCGGCCAGCGGGTGCCCCTTGCAGGAGAGCTTGAAGGCCTTGTAGTAGCCGAAGGGAGCGCGCTTGACCTCGTAGCCCTTCTCCTTGAGCTTCTCTTCTATCCTTTTGAGCACTTCGAGGGCAACGTCAGGCTTCGCCAGCTCGCTACTGAGGTGGGCGAATGGGTAAACGAATATCCTCTCGGCCTTGACCTGCTTCGCAACGTTCTCTATCTCGGCTATAGCCTTCTCGACGACCTCGTCGGGATTTGCCTCGTCAACCTTCTCGACGCTTATGAAAACCGCCAGAACTTCGTCGAGCCTGCCCTTCCTCTGCTCGTCGCTTATCGGCTCGGGGTTTTTCAGGGCCTTGTCCCTGACCTCGTATTCGAGGTAGTCGGCGTGTATCAGAAGCATTCTCATTCCTACCACCACCCTTCCATCGTTTCGAATTACTAAAACTTTTTCCTTCAGCCTATAAACGTTGGGGAACGCTTAAAAAGAAGGCGTAGGAAAATCTTCGGAGGTGAGGGAATGGAAGATAGGAAGGTTAAAAATGGTGACCTCGTCCTTCCAGGGGATTACCTCGGGGTCATAGAGGAGTTCATGCCTGGCGAAGGGGTTAGAGAGGAGAACGGCGAACTATACGCCACCAGAGCGGGCAAGGTTAGAATCAACCCTGAAAAGATGGAGATAAGCATCGAGCCCGTAACCGACACCCCGCCCCTTCCACAGGTCGGAGACATAGTTTTGGCGAGGGTTATCGAGGTCAAGCCACAGGCCGTAATCGTCCAGCTCCTCCAGATAGAGGGTCGCGAAAACGACAGGGAGATAGCGACTTCAAAACTAGCCGGAATCCACATCTCGCAGGTCAAGGAAGGTTTTGTTGAGGACATAACCAAGGAGTTCAAGATTGGCGACGTGGTCAGGGCGAAGGTTATCGCCAACGAGAAGAGCCCGATACAGCTCTCGACGAAAGGAAAGGACCTCGGCGTCGTTTACGCCCTCTGCTCCCGCTGTAGAACACCCCTTATCAGGCGCGGGGACAAGCTAATCTGTCCGCGCTGTGGAAACGTCGAGACGAGGAAGCTCTCCCCCTACTACAGAAAGCTGAAGGTGTCTCTATGAGGGCCAAGAAGGTAATAACGATTCACGTTAAGGACGATGTGGAAAAGGAGGAGTTCATGAAGGAGCTCCAGAGGCTCCGCTTACCCGCTTTCATCTACGTCCACGGCAAGCTCGACTCCATCAAGATAAACGTCCAGGGAACGAAGGACGAGGTCAGGGAGGCGATAAGGAAGATACGCGAGATTCACAACCGCGTAAGGGCCAAGCTCTACCCCGACAGGCGCGGGCTCTACCACTACACGATAGACGACCTCCTGCGCGAGGCAGGGACGAGCGTCTCAACGGCCATAATCCTAAGAACCCTCGAACTCCTCGGCGAAACGGCGGAGCTGAGGGATGACGAACTCGTGACTTCCCTCCCCTGGGGCGAGGCGGTTGAACTCGTGAGAAAGCTCGGCGAGGCTCTATCTGAAATCGCGCTCCAGACGACGAGGCAGATTAGAGAAGTGGTGGTTCCCGTCAGCGTAGCCTTTAACCTTGAACCCGACGAGGTGATAGAAAAGCTCGTTGAGCTCGACCTGGCGGAGTGGAAGGAGGATAAGTTTAAATACGAACTGGTCAAGAACAAGGAGCAGGCCTTAGAAGAGCTGTTGAAAGCTTTATCGGGTGATGCTGATGAGGATTGAGGTTATAAAGCGCGAGGAGAACCTGCTGGAGTTCTATCTTGAGGGGGAGGACCACACCTTCGCCAACCTGCTCAACGAGGTGCTCCACGAGAACGAGCACGTCAAATTCGCTGGCTACACCATCGAGCACCCGATTCTCATGGCCAGAAAGCCCCGCTTCAAGGTCGTTACCGACGGAAAGGTCAGGCCCGAGGAAGTCCTTGAGGAGGCCGCGCAGAAGATATTCGACCGCGCGAGGGTTCTTCTCGACGCCTGGAAGAAGGCCCTTGAATGAATACCCTTTTAAGATGTTTTTCTTATTCATCTTGATGGCAGTAAGAGAGCTAACTCCGAGAGAAAAAGGGCTCGCAGTCATCCTCGCCGTCCTCGCGGGAAAGCTCATTCTGCTCCACGCGGTCGGTTTCAGATTCGAGGAGTTCTCCTTCCGCTGGGATGGCTGGCACTTCATCACCATAGCAGAAGACGGCTACTTTGACGTTCATGAACTCGCCTTTGGCCCGCTCTTTCCCCTGATGATACGGGCACTCTCGAAGCTTGGGCTCGAGACGTGGCTCTCAGCCTTTCTGCTCGCAAACTTCCTGAGCTTCATACCGCCGTTAATCGTCCTTCGGAGGTGGGGCCTGAGACCAGCCATTTTCCTGGCCCTCAACCCAGCGTACGTTCTCTTTACGACGGCCCCCTACAGTGAAGCCCTCGCGCTGAGCCTCGCCCTCACGGCCTATGACCTCAGGGACAGGAAGCCCGAAGCAGCGGGCGTTCTCCTCGGACTTGCGATCCTCGCCAAATATACAATGGGTTTCTTCATTCCCGCTTTCCTGCTGGACAGGGAAAGGCTGAGGTTCCTCATCCCACTCTCGGTTTTTGGTCTTGTTCTTCTTCTGTTTTTCACTTCGGTCGGTGGGAGCCCCTGGGTATACCTTAAGATTGAGAAGTCATGGGATGCGAAAATCGGGAACCCTGTATCCCAGATAAAATGGATGATGAACAGCTGGTTTACAGCCCAGCACTGGAAGATAGGCAACCTCAACCTCAGGGGAGTTCACTGGGTTCTTCACTCATGGGCATTTCTCATTGCCTACACAATAGGGCTTTTTGTCCTGTTAAAAGAAGGACAAATTAAGGACTTTCTCCTGTCAGCACCCTTTGTGATTCTCCAATATTTCGTTACGGGCGTTCCCTCTATAAGCACGCCGAGGCTCCTTCTTCCGGCCGTCCCGGCGTGGTGCGCCCTTGCCGAGACCAAGGACTACGTTTTTATAACCCTCATCGTAGCGATGCTCGTAGGGATTCACTACGCAGGGCTGTGGCACATGGAGGCGTTCTTCGGGTGATGGGAATGCGGTACAAGAGGGACTTCACGGACAAGGGCCTGGCAAAGTTTGGGGATTCGCTCCTCAACTTCGCGTTCTCCCTGGCGTTGAGCGAATACCTCGGAAGGCCAACCGGCGAAAGGGTTCCGAACGCCTCGCTGGCCTTGGCCCTTGAGATGTCTGGATTGAGGAAGCTTGCCCCGCCGAGGAGCGACAAGCACGTACGGGGAGACGTCGCCGAGGCGATATTCGCCTACGCTTGGCTCGAAGGTCTGATAACGATTGATGAAGCGGCCAGGATAATCCGTGAGAACCTGAGCGAGGACGTCACCCACTTCACGAGGAAGAAAGAAGCGATAGGAAAGGCCCTCGCGGTTCTCTACAGGGAAATCGGAAAAAGGCTGGAATTAGAGGCTCGTTAGCAGTTCTATGAGCCCCTGCTTGCTCGGTATTTTGGAGAACTTCTCGGGGTCCTTGACCTTCAGGAGCAACGGAACGTCGCCAAACAGGCGGAGAACTTTGCCGAAAGGTATCTTGCCCTCGCCCGGGAGCAGGTGGAGGTCGCCGACGCCGTAGGCGAGAGCATCTTCTGGCTCGACCTGCGGAAAGAGCTTTCCGAAGTTGTCGTGTATCATCAGGATTACCGTCTTGTCGGTACCGAGCTTGACGTCCTCCAAAAGCTTCTCCTCGTTGCCCTGGGCGCTGAGGAAGGCGTGAGCCACGTCGAGGGCGAAGCCGACGTTCTCCCGCTCAACGTTGTCCACGACGTAGAGGGTGTCCTTGACGCTAAAGGTGTTCTCGAGGGCTATCTTTATGCCGAAGGGCCCGACCATATCGGCCAACTGCTGTATGGCCTCGATTTCGAGGTCAAGTCTTCCGGTTCTACCGCTCTGCATGACTATGACCTTGGCGCCGAGCTTGATTGCAACATCGGCGACGGCCTTGGCGACGCGGAAGTGGCGCGTGTAGTAGATGTGGTCGCGCAGGTTGACCGAAGTCGGCATCCTGACGATGTAGCTTATTCCGACTCCCCTGAGGGTCGTCTCGATGTTCCTGAGCTTCTTCTCGACGACGATACCGTTCTTGATTAGTCCGAGCGTGTGCGGGAAGATTGAAACGAAGTCGTAGTCCTTAATCTTGACGTCCGCCAGGATTGATGCGAGGCTCTTGTCCTTTGTAACGAAATGGGGATAGATTGTTACCCCAATCTCCATGCAATCACCTGCCTCGAATTTCTCGGGGGAATATAAAAAGCTTAGCGAGGGTAGGTTTAAAAGTTGGCCCGACAAGGGGTCTAAGGTGAGAGGATGAGGGAGAACATCTGGAAGTACGTCTCGGCCGTCCTCGCTCTTCTGCTCGCGCTCTCAGTTGTGGCAATCGCGGTGCTCTACCAGGCAACTTCGCCGATAGAGGTTCTACCAAATGCAACTGCCCCCGCGGTAGTGGAAACTCCCCTAAACGTCACCTGCAACGGGACGTCAGGCTACCAGCTCAGTCAGCTGAAGGACGAGATTATTTACCTGCGCTCACTGATAAACGGGACAGGCGGA
Source organism: Thermococcus sp. (assembly GCF_027063845.1). Classification (GTDB taxonomy): domain Archaea; phylum Methanobacteriota_B; class Thermococci; order Thermococcales; family Thermococcaceae; genus Thermococcus. The sequence goes on from NZ_JAMOQU010000052.1 coordinate 23,180, forward strand.
GAAACGATAGCGGTCGTCCCGATTTTTGGGATAATAAACGAGTACACGGCCCTTGAAGTCGTCCCCCTTCTGAGGAAAATCGCGAGCAACGATTCAATCAGAGGAGTGCTACTGTGGATTGAGAGCCCCGGCGGTGATGTCGGCCCTGTTATTGATATCTACTCTGAAGTCAAGAAGCTCGCCCTCGTCAAGCCGGTTGTAGCGTACTCAGGTGGTATCATGGCTTCTGGGGGCTATTACATAGCCGTGGGGGCCAATAAAATCATTGCCAGTCCCCTTGCGGAGGTCGGGAGCATCGGAGTCCTTTATGTCCACTATAACTACGAGAAAAACTACGAACTAAACGGTATAGAGGTTGAGGTTTTCAAGACTGGGTCTCATAAGGACATGGGTGCCGAGTGGAGAGGACTAACTGATGAGGAGAAGAAAATCATAGCCAACATGGTAAACACCTACTTCCAGGCGTTCCTTCAGGCGGTGAGCGAGGGGCGGAACATGAGCGTCTCCGAGGTCAAGAAGTTCGCCACCGGAAGGACGTGGTTCGCCGAGAACGTCACCGGAACGCTCGTGGACGAGACCGGAGGAATGGACACTGCCATAGCGACCCTCGAAAAGTTAATGAACGTTACGAGCGCAAGGGTTGTGATATACAAGAACCTTGAAACTCCAAGCAACTTCGGAATAACCGGAAGTAAGGCGCTCTACCTCGACCCGAGTTACCTTGAACCTTACCTGAGGAGGTGATTGGATGCTCTGCGAGGAGAAGCTTGAGGTGTTCGAGAACGGTTTCGAGGACGGGAAGTTCAAGCTCAGGATTGAGTTCTACGGGAAAGACGCCAAGAGGCTTCTCCTCGCGGTGATAAGGGAGCTCTACCTCCCTGACTACGGAGAGGACTACGTATACCCCTTCGAGTGCGCCAAGGAGCACTGGGGCATCTACATTGACCCGAGCGAGATTGTCGCGGAGGAGCCGGACTTCAGCGCGGTCAAGTTCGTCAACAGGAGCGTCCTCAACAGGCTTGAGAAGACCTTAAAGGAGATAGATGCACCGGAGGAAGTCAAGGAGCGGGTGGACATCGAGAGGGCCGAAATCGTGAAGCTCAAGAAGACTTTACTCGCGCTCGGGAAGGATTTCATCCTCGATGAGAGGGGCTATTTGATAGTCTTCAGCAAGCCGAGCGCGAGGGAGCTAGTCCTAAAATATCTGGGGATGCTGGATGGAGATTGAAACGGCGGTTTGGATTGGTGTCTCACTGGGGGTCCTTTACCTCACGTGGCAGACCGTTAGTCCTGTCCTTTCTCCCCTTATTGTGGCCGTTACCCTCGCTTACATCCTCTATCCACTTCACGAGAGGCTCAGCGTCAGAATAGGCAACCGTTGGTCTGCACTTCTTCTCACGGGGCTCTTGACGGTATTTTCGTTTCTCTTCATCCTCGGCTTTGCCCTTTGGATAAACGATATCAAGTACTCCCTCACCGACTACGTTGACGCATTCTTCGCCTGGCTTCTCGGCCTCAACCTGCCATCCGGGGTCTACGACCTTCTCAACAAGCTCTCAAGCGCGATAGCGGAGCGCTTCAATTCCTACGTTTTGGGCTACACTTATTCCCTTCCCAAGCTATCCCTCCAGACTATCGTTGCGGTTTTTGCCTTTTACGGTGTTCTCGTGAACGCGAGAGCGATAAAAGACGAGATATATGCCCTCCTGCCCCCAAGCAGGGAAGAACTAGCAAGAAAGCTCATAAACAGCGCAACGGAAACCCTTCATTACCTCCTACGTGGATGGCTTCTCGTCAGCGTTGGCAAAGGTGTCGTGCTCGCGTTCCTCTTTTACGTTCTCAGAATATCGGACGCGGGGGGCTCAATAGCAGCTGGAATACTGGTTGTCATCCTCGAACTCCTTCCGGTCGTTGGTGGATGGATTGTATGGAGTGCGAGTTCGATTTACCTGTTCACCTCGGGTCTTTACTGGAAAGCCCTCGCGATGGGCATCCTCGGTTTTATCCTCATTTCCCCAATGCCAGATATAGTCCTCTCCAAAAGACTCGGCAAGAGGCAGTGGGGCGTTAACGCGCTCGTCAGCCTCGTAGGAATCTTCGGGGGCTACATTGCCTTCGGCTTCGTCGGAATTATCATCGGGCCAGTCTCGCTGTCGCTTCTGATAACTCTCCTCGAAGAATGGAAGAGGGCGAAGAACTCTAGGTGGAAAAGCGCCCAATAAATCCTGCCACCTTAATCGCGTCAAGGGTTTCCCTCACATCACGGGTTCTCACGATGTCCGTGCCATTCAGAACGGCTATTGCCGTTGCCGACAGACTGCCAGCGAGCCTTTCAGATGGGTCCGTCCTGCCCGTTATCGCGCCTATGAAGGACTTCCGCGAGATGCCGACGAGGATTGGCCTTCCAAGGAGCTTGAGCAGGTTGAGGTTAGCTATGACCTTCGAGTCCCACTCGTACCACGGCGGCCACTCCGAGCGGAGGAAGCCGATGGCAGGGTCAACGGCGATATCTCTAATCCCGTGCTCCTCCGCTATCGTCAGACTCTCCTCAAGGAACTCAATGACAGTCCTGACCGGGTCCGAGAAGTCCCTTACATTCCCGTGGGCACAGAGAACGACTGGAACACCGTATTCGGAGGCAACCCTCGCCATCTCAGGGTCGCCCTTGAAGCCTGTGACGTCGTTTATGATGTCGGCGCCGGCCTTCAAAGCTTCCTCCGCGACCCTCGCGCTCGTGGTGTCTATGCTTACAGGCACGTCAACCACGTCCTTGACGACCTTGACAGCCCAAACCGCCCTTCGGATTTCCTCTTCAAGTGGAATCTGGGTCTCGAGGTAAGGGGCCGTTGAATTCGCGCCAATGTCTATGAAGCTCGCGCCCTCCTCGACCATTCTAACGGCGGTTTCTGCCAAAGCCTTTTCATCGTTCCTCACGCTCCCCTTGTAGAAGCTCTCGGGCGAGACGTTTATCACTCCCATTACCCTCGGTTCGTCAAGATTAACCCCCGCAAACTTCATTAGCACCACCGCCGAGGATTCTCGGGAGTCAATAAAAGGGTGATGAGCATGATAATTCGGACACCGAAAAGGCTTCACCTCGGTCTGATAGACCCAACGGGCTCGCTCGGAAGGCGCTTCGGGAGCCTTGGGGTGGCGCTCGAAGGTGGTTACGAGGTAAAGGTTCTGCCAGCTGAACGGCTCGAGATAAGAGCCGAGGGCGAGGACGTGGAGACGATAAAGAAGGCCGTCGAGAGAATGAACTCGGCCTTTGGAACCGGGACCGGTTACATAATTGAGGTGCGGAAAGCAATTCCGAGGCACGTCGGCCTCGGCTCAACAACACAGCTGAGCTTAGCTGTTGGAACTGCAATAGCGAGGCTCAACAACTTGAACGTTTCGGTTGAGAGGCTCGCCGAGGCCCTCGGAAGAGGAAAGAACAGCGGGGCAGGTATTTATGCCTTCGCTCACGGGGGCTTCGTCCTCGATGGCGGGGTTAAAGAAGGAATCCCCCCGCTGATACTCCACGAGGACTTCCCAGAGGAGTGGGCGTTCCTCCTCGTGATTCCTGAGGTCAAGCCTGGCTTAGACGAAGAGGAGGAAAAGCCGATAATGGCCGGTAGCTTCGGCGACGTTAACGTTGCGATGGAGATAAGCCACCGCATTTTACTCGGCCTTCTGCCCGCACTGAAGGAGAGGAACGTTAGGGCCTTCGGAGAGCACCTTTCCCTAATACAGAGGCTCGTCGGCAGGCACTTCGCGGAGTTTCAAGGGGGCGAGTTCAGGGAGGACGTGGAGTTAATCCTCGACTGGCTGGGTGAGAAAACATACGGCGCGGGCCAGAGCAGCTGGGGGCCGACCGTTTACGGCCTAATCCTAAAGGCAGAGTTCCAGAGGCTTTCTGCTGAGCTTAACGATTACCTCAAGGAGCACGGGATAAAAGCTAAGGTCGAACTTGGCCTTCCGAGGAACACCGGGGCAGAGGTTGTGAGCGAGAACGCCTTCCTGGAAAGGTTGATAAGGAGCGTGGCGCAATGACGCTCGACCGCTTCGTGAGGGTAAAATACAGAGAGGACAAGGAGAAAGTCAACAGGCTCGTGGAAATACTGCGGGAGCTCGGCCTTGACTGCGCGAGAACCATTGAGGAGAAGGTTGATTTGCAGTTCGATGCACTGAGAAACCTTCGGGAGAACCTGAAGGACGACGAACTCTTTATCAAGCTCGTCATAGCCAACGCGCTCGTCAGCTACCAGCTAAGCGGGAAAGGCGAGGACTGGTGGTGGGAGTTCTCAAGGTATTTCTCGGAGAACCCACTCGAGAGCATAACGGAGGCCTACGCCCAGTTTCTCCCTAACTCGAAGACCAACAGGCGCCTCGTTGCGGGGAAGCTCAAGAGAATCGAGAGGGTCGAGCCGTTTCTGAAGTCTCTCTCAATGGACGAGCTGAGGGACTACTACTTCAACGGCATGGAAAGGCTCAGAGATGACCTCGCGAGGGTTATGAACGCTAAAAGGAGCGCGAAAACGATAGTCTTCGCAGTGAAGATGTTCGGCTATGCGGGGAGGATTGCCTTTGGAGCTTTCGTTCCCTACCCGATGGCCATCGAGATTCCGGACGACGTGAGGATAAACGCCTACACCAAACACTTCACCACCGAGCCGCCGGTTAGCTTCTGGAAGGGGATTGCGGAGAAAACCGAAATCCCACCGCTCCACATAGACTCAATCCTTTGGCCCGTCCTCGGGGGTAAGGGTGAGGTTCTAAACAGGCTGAAGAGGCACTGCCCAAAGGCGGAACTCGTTCTTGAACTTAGGGGACTCTAATTTCATTCCTATTACAAGAACAAAATTTTTATACTCTCAGCTTTAGTTCCCCCGAGAGTAAGGGAGGTGCTCCCAGTGTTTTGGGGATTCCAACTTGAGTTCATGAAAGGAATGCGAACAAAGAAACTGTGGGCGGTACTGCTGATTATAATCGGCCTCTACATACCCGTGTTCTACCTGATGAAACAGGAGGATATAACCAACGAACTGGAGGCCATAGCTGTAATGATACGGTTCTCCAGCCAGACTGCACTGTTCTTCCTCGGAATCCTGGCGATAATCTTTGGGGCCGGGGCGATAAACAAGGAAATTGAGGACGGAACCATAAGAATAGCCCTCAGCAAGAGCGTGACGAGGCTTGGATACATCCTTGGCAAGTACTCTGGACAGCTCGTTGTCTTTGGCGTTGCGTTGCTCCTCACAAGCTTCGTTACCCTCGCAGGTCTCCAGTGGGTAGGTGTTTCGGTTTCGAAGATAACCGCCGACGTGTTTCTCCTTAACGTACTGCTCCTCCTCACCATGCTTGAGTTCATAGCGATAGGGTACATCATCTCTACTTTCGTCCGCTCATCTGGGGCATCCCTTGGGGTTGCCCTTGGCGTGTTCTTCATTCTCTACGTACTCCTCCCAACCGTTGTATCCTACGAGATGGGAAAGAACCTTCCAGAAAATCTTAGCATGGAAGAGCTGAACGATTACACAGCAAACTATTATACAAAATACCTCTTTTACTCGCCGAGCGCCCAGTTCTCCGTCATCCTGGACGCGGTTAATGAGTACAAGGAGGTCACAAAGACCATTGAAATCAACGGGGAAACCCACACTTACAGGGATTACACAGCCGAATACGCTGGGATTGGCAGGGCCATGAGGAAGCGGGCGGTAAACGTCGCGTTGCTCGTCGTTATGACACTGGTCTACCTCGGCATCGCGACCTGGCGCTTCCTCCGCATGGATTTGAGGTGATGATTATGATTACGGTTGAGAACTTGGTCAAGGCCTATAAGGATGTTCGGGCCCTTGATGGGCTCACGTTGAGGGTTCCACACGGAGTCGTTTACGGCTTCCTCGGGCCGAATGGAGCAGGCAAAAGCACGACAATCCTCAGCCTCCTCGGCCTCGTCTTTCCCCAGGAGGGCAGAATAGAACTCCTCGGCGAGGAAGTCTTTAGAGACGGAAAGTTCAACGAGGGTAATCTCGTTAAAGCAAAAGCCAGAATCGGTTACATGCCTGAACACGCAACCCTCTGGGAGTTTCTAACCCCAATGCAAACCCTCGACATAATCGGCAGGGCCTTTAGAATTCCAAAGGCCGAGCGCGAAAAGCGTGCTGAAGAGATTCTCAAGCTCGTCAACCTCTGGGAGGTCAGGAACAAAAAGGTTGGCAAGTTCTCGAAGGGGATGCGTCAGCGTTTGCTCCTCGCTCAAGCGCTCATCAACGACCCTGAGCTTTTAATCCTCGATGAACCCATGACGGGCCTCGACCCGACTGGAATTGCGGAATTCAAGGAGATTATTAGAGAGCAGAGGAAGGCTGGGAAGACAGTCTTCTTCTCGAGTCACATTCTTGCGCACGTGGAAGAGGTCTGTGATACCGTTGGCGTAATTGTGAAGGGCAGGTTAATTCTCGAGGACAGCATCGAGAACATCAAGCGGGAATTCCTGAAGAAGGCGGGCTATACGATTATCATTGAGACGAACAGGCCTGTTGACTGGAGTTCTGCTCCTTGGAGTGTCACTCCCCTTGGGGAGAACAGGTATCGTGTCGTCTCGCCCGAGGACATTCGCGAGGAGCTTCACGATTACGTGGCTTCCCAGGGGGCGAAGATTCTGACAATGCAGGTGAAAGAACCAACCCTCGAAGAAATCTTCCTAAAACTCGTGAAATAAAGAGATTAGAGGCTCGCCCTCTCGAACTCTTCTTTTCTATTGAGAGGCTTCGTCGCGTCTATGCCCCACTTGGCAGTTAAGCTCTTCTCTGCCGAGGGGTCGAGGGAGCTACCGCGGGCGTTGGGGACTATCACGAGGTCCCTATCTGCCTGGAAGCGCGTCGCTATCGCCCACTCCACGTCGCGGTCATCGTAGATGTCTATGTCCTCGTCAACGACAACGACGTGTTTGAGGCTCGGGTGGCCAGCGAAGGCCGCTAAAATCGCGTTCTTGCCGTCGCCGTCGTGCTGTTTTGTTATACTCACAACAGCGTGGAGCCACATGGCACCTCCTTCCGTCAGCCGAACGCCGTGAACCTTTGGCACGACCCGCTTGACGCTCGCATAAATCTGGGGCTCCTTGGGGAGACCCATTAGCATGAAGTGCTCGTAGCCACCTGGCAGGAGGGCGTGGAAAATAGGCTCATCAACGTGGTACATCTTTTCAAAGACGACCAGCGGCTGCTTCCTCACGTAGTCGTAGGTTCCTGTTATGTCCACGAACGGGCCTTCGTCAACCAGCTCGGGAGTTATCTTCGCCTCGAAGACGAACTCGCTCTCCACAGGAACGGGGATTCCTCCCAGCTCGATGACTTCGACGGGCTTTCCAAAGGCGAGCTCGCTCAGCTTCGATGCTATCTCAAGCTCGCTGATTCCGTAGGCAGTGCTGGTAGCGCCTGCGAGGAGCAGGTGAATGGGATTGCCGACGACGATTCTAACGTCCAGCTCCTCCCCGTGCTCGGCCCTGTCCTTCCATATCGCGTAGAGGTGTCTCGGAACGAGCCTTATCGCAACGGTCTTTTCGTCCCTGACCATCATCCTGTGGAACGACACGTTGACAAAGCCGTTATCGTCCTTCGCAATGACCATCGCCGAGGTAAAGTATGGCCCGCCGTCCTTTGGATAATACTTCGGAACCGGCAGTTCAAGAAGGGAAAAGTCCTCCGTCGAGTTCTTCAGGAACGGGGCGCTTTCAACGGTTTTGTAGGGGGCGGGGTTCTCCATCGCGTCCGCTACAACGTGCATCAGGCGCTCCCTGCTCGTGTTCAGGAAGCGGGCTATCCTCTCGCGGGTGCTCCAGATGTTTCCAGCGACCCTCCAGCCGTCAACGTCCTCGAAGAGAACCGGCCTGTCGCGGTATTTAAGGAGATAGCGCGTTATCTCAAGCTCCTTGCTCACGGGTTCCTTTATGACAATCAGGTCGTCGAAGGTTTGAAGAATTTCCCTCAGCATACCACCACCTTAGGCCGTTGTTCCAAAAGGTCTATAAAGCCTTTTTCCACACTCGCTTTGATTGGCCATGCCCATGGTTGTCCTCAGGATTCCAGACGGTTCAGCACTGGTTAAGGTCGAGAAGGCGGAGCCGAGCGTCTACTTCAAAATCTACGACCTGCTCACCTACAAGAAGGACTACGGTAAGTGGGAGAAGCCAGAGAGCCTCTACGACCCCTACGAGAAGACCTTTCCCGTCGGTCTTCTTCCGCGGGTCAAGAAGTTCCTCAACAGCAAGGGCTACCGCGTTAGAATCAAGGACGAACGGCAGGTTCGCGGGGTTAAACTCAACTCAACGTGGAACGAGAACTACTCCCTGAGGCGCTATCAGCAAAGGGCCGTTAGGAAAGCCCTGAAGGAGAAGATGGGCGTTTTAGCTCTCCCCGTTGGGAGTGGAAAGACGGTTGTCGGGTTAAGGATAATCCACGAGCTTGACCTTTCGGCGCTCATCGTCGTCCACACGAAGGAGCTCCTCTACCAGTGGGCCGAGAAGGTTGAAGAGCTCCTCGGCGTTAAAGCAGGAATCGTTGGCGACAACAAGTGGAACGAGGAAAACGTAACGGTGGCCATGATACAGACCCTCCTCTCGAGGGGCGTTGACAAGCTGAAGAACGACTACGCGATAGTCATGTTCGACGAGTGCCACAGAACTTCCGCCGCCGAAAAGTTCTACCAGCTTGGAATAAGCCTCCCGCAGGTTTACCGCTTCGGGCTCTCGGCGACACCCTGGAGGCGCGTCCGCGGGGAGGAGATAAAGATTGAGGCAGTCGTCGGCCCGATAATCTACGAGGTGAAGGCTGAGGACCTTATCAGGGAAGGCTTCCTGGCGAAGCCCCGCTTCGAGGTGATAACCTACGAGTCGAGCATGCCGTCCTTCAGCGAGCGCTATAAGGAGCTCTACGAGGACGTCGTCATGAACAACGACGAGAGGAATAGGGCAATAGTGGCTAAAGCCAAAGAACTCGTCAGGAAGGGCCACCGCGTTCTCATAGATGTAAAGCGCATCGAACACGGCAAAATCCTGAAGGAGATGCTTGAAAAGGAGGGCGTAACGGCCGAGTTTCTCAGCTCCAAGAGCCAGAACCGCTGGGAGGTCCTTGAGGCCTTCAAGAACGGCGAGATTCCGGTTTTAATCTCGACCCTCCTAAAGGAGGGAGTTGACATACCTGAGATTTCCGCGATAATCCTCGCAGGGGGAGGAAAGAGCGACATCATGACGATACAGACCATAGGGAGGGCCCTGAGGCCGAAGAAAGGTATGAGAGCAGTTATAGTCGACGTCGCGGACGACGACCCGCTTCTCTACACGCACTTCATCGAGAGGCAGAAAGCTCTGAAACAGTACTACGGGAAGTACTACGACAAGGAATCAAAGCTCAATGAGGCAGTCCCCAAAAAGCGCCGCCCTCGCCAGAGCTCTTGAGTAGCGCTCGAAGAGGTCGCGTTTGGCTTTCGCAAGGCCCTTCTCGTCGGTTTTGAAGTCAACGTTGGGGTATTCTATATGCCACAGAACGAGGTTCTCTGGAGGGGCGGGTGGGACCTTCTTTCTGTAAGTCCCCGCGAGCATGGCTTTAACGTCCTCGAGCTCCAGAAGCCCGAGCCCGCAGAAGCGGAGCGCGTTGACGATTCTCCTCACCATCTCCCAGAGGAAGCTTTTGCCCGTGATTTCAACCGCGTAGTAGCCGCGTCTTGGAACGATGCTGATGCGCATTATCTCCCTAATCGGGTCCCTGCCGGGTTCGAGCTTCGCGAAGGCCGAGAAGTCATGGGTTCCCTCAAAGAGCCTGGCGCACTCTGTCATATCGAGAACGTCAAAGCCTTCGTCTATGAGATAATAGCGGTATGTCTTTTCTCTCGCCCCGAACCTCGGGTGGAAGTCGTCGGGAACCTCGGCAACGCCGAGAACCCAGAGGTCTCGAAGGTGGTGGTTCAGCACCTCTGGCCTCGCCAAATCAACTCTCTCGCCGGGAACGAACGAAACCACGTTGAAGAACGCGGAAACTCCACGGTCCGTCCGCGAGGCACCTTTAAAGTCGTTCTCTTCCGGGCTTTCGATGATTTTTAGTTTGGTTAAAACGCGGATGAGTTCCCCCTCTACAGTCCTCACTCCGGGCTGTCTCTGGAAGCCGTAGAATGCCGTCCCGTCGTAGGCCACGCGGAGAGCCAGCTTCATGGTTGGCGCTTTAGCGGAGAGTATAAAAAGCCTTCCCTGAAAATCCTCCAAGTTTCTTGACTTTTGTAAATCCAAAATTCGAAGGAAATACGAAAAAATTCCAGCAAACTTGATAAAGGGGCACGAGAACCTAAAATCGAGGTGAGAGAATGGAAGAAGTCTTTGACGTTGAGGTACTGATAAGTGTTACGAACTTCGAGCTCATGTGCGCCCTCCTTGAGAAGAGGAAAAAGAGGGACTAAAGGTAGGGCTCCGTGTAGAGAGGCCTGAGGAACAGCTCAAAGCCCGCAACGGGCATCTCGATTCCCCACTTTTCTAAAACCTCTGGATGGATTTCGCCGATTACGCCGATGGCTTTTCCGTTCACGATTATCTTTCCAACCCTGCCGGGAATGAAGCTCGGGTGCTCGACCTCCTCAAGCTCGTACTCGAAGCCGAGGTGGCGCATCACGCTGTCAAGGATTTCCTTCGCGTCGGTGAAGGTAACCCTCGGCTGGGCCAGCACGACGGCAAGCTTGCTCTCGCTGACGGTCTTCGTTTCCCTGCTCTCGTCTATCAAAGTGGCCTTGCCGACCTCAAAGAGCCTCTGCGGGTACTCTTCGTGGGTGTTCTGGCTCAGGAAGTCGAGCAAACTCGGTAGAAGCCAGTTCCTCAGCGCTGACCACTTCGGGCTTATCGGGTTCTCTATTTCGACAAGTTCAGCGGGGGGATTGTTGAAGTAGTCCCTCCCGTATTCGAGGTTCATCTTCCCATACTGGGCTTCCCTGTTGGTCAGGTTGAAGGTCATGACCTCCTGGAGACCAAAGCCGACCATGAGTTCCCTAACCGCGTCCTCGAACTCGACGAACTTGTCGCCCCTGCCCTGGACGGCAAGCTTCGGTTCTTCAGGCTCAATTTCGTTGTAGCCGTAGGCGATTAGGACATCCTCTAAAACGTCCCTGGCGTGCATTATGTCGTCGCGGAATGCTGGATAGAGGAGCTTTGCTTTACCGTCCTCAAGGGTCACGTCGTACATCATCCTCTCAAGAAGGTCCTTGATTTCGCCGTCGCTCAGCTCGAGGCCGGCCAGCTTCCTTATGTAGTCCAGCTCGACCTCGAAGGACTTGGGAGTTAAATCGGGCGTTTCAATCTCAAAGTCTGGATAAACGACTTTAACGCTCTTAATCCTTCCTCCGCGCTCCGCTAAAGCTGTGACGACAACGTTAAGGGCAAGCATGACCTTGTTCAAATCCCAGCCGGTGACATCGACGAAGACGTTCCTCGTTTCGGTCGTTACCCTTCCGGTCGTTTCGGAGTTGATTATCGGGGGCATCGAGAGGACTTTACCTTCGGAATCAACAAGGAGCGGATAGTAGGGCTTGTCCTTAATCAAATGTCCGTACTCCCTGCCCTTCTCGTGCTTTTCGAGGATTTCCTCCAGCGTAAGCTCCTCCTCGAAGCCGAGCGGGACGAACCTCTCGGTTTTCTCTGCCGCACGGTAGTATATTGGGGGCTTCACCTTGTCGAAGTCGAAGATACCGATGGCAACCTCTCTCCTTCTCCTCCCGAAGGTCAGAGCGACCTTCTCCTGGAGGTTAATCATCTGCTTGAGAGCCTCTTCGTCGAGCTTGAGGCCTTCAACGATTGCGTAAACACCGTAGGGGCGGATGTCTTTCAGCTTCTCGTCAACGTAAACGGTAACGTCGCTTTTCTCGACCTCGTATTCTGGCAGACCCCTCCGGAAGCCGAGCGCCCAGCGTATCTGCCTTGCTATTCCCTCGGCGCTCCAGAGGTCAGGCCTGTTGGTGTCCTTGGAGTCCGCTTTGAAGTAGATTTCACCGTTCTCCTCCCAGACGTCGTCGAGCTCGCATTTGGCGTAGAGGAAGAGGTCCTCCCACTCCTCGACCGTGAATTCTTTGCCAACGAGCCTCTCCAAATCCCGCTTTGACACGTCGAACTTTGGCATCTCCCATCACCACACCAGCTTCGCTTCTCTCAGCCAGCGGAGGTCGTAGCTGAAGAGGTAGCGTATGTCGTCTATTCCGAGCTTGAACATTGCCAACCTGTCGATTCCGATTCCCCACGCGATGACCGGGACGTCTATGCCCAGAGCCCTGGTCATCTCCTCGCGGAAGATTCCGGCACCGCCGAACTCGACCCAGCCGAGCTCTGGATGGTAGGCGCTCATCTGGACGCTCGGCTCGGTGAACGGATAGTAGTCGGGCAGGAACTTGACCTTCTTGGCCCCAGCGATTTCCACCGCGAAGCGCTTCAGGATTCCGAGGAGGTGCCTGAAGTTGAGCTCTTCTCCAACTACAAAGCCGTCAATCTGGTTGAACTCGATGAGGTGCGTCCTGTCGAGGACGTCCGGTCTGAAAACGCGCTGAATCGTGAAGTACTTCCCTGGAATCTCGACACCCTTCGCGAGCTGTCTACCGCTTAGAGCAGTGCCGTGCGCCCTCGGCATGAGGAGCATGGCCCTCTCTGGAGACCAGACATAGCCCCAGCCGCGCGAGCCTGCCAAACCGCGCTCGTGGGCGGTCTTAACCCTCTCAACGAGCTCCTCCTCTGGCAGGAATCCGCTCTTCGGGTACTTGAGCTGGTAGGTGTCCGTCCACTCCCTCGCCGGGTGGTTCTGGGGCTGGAAGAGGGCGTCGAAGTTCCAGAACTGAGTCTCGATGAGTGAATCAACCGTCATCTCGATGAAGCCCATTTCGATGAGTCTTCTCCTTATCTTGTCGAGGAAAGCGCGATAGGGCTGCTTCTTGCCCGGGTAAATCCTCCTCACGGGGGCCTTTATATCAAAACGCCTGAACTCTACCTCGCGCCATTTGCCTGACTTTATGAGTT
>NZ_JAMOQU010000053.1 GCF_027063845.1 Thermococcus sp.
TCCTCGTAGAGGAGTTGTTCCTTCGGAGGTCTGCAGAAGGGACACTCCATCGGCAACACCAAAGGCTTAAAATCCTCCCGCCTAAAAAAGCTCCCGGTGGTGGCATGAAGGAGCTCAAGGATATGGAGCGAACCTATAAGAAGTTGCTCTCGGCAGGATTGCTCACCCTCCTGCTCGGCTTTGCGTTGCTGATATTCAAGCCCATCGGAACGGCGTCCATCTACGTCGGAGCCCTCGTCTTCGCTCTGGCCTTCATACCGCTCGAGCTCGCCAAGAGAACCGCGAGGAGGATGGCGATTATAGCCTTCAGGGGAGGATAGAAAAGCTTAATAGAAAACCCGGCAACTATCGAAAAGGAGTGAGAAACAGGGGTGATGTAGAATGGCGTTTGTACCACCGCAGGCCGGCTACGACCGGGCGATAACCGTTTTCAGCCCGGACGGAAGGCTGTTCCAGGTAAACTACGCGAGGGAAGCTGTAAAAAGAGGTGCAACGGCTGTAGGAGTTAAGTGGAAGGACGGCGTTGTCCTGGCCGTTGAAAAGAGAATCACAAGCAGGCTCATTGAGCCGAGGAGCTACGAGAAGATTTTCCAGATTGACGACCACATAGCGGCCGCTCCGAGCGGTATCATCGCTGACGCAAGGGTTCTCGTTGACAGGGCTAGGCTGGAGGCCCAGATTTATCGCCTCACCTACGGCGAACCCGTTCCGCTCACCGTTCTGGTGAAGAAAATCTGCGACCTCAAGCAGGCTCACACCCAGTACGGCGGTGTGAGGCCCTTCGGTGCCGCCCTGCTCATGGCGGGCGTTAACGACAAGCCCGAGCTCTACGAGACCGACCCGAGCGGTGCCTACTTCGAGTGGAAGGCGGTAGCTATAGGAAGCGGAAGGAACGTGGCGATGGCCATCTTCGAGGAGCACTACGACGAGAACCTCGACAGGGACGGGGCAATAAAGCTCGCGATACTCGCTCTGTCCAAGACCCTTGAGGAGCCAACCGCGGACTCGATAGAGGTTGCCTACATAACCACCGAGGACAAGCGCTGGAAGAAGCTCCCGAGGGAAGAGCTTGAGAAGTACCTCAACGAGGTTCTTGAGGAGATTAAAGAGGAAGAGGTTGAGGAGAAGGCCGAGGACTACTCCGAACTCGACCAGAACTACTGAGGTGGCGGGCGATGCCTATTAGCGTTGACAAAGCGGTAATCGCCCGTCTGAAGACGCACGGCGAGACCTTTGAGATACTCGTGGACCCCTACCTCGCGAGGGACTTCAAGGAGGGCAAGGAGGTTCCCATAGAAGAAATCCTCGCAACTCCTTACGTTTTCAAAGATGCACACAAGGGCGACAAGGCGAGCGAGCATGAGATGGAGAAAATCTTTGGAACAAGTGACCCCTATGAAGTCGCTAAAATAATCCTCCAGAAGGGCGAGGTTCAGCTCACCGCGGAGCAGAGGAGGCAGATGCTCGAGGAGAAGAAGCGCTACATAGCGACGATAATCCACAGACACGCGGTTGACCCGAGGACAGGTTACCCCCACCCCGTTGACAGAATCCTGAGGGCAATGGAAGAGGCTGGAGTTCACGTTGACCTCTTCAAAGACGCGGAAGCGCAGGTTCCGAAGGTCATCAAGGCGATTAGGCCTCTGCTCCCGATAAAGCTCGAGGTCAAAGTCATAGCAGTGAAGATACCGAGCGACTACGTTGGAAGGGCCTACGGCGAGGTTAGGAAGTTCGGAACGATAAAGCGCGAAGAGTGGGCCAGCGACGGCTCTTGGATGTTCCTCATCGAGATTCCTGGAGGAATCGAGGAGGAGTTTTATGAGAAGCTCAACGCCCTGACGAAGGGCACCGCTCTTACTAAACTTGTAGAGAGGAAGGGACTATGAGGCGGATTTTTGTAAAACCAAGGGAACTTGTCGTCCCTGGGACGTTGCTCGCCCAGGGGCCGTTTAAGAACGGAAGGGGGACCTTCAGGGAAGGCAACAGGATTTACTCAACGGTGATAGGACTTGTCGAGATAAGGGGAGACCTCATAAGGGTCATTCCGCTCGAAGGGCCCTACATACCAGAGGTCGGGGACAACGTCCTCGGAAAGATAGTCGACGTCAAGTTCTCCAACTGGACCGTTGACATCGGAGCACCGTACCAGGCCAATTTACGCGTTCAAGATGCCGTTGAGGAGCGCATAGACCTGCTCAAGACCGACCTGAGGAAGATTTACGACATAGGGGACATTATCTACGCCAAGGTGAAGGCATTCAACGAGATAAACCAGATTGACCTCACAACCAAGGGCATGCCCTTCAAGGGCGGTCCGCTCAGGGGAGGACAGCTCGTCACGATAACGCCTTCCAAGGTGCCGAGGCTCATAGGCAAGGGCGGTTCGATGATTAACATGATTAAGAAGCTCACCGGGACGAGAATCATAGTGGGCCAGAACGGCTGGGTCTGGGTGAGCGGAAGGAACGACGAGCTCGAGAAGCTCGCGATAGAGGCGATACTCAAGGTTGACCGCGAGAGCCACACGCAGGGACTGACCGACAGGGTCAAGGAGTACCTGCTTTCGAGGCTCAGGGAGCTCAAGGAGCAGGGAGTTATTGAGGAAATCCCCCAGCTTGAGGAGAAGGAAGGTGAGAAAGATGATGGGCAGGCCTGAGGGTTTAAAGCTCATCGACGAGAACGGTAGAAGAGTTGACGGCAGAAAGAAGTACGAGCTTAGACCCATTAAAATGGAGGTTGGTGTTCTCAAAAACGCCGACGGCTCGGCCTACGTCGAGTGGGGCAAGAACAAGATTCTCGCCGCCGTCTACGGCCCCAGGGAGATTCATCCAAAGCACCTCCAGAGGCCGGACAAGGCGATACTCCGGGTTCGTTACAATATGGCACCTTTCAGCGTTGAGGAAAGGAAAAAGCCCGGACCGGACAGGAGGAGCGTCGAGATAAGCAAGGTCATAAGGGGAGCGCTTGAGCCGGCCCTAATCCTCGAGATGTTCCCAAGAACGGCGATAGACGTTTTTATAGAGGTCCTCCAGGCCGACGCAGGGACGAGGGTTGCCGGAATAACGGCCGCTTCACTCGCTCTAGCCGATGCGGGAATACCCATGAAGGACCTCGTGGCAGCGTGCGCCGCCGGAAAGATTGACGGGGAGATAGTCCTCGACCTCAACAAGGACGAGGACAACTACGGCGAAGCAGACGTTCCCGTTGCCATAATGCCCCTCAAGAACGACATAACGCTCCTTCAGATGGACGGCTACCTGACTAGGGAGGAGTTCATTGAAGCAGTGAAGCTCGCCATAAAGGGAGCCAAGGCGGTTTACCAGAAGCAGAGGGAAGCGCTCAAAGAAAAATACCTCCGCATAGCGCAGGAGGTGGCGGGCAATGAGTGAGATGGAAGTAATGGCCAGCATAATGCGCGACCACATCATAAACCTCCTCAGGGAGGGCAAGAGGATTGACGGTCGCTCCTTTGAGGACTACCGCGACCTCGAGGTCAAGGTCAACGTCATAGAGAAGGCCGAGGGTTCGGCATGGGTCAGGCTCGGCAACACGCAGGTCCTTGTCGGAATAAAGGTTGACCTCGGCGAGCCGTTTCCGGATTTGCCGGAGAAGGGAGTTATGACCACCAACGTCGAGCTTGTTCCCCTTGCCTCGCCGACCTTCGAACCCGGTCCCCCGGACGAGAACGCCATCGAGCTTGCCCGTGTTGTGGACAGGGGAATAAGGGAGAGCGGGGCCGTTGAGCTCGAGAAGCTCGTCATCGTCCCAGGAAAACTCGTCAGGGTGATTTTCATCGACGTCCATGTCCTCGACCACGACGGCAACCTGCTCGACGCGAGCGGAATAGGTGCGATAGCTGCCCTGATGAGCACCAAGATTCCGAAGATTGAGTACGACGAGGAGAGCGGGGAGGTAAAGATACTCGACGAGTACGAGCCCCTACCTGTTAAGAGCGTCCCGATACCGGTCACCTTCGCGAAAATCGGCAACACGATGGTTGTTGACCCCAACCTCGACGAGGAGCGCGTAATGGACGGCAGGATTACGATAACCACCGACGAGAACGGCCACATTTCAGCGGTTCAGAAGGGAGAGGGAGGAAGCTTCAAGCTGGAGGAAGTCATGTACGCCGTTGACACCGCCTTCAAGAAGGCCGAGGAACTCAGGAAGGTAGTTCTTGAGGCCGTTGGGAAGGCCTGACCCTTTCCCTCTTTTCCCGGTGGTAGCGATGGACTTCATGAGCATCGTTGCGTCAGTGATTTTCGCCGGTTTCGCGGTGAGGACCGTCTACCTCCTTCTGCGGGAGGAGAGGAAAAAGGACCTGCTCCTCACAACGGCCCTCTGGGGTCTGGCCCTCTTCGTGTGGGGTCTCTACATTGCCGGAAAGAAGGGATGGGGCATTCCAAGCGCCCTTGTGATGCTCTCGGGCGTTGTGGCTTTCTCCCTGTCATTCTTTGGGCTCTTCAAGCTTCGCGAGGAGAGCCCCAAGGAGTTTGGGAAAGAGCTATAAAGGAAAAGGCATAAAACTAAACGGCTTTACGATTAACCGGGGGGAACCCTCATGGGATTGTTTGACAGCCTCAAAAAGAAGGAGAACAAGCCTAAAATGAAACCTCCCGCGAGCGTTAAGAAGGAAGTCGCTCCCAGGCATGACATCGATGTCGTACCGATTGAGGAGGATGTTCTTGCTAAGGAGCTCGTTAAGCCCCAGCTCCGCTACCTGAAGAAGATAACCGTGACCAGCTACTCCGACCTTGAGAGGATTTCCAGCGAGCTTCAGGAGGGCAACATAGTCATAGTTGACCTAACCCCACTCGAGAAGAGGCCCGACGTCCTTGAAAAGGTTGCCGAGCAGATTAAGGGTATGGTCAACGCCTTCGGCGGGCAGGCGGCGAAGATATGCAAGCAAGAGATAAAGCTCATCCTCCTTCCCGAGGACATAAAGATTGCCAAGTGAGGTTTTCCTTTTTCAAACTTCAACCGAAACCATGACTTTATAAAGGCATCACTGGTTCTCTTCTCGGTGATGCTCATGGGCGAGAAGAAAGGCGAGAAGGTTTATGTTAATCCCGAACTCGGCGAGGTTCAGGTCATAAGCCTCGGTGACTGTCCCATCTGCGGCGGCAAGAACACTCTCAAGGCCATCCAGCACATCCACGAGATTCCTTACTTCGGCAAGGTCATGGAGAGCACGATAATCTGCGAGAAGTGCGGCTATCGCAACGCTGACGTCATGATACTCGAGGACAGGCCGCCGAAGCTCTACACGGTGAAGGTCGAGGAGGAGAAGGACCTCTTCACGCGCGTTGTGAGAAGCAAGAGCGGGACGATAGAGCTCGAGGAGATAGGCGTCAAGATTGAACCGGGTCCGGCATCTGAAGGTTTCATCACCAACGTCGAAGGTGTCCTTGAGCGCGTCCGTGAAACGCTCCTGATGGCGAGGGAGTTCAGGAAGCAGGAGGGCGACGAAGAAGCTGTAAAGAAGGCCGACGAGATACTGCAGTACATCGAGGACGTCAAGGAAGGGAAGAAACCGCTGACGGTAAAGATAGCCGACCCCCTCGGCAACAGCGCGCTCATAGGCGAGAAGGTCAAGAGCAGGCTTTTGACAGAGGAGGAAATCCAGAAGCTGAGCCTCGGGCCGTACCAGATAGTCAACCCGGAGGAGCTGGAGGAGCAAAAAGAAGTCAAGGGGGGCGATAAAACTTCCGAAGAATCCGGAGAAGAGAAGAAAGAACTCAGCGGGAAATGAGGACGAAGACTTTATCCTCGATTCCGTTTACCTCTACGTTTCTCCCATCGAAGTTGAGTTCCGCTTCTCCGTTCACGAGCCTGTTGTAGTCGTCCATGCTCACGGCAATGACGCTGAAAGCATCGTCTCCGGTTACGTCGTTCGTGTACTCCAGCCCTATGGTGGTTCCGAGGGCGAGATTGCCGGCAACGTTCTTCGTGACATCGCCTACGTCAAGCGAATCGCCGTTGTCAACGATGTAGATTAAGGCGTAGGGCTTTTCGACTTTCACTGCCTCCCCCTCAGCCATATAAACGTCGCCGGTAAGGACCTCTATATCGTCACTATCCTGGTTGAAGGTCATGTGCTCGCCATTGGGCTCGGCAATCATCAGAATGTACTCGCCGAGGTCGTCCGCGCTTTTGGCCATCTCAACGACCGCCTTTATGTCCCCACCAAGGTCAGTATCGTCAACTGTTCCGAAGTAGTCGCGCGATTTAACGACAATGTAGTCGTCATCGGTTTCCAAGTAATGGAACGTCTTCAGGGGCTCATCCTCACTGTACGTGTAGTCAACGTTAAGGTAGTAGCCGTCTGAGAAGTCTATCTTAACCGCGTATCCACCATCGGTCTCAATGACCTCGTGTGAGTCGGAGGGGACGACGACCACTGCATCGGTGCTCCCGGTTTCACTCGTTATTACACCTATGAAGGGCTCATCAACTTCCGATACGACGACCCTCATCGTGTCGAACCTGAGTGTAACGGGTAAGTCGGCGTTAAGCCTGACGTCTTCAGCAGTCTCGGCCTGAGTTTTCACGGAGCTTTTCTCTGAGAACGTATCTGTAGCGGACGGCGTTGAAGTGCCCTCTCCAGAGGAGCCAATACACCCGCTTCCCGCGAGAACGAGTCCCACGAGAAGAAACGCCAGAGCGTACCTAATATCAAACCTCATGTAAAACACATCCAATCTTCTGTAATCAAAAGTTAGCGGAGAATGGCTTATAAACGTTTGCAAACGCGTTAGGAAGCCTAACATCAGGGGTAGAAGTAGTCCCTCGCGAGCAAGTCTTCAATCAGGGCCCTTACCCAGGGCTTCCTCGTCTTTCTTGACAGGTGAATTATGCCCTCGACGTGGATTCCGTAGCGCTCCTTCATCTCCTCCCTGCTCATCGGTTCCTTGAAGAGGAACGGCCTCTCGATGGTGAAGACGTAGCCGTAGTCCTTGATGTAGTTGGCCAGCCAGTTCTTCCCGTTCTCACCGTGGACGAGGGTTAAACCGCTCGTATCCTTCGCCATCTCCCAGAGGGTCTCGAAGTCGGCCTTTATCACCTCTCCAACCTCGAAGCCCCCAGCTATGGTTCCCCTCTGGGTCAGCGTCTGCTCCTCGTGAAGGTTGAGCCTCCTCAGCGTGTCCCTCAGCTCGTAGGGGTTTCCCCGCGCTATGTAGAGGAACACCAGGTCACCCTCGTCGAAGGCCTTCCTCTTCCTGACCTCGACCGTTTTGAGGCCCCTGAATATCAGCTCGGCGTAAACCTGGTGGAGCGCTATGACGTGCTCCATGCTTTCACCTGGCGAACCCTCGA
>NZ_JAMOQU010000054.1 GCF_027063845.1 Thermococcus sp.
CATGGAGTTGCTCATCGTGAAGGATAGGCGCATAGACTACGACGGCTCCGCGATAGGGAGCCACTGGGCCTACAGGAACTTCGGAATCCTTGGAAACTCGCTCGTCGTCTTCCGCGGAAAGTGCGACGTCAAGGTCGAGGAAATGATTGACATAGAGGACCTCCGCGCGAGCAAGGAAATCAAGAGCGACGACATGGTGCACTACATCATCGAGGTCTTCGACTTGGTCAACACGCTCTTCGCCTCAACTCTGCAAAAGCTCTTCATAGTGAGGCTCTGCGAGGTTCTCGGCGAGTACGGAGTGAAGACCGTTAGAAAGGGAGACGACATCTACGTGAACGGAAGAAAGCTTAGCATCTCGATAGCAACGGTTTCCCCAGTGAGCGTCAAAATCCACATCGGGATAAACGTCGAGGCCAAGGGCGTTCCTGAGGGAGTGGAGGCAATAGGCCTCAAGGAAGTTGGCATCACCGACATTGAGGAGTTCATGGAGAGAACCGGAAGGGCACTCGTTGAAGAGTTCAAAAAGGTGAAGAAGGACAGCCTGAAGGTTAGGTGGGCTCAGTAAAGAAGGAACAGCAAACTTCCCCCCAGCGGAACGGCCAAGTTGTCGTCTACCCAGGGCTGGTACTCCGCTAAGGTCAGTATCACTGCCCACATCACTTTTCTTATTGTATCCGCATCGAGGTAAATGAGTGCTATTACAACGGCCGTTGCCAAGTATGCCAGGCTTCCTGTCCAGTGCTTCTTGAGCTTCACGTTGAAGCCGTGCCTTTTGAAGTAGTAGTGCCTGACCACCCCGGTTACTCCATCGCTGATTGCCATGGCTAACAGCAGGGCCGTTGCGTACTCTCTGGGAAGCAGAAAAACAATTGCCGAGGCCGAAAAGGCAAAGAACACCTCGCCGTAGTTGTGCTTTATCTGGTACCAAGACAGCTCATGTCTCTTGAGGTGGGGCCACAGCTGGACGACGCCGAAAATAACGGCAGAAACGCCAAAAACTTCAACTGGAATTTTTCCGTAGTAAAACATCAAAACCGCTGGAACGATGCTGAAGTGAATTATCTTTCGGTTTATCCACGCCCATTCCTCGCCGAGCTTTTTGGTGGCGATTATAGCGCCTATTATGAAACCTGCGGCAATCCCCGCGTAGGGCAACCACTCGAACATTGATTCCACCAAAAAATGAAAAGGGATTGGGGCTAATAACTTTATCCGAACGTCCTTCCAACAGTTTCGAGGGCGATGACGAAGTCGGAAGCGTTAACCACGATGTACCAGTCGTCCGTTCTCGTCAGTTCTCCCCTCGACTTTCCAACCAGCTCGCCGTAGAGGCCCCGAATTTTGACCCTCGGTTCAGTCGTCGAGAGCTTGAGGGTGACCTCAACGGGCGTTCCGTTCTCCCAGACGATTCCGACCTTAAGGCCGGCCTTGGTTTCCTTCCTCTTCTTCAGGCCGAGCTTGAGGTAGCGGAGCCTCTCCTCTGGAACGCCGTTCTCTTCCGCCTTCTCCCTGAGGTACTCCTCCGCCAGGGTTAGGCCGTGGAGTCCGAGGGAGTAACCGAAAACAGGAATCCCGAAGTCCTTCCTCGTCCTCCCCCTGTAGGCGTAGACCTCAATCCTTCCCCTCGAACCCTTTGAGGCCGTGTAGAATCCTTTGTTCTCTCCTTTAAACTCCTCCAGCTCTGAAAGGAGCGCATCGTAGGCTGAGAAGGGCAGTGAGAAGCTCGCCCACGTTCCCCATAGTCTCAGAGGGACCGAGAGAAAGCCGAGCTCCTCGAGGTGGTACTCGAAGGGCTTCGGCCTTATCACGAGGAAGCCCTTCTCAGTAACTTCGAACTCGATGAGGGTCCTCTCCTCGGGAATCACCGCGAACTTGTCCTTTATATCAAAATCCGTTGCCTTTAGCAGTCTTCCCCTTCTCAGCTTTCGTCCTTCCATCGAGCTTGAAACCACAGGAACGGGAGTTTTCCTCCCGGTTTCCTTGTCGTAAGGCACCTTAAAGCCAGCCTTCAGGAGCTCCTCCTGAATCTCTAGCGACGCTGGGAAGAAGACGTTCATTCCCATTAGTTCAAACTCCATGGCGTTCACCCTTTACATTGTTCGGTAGTTTTTACTTTTTTCACTTATAAATGTTTCTCTCGAAAGGTTGTTCAACTGGAGGCTAACCTTAAAAGCCCTTTCGAGGAGCTAAGCGCGGTGGTGAGAATGGTTCACTGGGCTGACTACATGGCCGAAAAGATAATCCGCGAAAGGGGCGACAAGGAGGAGTACGTGGTCGAGAGCGGAATCACGCCGAGCGGTTACGTTCACAT
>NZ_JAMOQU010000055.1 GCF_027063845.1 Thermococcus sp.
ATACCTGTGATTAGGAAACCGAGGCTCGAGAACACAAAAAAGCCCCAGCTGACATAGTAGTGGGGGCTCGTTCCCTCTGGGAAGAGGCCGATTAATGCGAGGAAGGCCAGTCCAACGATGAGAACTCCAACCCCGAGCTTTTCGATGGTGTTGCTGACTTCTCCGACGAGGCCAACCGCGTAGTAAATCGCCATAATGGCCGAGACTATGAGGGAAACGTTTAGAACCCAGTTGTGGGGCAGGCCGAGCTTTCCGAGGTCGCTTATCGCGTTGTCGGTGAGCCTCCACCACGAGCGGTTTATGAGAATCGCCGTCCCTATGCCTGTGAGGGCCACTATCGGCGCAAAAATCCCCGCGAGAAGCTGACTCTTTCTCATTGTTCCCCTTCCAAAGTATGGGCGAAGAGGCAAAAAAGGTTTTTGCCTCAGAAGATCGAGTTTAGCCTTCCTCCATCAACGGGAATCATCGCACCGTTGATGTAACTCCCGAGGTCGCTCGCGAGGAAAGCCACGAGATAGCCTATCTCTTCGGGCTCGCCGAGCCTTCCGAGGGGTATTGGCTTTGCGTATTCTTTCAAAGCTTCTTCAACGCTCTTTCCTTCCCGCCTCGCCCTATCCTGGGCAAGCTGAATCATTCTGTCGGTTCTGATTATGCCAGGCATTATTCCGTTGACCGTTATGCCCTTCGGCCCGAGCTCCTTCGCGAGAGTCCTCACGAGGCCTGCCATCGAGATTCTGACGACGTTGCTGAGGGCAATGTTGGGAATCGGCTCTTTTATGGCAACGCTGGTGGAGTAGACTATCCTGCCAAAGCCCTTCCTTTCCATCGCGGGAATGAGGGCCTTGGTGAGGTAAACCGCAGGATAAAGGAGTAGTCTAACGGCGCTTTCCCAGTCTGCCATGTCCATCTCCATGAAGTAGCCAGGCTTGGGCCCACCCGTCGAGAAGAAGAATATATCAGGGTCTCCAATGTTTTTGAGCTCCATAACAGTCCTCTCGAGGTCTTCCCTCTTCGTGAGGTCTGCCACTATGTAGTGCACCTCGACGTCGCTTTCGCTCTTTATCTTTTCCTGCGCCTTTTTGAGATTTTCCTCGCTCCTCGAGAGGAGGATTACATCCGCCCCAGCCTTTGCCAGAACCCTTGCGACGCCAAAGCCTATGCCCTTGCTTGATGCGGTAGTAAATGCAAGCTTCCCAGAGAGGTCTATACCCAACATTGAGACCACCGGAATAGATTGAGGTTACGCTCTAAAAACCCTTGCGGGGGTGATGAGAAAGGTAATCAGAAAAAAAGGCGGGGCTCAGTACCAGCCACCCCTTCCGCGGCCCATACCGCGTCCCCTGCCCATTCCTCCACCGCGGCCCATGCCTCTGCCCATGCCACGGCCCATTCCCATGCCACCGCCAGGACCCATTCCTGCACCTCCCTGGATTCCGGGCTGGAGTTCACCGCGGAGGAGCGCCTCAACGGCTTCCCTGACGGTCATGGTCGGGGGAGCTGAGTACATCCTTATGCCTGCCGCCTGGAGGACACCGTAGGAATTCGGCCCGAACTGGCCCGCTATTAC
>NZ_JAMOQU010000056.1 GCF_027063845.1 Thermococcus sp.
GGGTAAGCTGGATAGACCGGTGTGGCTGGAGGCACTGGAGTTGCCGGGGTGGCAGGATACGGTCCGTAGGCCGGCGCCGGAGTGGCGGTGCTCGGGGCGCTTCCGCTGGTAACGGCCTTGATGGCCTCCTCGACTGGTGTTCCAGGAGCGACCTGGTAGAGCTTTATGCCCGCGGCCTGAATGGCCCCAAGGGCGTTCGGACCGACCTGCGGGGCGACTATCGCCTCAACCCCCTCGTTGATGAGCGTCTGAACCGCGAGCGGTCCCGCACCTCCCGCGGCGTTCATGGCAGGGTTCTGGATGACCTTCTCGCCCACGACGTTTCCGTTCTCGTCAACGTCAACTATGAGGAACGCGGGCGCCCTCGCGAAGACGGGAGCAACGGTATCGTTCAGTCCTCCCCCGTTGGTAGGTATCGCAATCCTCATACCCATCACCTCCTTCCTTCTGTTATTTTGTGCATATGCACAAACTTATAAACCTTTCGGCGACCCTAACGAATTGGTTAATAAGGCTAAACCTCTATGAATGGTCAGGTGGTTGCATGCTGTTGAGAAGGATTAAACGGGAGGCCTTAAAGCTCACCGATGGGCTTGAGCTGGTTGACTTCGGCTTCGCCCTACCCTACACGTGGGTTCTCGTTGAAGGAGAAAAAGGAAAGGCCCTCGGTGTTGCGATGACCCTTCCAGAGGAGGTCCAACGTTACACGAACTCAATAGGTGAGCCCTTCCTTGATAGGTTTATCGAGAAGGCTGATAGCACGAACGTCATTGAAAGAACCCTTGGACTCGCCGCTATAAACGCGGTTTCTCAGTACCACATTGACCTAAGCGACGCCGACGACGTTGACGTTCTGGAGCTCCTGCATGAGAACGCCGGAAAGGTTGCGCTAATCGGTAACATGCCACCGCTGGCGAAGGAGCTTCGGGAAAGGGGACATGAGCTCTACGTCTTCGAGAGAAACCCGAAGCTATGGGACAGGGAAACGCTCAGCGATGCCCTCGAGTACCATCTGCTTCCCGAGATGGACGTTGTGATAGCGAGCGCAAGCTGTCTCGTGAACGGAACCATCGACATGCTCATCGACAGGGCAAAGAGGGCGAAGCTCTTCGTCCTGACTGGGCCAACGGGACAGCTTTTGCCTGAGTTCCTCAGGAGAACGCGCGTTACCCATCTGGCTTCGATGAAGGTCGTCGATATAGAGAAGGCCCTCTTGGGCCTCAAGCTCGGCTCCTTCAGGGGCTTTGAGGAGGGAAACAAGAAGTACGTGATTTCAGTGCCATGAGTGAGTTGATGCATTCATGGCTCCGTGCCGTTGGAACCCACTGTTCATTATTTGCCTGAACCCTGCCCGTTAGATTTATATTTCTGAATGAATGTGCACATTTTGGGTGAGACCATGAGAAAGGTGGTCCTTGCAATACTCGGAGTGCTTCTCCTCGGGATGGCAGTGCCACAGGCCGGTGCAGTTTCATTGAGGACGAGCGGGGTTTCCCCAACGACAATAATGATGCTGACGTACTTCTACTACAGGAACTACAACGCTCTACTCCCTGAGTTCAACGCCACATACCAGAAGGCAGTTGAGCTTGGAGTGGACAACACCACCCTTTCCAGGGCGATAGAGCTTTACACCAACGCAACGACTTTCATGGAGAGGGCAACTGAGGTTTCTGCTGGAGGCAACATCCTCGCGAGCCTCGGAAGCTACCGCGTCATGATACTCGTCAGGAACGCTTACTTCACCCTCAGGGACGCCTACGAAGTCCTCACCACTGCGATTCAGAACGCCACTGTTGAGAACGTTACCCGCTCCTGATTTTAGTCTATTTTTGTTGTCCCTTCACTGGAGAAATTCCCACAGCCTCCTGAAGAACTCCGTTTTTCTGCCCTTTTCCGTCACGAAGCGGAGAACCCTAAGCTCCTCAAGGGTTTCATCTTCGATTTGAACCTTTCTGCCCGCTTCCCTCACGTCCCTGCTTTCTGCAAGGGCGTTAACGACCCTCCAGCCGTCGGGAAAGAGGGCGTTGAAGTACCTCTTGAGCCACCTTTCGTCAATCGAGCGGACGAAGAGCTCGCCCTCGCGGGAGAGGCGGTAGTAGGTGTGGTGCTTGTGAACCTCGAAGGCCTTCTTGAAGCGCGCCTTGCTTCTCTTTATCGCGCTCCCCGAGTCGCGCTCAATCAATCCGAGCTCGAGAAGGTCGTTTATCACATCTTCGATGAGCTCAAGGGGTAAACCGCTCACCTTCGCCATCATCTTGGCGTAGTCAACTCCCGCTTTCTTCAGATGAACGAGAACGTAGAGGTGAACCGGTAGGAGTTCAAAGCCTCGGTAGGAACCGGGGCGTTCTCCTCGCGTATTCCCGCCACTCATCTCCAAACCGCCCCTCAAGGGTCTTCTCTTCATCGCCTATAAACCTCACTACCGCGAACCAGTAAATCGCTGGCAGGCCCAGCATGAAGCCCCCGATGGCGAGGGAGAATCCGGGGATTGTCAGGAGGCCCCAGATTGAGTATATCGGGTGCCTAACGCGGGAATAACAGCCTTCCGTCAGCAGTTTACCTTCTCTGTAAGCTCCTGAAACCTGAAGGTAGCAGACGAGCCACAGTGCAACTCCGACGATAACGAGAATTGTCCCAACCCCCGGCAATCTAAGAGTCTGGAGCCCGAGGGCGGAGTTCAGGCAAAAGGCGAGGAGCGCATAGGAAAAAGCGGAAAGCGCCACCTTTGGCTCTATGCCCCAGAAGTGCATGACTCACTCCTCGATTGGGGGCTTTTCGGCCTTCTTCGCCTGCACTTGGCTGTAGAGGTCGTCGAAGTTCTCAATGAGCCTCTGCAGGGCGAGCTTTAAATCCCTCGTCCTCGTGAAGAAGGCTACCTTGTTGGTCTTGTCGCGAATCCTCAGGAAGTTCGGCCCCATTCTGAACGCGGCAAGAACGTCAACGTCGAGGAGCTGGCTAATCACAGCTTTAAACTTCCTCGGGTCGCCGTGCCCCTCGTCCTCTTCCTCTTCGAAGTCCTTGGCTTTGTTCGGCCTCTTTTCGATGAGCCTCACGCTTCCATCTTCGCAGACCTCGTAGATTGCGAAGAACTCGGAGTCGCCGTAGTGTGCGT
Organism: Thermococcus sp.; assembly: GCF_027063845.1. GTDB lineage: Archaea > Methanobacteriota_B > Thermococci > Thermococcales > Thermococcaceae > Thermococcus. Next base: position 3,116 of record NZ_JAMOQU010000056.1, read on the forward strand.
CTATCAAGTGTTCATCGTCCTCCATTCCGAACGCGACCTTGAGGCACCTCTTCATGAGCACCACCGCTGAAAGCTCGATGGGCACTTTAAAAAGATTTAGGGGAGCCTAATCACAGGTCGATGTCCTCGAACCACTGCTCGATTAAATCTTCTGGAATTTCTTCCTCCTCAACGTTCTCCTGCATGAACTCCCACATCTCAAGGTGCCTCCTCAGGATTTCGGCGTGCTCCCTGCTTATCTCGGCCAGCCAGCGGAAGAGCCTCCTTGCCTTTTCTGATTTGGCTCTCATGCTCAGCTCCGAGTAAAGCTTTGCCGTCGCTTCCTCTGCGTCGATGGCGTAGCGGTAGTAGTCCTCAACGGTCGCTTCGGGGTCTGCGAGGGCCTTCTCAAGGAACTCAAGGGCAACATTGATTTCCTTCAGTCCCCTCGTGTCTGCAGGCAACTTAACGCCTTCGAGAAGCTCTGCGTTTCTCTCGGCGTGGCTCGCAATGAGTTTTAGGTCGTCCTTGAAGTCCCTCGGGACGAGCGGAATCAGTGCCCTATAAACTTCGGCCTTCTTTTTCTCTATCCTAACGACGCTCTTCATACCCATCACCGAATTTTAATAACCTTAAGTGAATAAAAACTTTTCGCGACTTTCGTGATTATGCACAAAGCTTAAAAGGAATTCGGCTTCCCTAATTTCTGGAGGTGAGAGCTTGCAGATAGCCGTGAGCGGTGGAAAGGGAGGAACCGGAAAGTCAACCGTCGCGATTAACCTCGCGGTCGAGCTTGCAAGGCGCTTCAAGCTGGTCTTAGCCGATTTGGACGTTGAGGCGCCGAACGACCACCTGCTCCTCGGCGTTGAGCTGGCCAGGGAAGAGCCGGTGAACCAGTTCATGCCGAAGTTCGACTACTCGAAGTGCACCAAGTGCAGGAAGTGTGCAGAAGTCTGTGAAGAGCACGCGATAATAACCCTGAAGGACGGGACGCCCTTCCTCATGCCGAACCTCTGTTCGGGCTGTCGGGCCTGTGAGATAGTCTGTCCCGTTCCGGGGGCGATTCTGGAAGCCTTCCGCGTCATCGGCCACACCTATGTGACCGAAACGCCCTACGGATTCACCCTCGTCACGGGGAAGCTTAGGGAAGGTGAAGAGCGCTCGATGCCCCTCGTCGTTGAGGCGAAGAAACGCGCGAGAAACCTCGACTACGAGCTCCTGATGGTTGACACTGCAGCGGGAACCGGCAACACCGTCTCGAAGGCGATTGAAGGGTCAAGGCTCCTCATAGCGGTCACCGAGCCGACCCCACTGGGAATCCACGACACCGAGCTCATTCTCCAGCTCGGGAAGCTGATGGGCCTTAAGACGTGGGTCGTTGTCAACAGGGCTGATTTGGGCGACATTGGGAAGGTGAGAGAGATAGCGGAGAAGTACGGTGCAGATGTTGTGGCAGAGATTCCCTACAGCGAGAACATCGTCAGGAGCTACGTAAGCGGAAAACCCATCGTCCTTGAGGACGTTCCCGAGGCGAAAATCTTCCGCGAACTGGCCGAGAGGGTTGCCGAGTTCCTGGGGGGTGGTGAGTGATGCAAGTGGCGATTGCGAGCGGTAAGGGTGGCGTCGGGAAGAGCACGATAACGGCCTCGCTCCTCTACCTCCTGAAGGATAAGTATAAACTCATCGCTGTCGATGCAGATGCCGAAGCCCCGAACCTCGGCCTTCTCCTCGGCGTTGAGGAGTGGGAGGAGGAGAGGGAGCACATCGGGGCTAAGGTTGCCAGGATAAATACCGAGACCTGCGTCCGCTGTGGAATCTGCTACGAGCGCTGTCCCTACGAGAGCATCTACATCGACGAGGACGGCAACTACGTCGTCAACGAGCTCACCTGCGAGGGATGCAACGTCTGCGGTTTAGTTTGCCCCGTTCCAGGCACTATAACCCTTGAGCAGGCCCGCTCTGGACTCATCAGGAAGGCAACCACCAAGTACGGCTTCCCGATAATCTCGGCCCAGCTCGATGTCGGCAGGCCTGAGAGCGGTAAGCTCGTCACCGAGGAGAAGGAGTGGGCGAAGAGGCTGATGGACGAGCTCAACCTAGAGCACATGATTGTTGATTCAGCGGCGGGAATCGGCTGTCAGGTGATAGCGAGCATAGGCGGGGCTGACTTGACGATACTGATTGCCGAGCCGACGCCGGCCTCGCTCAGCGACGTTCAGCGTGCCTACAAGGTCGTCCAGCACTTCAGACAGCCGGCTTACTTGATAATCAACAAGGCTGACCTGAACCCTGGCTTTACCGCCCTGAGGGACTGGGCCGAGGCCGAAGGGATTCCGGTTATAGGCGAGGTCCCCTACGACAGGGCAATTCCGAAGAGCATGGCGATGCTTAAACCCGTCGTTGAGGCCTTCCCCGACAGCCCGGCGAGCAAAGCGCTCA
>NZ_JAMOQU010000057.1 GCF_027063845.1 Thermococcus sp.
CGAAGACTTCCTCACGTTCCTCCTTGAGACGGACGCGAAGTGGGCAAAGCGCAAGCTGTGGCGCGGAATCATCAGAAGCATCTACGAGAACCCGCGCGCGCACTCGACAGACATTGCCAAGCTCCTCAACACGACGCCCTCCACCGTCATGCGCACCGCCGAGCGATATAGGGCTATGTGGAACGAGCTTCGCGAGGACTACGAGGAGTGGAAACGGAAGCTTGAGGAGGGCGTCCCGGGCGAGTCGGCGCCAAAGCTCCCGCCAACCAAAGCCCCTTCCCCACAGCCGGCCCCAGAGCCGGCGCCGAAGAAGCGTGGGGGGTCTAAGGGCTCTACGAGTGGCGAGAAAGAAGAGAAAATCCCGCAGAAGCTCTACGAGTTCACCAAGAGCACGACGACCTTCAAGGAGATTGACAAGACGCTTAGCGAAGTGCTCGGTGCCCAGTTCCACGATACAGCAGTTAGAAAGGAAGTTTACGCCCGGCTCGGCGAACTGCTGATTTTCAGCCTCCTCCAGCTCGGCGTGGTGGAACGCGACAAGATAGTCGCCTACTCTGAACAGCTCTCGACCGACCCAGACAGGCTCTACGAGTACGTCAAAAACCAGCTCGACGCCGTTCTCCGCTTAACTGACGCCGAGACGCTCCAGCGCGTCTGGGTTGAGCTAACCGCGCTCAGGCGCCAGGTCAGGGCACTCGAAGCGACCGCCGACATGCTCAGCGACACGCTAAAAGAGTACGAGGACGCCATCCGCTTCCTTATGGGCCTTCTCACGCGCGACCAGCTCGAAAAGTTCTCCGCGTATGTGTTTATGAAGGAGTTTATGAAGCAGTATGCGCCCCTGCAGGGCGCCGTTCCTGGAGGTGGTAGGTGATGGAAGCCGTGCAGGTCGAAAAGACCGCCGAGGAGGCGCCGACCGAGGTGCCGAAGCTCGAAGAGTTTCTCCCCGTCGGAGAAGCCCAGCCCGCCGAGGAGAACGCCCCAGAGCTCCCGAAAGAGGTGCAGAACCAGATTGCGACGACAATCGTCCAGGGCCAGATGGCCGGCCTAAGCGAGGAGGAGATAAAGGAGAAAATCAAGGAGCGCTACGGCCTAAGCGACG
>NZ_JAMOQU010000058.1 GCF_027063845.1 Thermococcus sp.
CGAAGACTTCCTCACGTTCCTCCTTGAGACGGACGCGAAGTGGGCAAAGCGCAAGCTGTGGCGCGGAATCATCAGAAGCATCTACGAGAACCCGCGCGCGCACTCGACAGACATTGCCAAGCTCCTCGACACGACGCCCTCCACCGTCATGCGCACCGCCGAGCGATATAGGGCTATGTGGAACGAGCTTCGCGAGGACTACGAGGAGTGGAAGCGGAAGCTTGAGGAAGGCGTCCCGGGCGAGTTAGAGTCGAAGCTCCCACCAACCAAAGCCCCTTCCCCACAGCCGGCCCCGGAGCCGGCGCCGAAGAAGCGTGGGGGCTCGAAGAGCTCTACGGGTGGCGAGAAAGAAGAAAAAATCCCGCAGAAGCTCTACGAGTTCACCAAGAGCACGACGACCTTCAAAGAGATTGATAAGACGCTTAGCGAAGTGCTCGGTGCTCAGTTCCACGATACGGCGGTTAGAAAGGAAGTTTACGCCCGGCTCGGCGAACTGCTGATTTTCAGCCTCCTCCAGCTCGGTGTGGTCGAGCGTGATAAAATAGTCGCCTACTCTGAACAGCTCTCGACCGACCCGGACAGGCTCTACGAGTACGTCAAAAACCAGCTCGACGCCGTTCTCCGCTTAACCGACGCCGAGACGCTCCAGCGCGTCTGGGTCGAGCTAACCGCGCTCAGGCGCCAGGTCAGGGCACTCGAAGCGACCGCCGACATGCTCAGCGACACGCTAAAAGAGTACGAGGACGCCATCCGGTTCCTCATGGGTCTTCTCACGCGCGACCAGCTCGAAAAGTTCTCCGCGTATGTGTTTATGAAGGAGTTTATGAAGCAGTACGCGCCCCTGCAGGGCGCCGTTCCTGGAGGTGGTAGATGATGGAAGCCGTGCAGGTCGAAAAGACCGCCGAGGAGGCGCCGACCGAGGTGCCGAAGCTCGAAGAGTTTCTCCCCGTCGGAGAAGCCCAGCCCGCCGAGGAAAACGCCCCAGAGCTCCCGAAAGAGGTGCAGAACCAGATTGCGACGACAATCGTCCAGGGCCAGATGGCCGGCCTAAGCGAGGAGGAGATAAAGGAGAAAATCAAGGAGCGCTACGGCCTAAGCGACG
>NZ_JAMOQU010000059.1 GCF_027063845.1 Thermococcus sp.
TTCCTGATTTGGAGTTCGTGAGGGAGTGCATAAAGAGGGGCGTTAAGCTGACCTTCGCCAGCGATGCCCACAGGCCGGAAAAAGTTGGAAACGTCGGCTGGAGCGTGGCGGTCTTCCGAAAAGCCGGTGGAAAGCTTGAGGATTTGCTCTTTGCCCCCTACCTGTAATTCTGGCCGATGAGGAGAGCCCAGCGGACCGATTGGTGAGGGTGCGGGGGAGGATTCCGAGGCTTTATATACTCCATTTCTTACCTCCTCTGCCCGATGACGAGCTACTCCCGGCTGAGCTGTGATGAGCCACCTACCGGCCGAGGGCTTTTAAGGGCAACCCTGAAGTTTCAACCATGAGAATCCTCCTCATCACAGGCAAGCTTGCTGAACAGCTCGTGAGGAAGTATGGGAAAGGTTGCGACGTCCTCGTTACTCCGGTCAGCGTCGCGGCTTTCTTAACCCCCGAACTGATAGTCCGCTATCTGAAGAGGGCCGGCGTGAGGAGCGAGGACTACGACTTAATTCTGATTCCCGGTCTCGTTCGAGGTTCAGCCCAACCCATCGAGGACGAAATAGGGATTCCAACCTTTAAGGGACCGAGGAACGCGATGGACCTTCCCGCGGTGCTAAGAGCATTGGAGAGAGGCTTCAGGCTGAGCAAGGAGAAGCCAGCGGACGAGCTCTTCTCTCTCAACGGCCTAAAGAAGGTCGAGGACGTCAGGAACAAGACCAAGGACAGGCGCTACATCGAGAAAGCCCTTAAAAAGCCCTGGAACGTCCTCATCGGCAACCTGCCGGTTGGAAGGGACTTCCCGACGAGGATTCTCGGCGAGGTCGTTGACGCCCCGAAACTCGGCGTAGATGGGACGGTTGAGAAGGCCCTCTACTACCTCCGCGAGGGGGCAGATATAATCGACATTGGAATTATAGCGGGAGAGACGAACCTCGATTTCATCGAGCTGATTCCCGAAATCCGCGGGAGGCTCAAAGAAAAAGGCCTTGACGTTCCAATCAGCTTCGACTCCCTCAATGAGAGGGAAATTGAGAAAGCTTTAAACTACGCAGACCTCTTTCTGAGCGTTGATGAGAGCAACATTGAGGAACTC
>NZ_JAMOQU010000060.1 GCF_027063845.1 Thermococcus sp.
GAACTTCCTTATCACCTCGTCGGGCAGTTCCTCGTAGGTGACCTTTCCCTCGGTCAGGTTCACCCTCGCTATCCTGTTGTGGTAAGCGAACATCAGACGCACCCCCTTGCCCTCTCCCTATCTTCCCTGCTCAACCTCCAGCCCATCGCTCCCGCGTTCTCCTTCACGTGCTCCTTCCTGCCGGCCTTGGGAATAGCGATAACGTTTTCCTCCCAGATGAGGTAGTTGAGCGCGACCTGGGCCGATGTTTTTCCGTATTTTCTTCCAATCTCGGCCAGGCAGGAGTTCCTCGCGAGCGAGCCCTTCTCCAGAGGGGTGTAGGCTATGAGGGCAATCTTCTCGCGCTTCATGTAGTCGAGCAGGCCGCTCGTCTCGGGCCAGCGGTCGCGGAGGGAGTACTTCACCTCGTTGGCGACTATCTCATACTTTCTCATCGCCTCTTGGGAGCGCTTGAGGAGTTCAAGGTCGAAGTTGCTGACGCCGATGTAGCGAATGAGTCCCTCATCAACCAGCTCCTCAAGGGCGTGGAGGGTTTCCTCTATCTTCCTCCACTCCGTCCCGGGCCAGTGAAGGAGGTGAAGGTCAATGTAGGTGCCGAGCCTCTTAGCGCTCTCCCTTACCGCTCTCTTCGCCCTTTCGTAGCCGAAGTTCGTGGGCCAGACCTTGCTTATGATGAAGATTTCGTCCCTATCAAAACCCTCAATAGCCCTTCCGACGAGCTCCTCGGAATGACCAGCGCCGTAGAACTCGGCGGTGTCTATGAGGTTTATGCCGAGTTTGAGGCCGTAGCGGAGAACCTCAACATTCTCCTCGTCCCTGGAGTAGTAGGGGCTCTCGTAGCCACCTATCCCCCAGGTGCCGAGGCCTATCGCGGTTACCTTATCATCCCCAATACCTTTCAGGTCTCTAAAAGTGCTCACGCTATCACCTGATAGAATATGAGTGCTGGCTCTTTTAAAGTTTCAGTCTGAACGCTAAGATGGACAAAAATGAGAAAATCAGGCCCCAAACTTCTCGGAGCGGTTCATGAGGTCCATCATTATGGGCACTATGTCGTGGCCCCTTATCCTGCCGAGGCCACCGCGCATGCACTCGCGCTCGCCGAAGCTCTCGGTGTGGTCCGGCCTGACACCACCGCCGGCTATGAGGAGCGGAACCGGGTCACCGCTGTGGTTCATGACCTCGCACGGTGTGCTGTGGTCGCCCGTTATCGCTATGACCACGTCCTCAAGGTCAACATGCTCGATGATGTAACCTATCATCCTGTCGGCCTTCTCAATCATCTCTGCCTTGAGTCTAGGATTGTTGTCGTGGCCGGCGGCGTCGGTCGGCTTGAAGTGGAGGAACACGAAGTCGTAGTCCTTGAGCAGTTCAACGGTCTTCTTGGCCTTGGCCATCTCGTCGGTGTTATACTCGCCGGTTGCTCCCTCAGGGGTGTAGACGTCGAAGCCTATCGCCCTCGCGACGCCCTTGACGAGCGAGACCGCTATGACGGCTCCGGCCCTGACCTTCCACTGCTCGGTGAACTTCATCGGGATATCCGGGTAGGTTCCGGCTCCCCTTATCAGGAGGTAATTGGCCGGTGGCTTTCCTTCCTTCCTGCGCCTCTCGTTGATTGGGTGCTTCTCAAGAACCTCGTGGGCCTGCCTGACGAACTCCTCAAGGATTTCCGCAACGCGCTTGCTCTCCTCGTCCTCCCAGGTGAACCTGTGGGGGGGCTTACCTGCCTCGTGGGGGTCGTTCTCGCCCACGCGGTAGCCTTTGGCCATGCCCTTGAGGACCAGAACGGCCCTGTGCCCGGTGGCTCCAACGAAGATGAAGTCGACGGGCAGTTTGACGTTCTCTTGAATAGCTTTCGCGAGCTCGTGGGCTTCTTCGGTACTTATCCTTCCCGCTCTCCTGTCAACGATTATTCCGTTCTCGATTGTTGCGAAGTTAACCCTGAAGGCCAAATCGTCCTCATCCAAATCCAACCCGACGCCGAGGGCCTCAAGGAAGCCCCTTCCGCGGTAGACCTTGTAGGGGTCGTAGCCGAAGATGCTCAAATGGGCCGTGTCGCTTCCCGCCGGCTGGCCGGGCTTTATCGGGTCCTGCTGGCCGAGGATTCCGAGTTTCGCAAGCTTGTCCATGTTCGGGGTTTTCGCGTACTCCAGCGGGGTCTTTCCTCCAAACTCTTTAATCGGTCTGTCGCCGAGACCGTCGAGGATTATGAGGAGTCCCTTCCTCTTCTTCATACCTATCACCTGGGGTGATTAGTCGGGTCCGTTAATAAGTTTGTTGGGCAACCTTTTAAAGGGCCCAGAGAAGGCAACAGGGGGGAGAAGAATGCTTGAGTTCGCAGTGTGGACGCTCTCAATAATCATCGGAATAGTGATTCTCGTGCTTGCAGGGGATAAGCTGTCGGACAAGATAATCGAGGTCGCGAGGAAGGCCGGAATCTCGCCCCTCGTCATAAGCATCGTCCTCGTAAGCCTTTCAACGACCCTTCCCGAGATAACGACGAGCGCCCTCGCGAGCTACCAGGGCGTCAACGGGATAGCCCTCGGAAACGCCCTCGGGAGCATATTCGCCAACATCGCCCTAATCCTCGGTCTCGCCTCAATGATTAGGCCCCTGAAAGCGGGTAAATCGGCCTACGAGAACTCCCTCGTCATGCTCGCCTCCCTCGTCTTCCTAATCCTCCTCTCTCTCGACGGCACCCTCAGCAGGCTCGACGGACTTCTGCTTCTCCTTGCCTACGCCCTCTACCTCCGCTGGCTTCTCAAGAAGCACGCGAGGAGCGAGGTCGACTGGGAGCCGAGCGGGAACGTTACGGTCCTCGACTACGTTCTCCTAATCGTCCTCGGCCTCTTCCTCGTCGGCGGTGCTGAGGCAGTCGTTTTCGGTGGCAAGAACATTGCCCAGGCCCTTGGAATCTCGGACTTCGTGATAGGAGCGACCGTCGTCGCCATCGGAACGTCCCTCCCCGAAATGACCAACGCCCTCTACGGGGCGATAAGAGAGCGCGGGAGCATAAGCGTCGGCAACATAATCGGCGCCAACATAATGAACGCCCTCGTCGTCCTTGGAATAGCCTCCGTCATAAGGCCCCTTAAGACTGGCGCCTCGGTGCTGACCATATTGCTGGTTCTCTTAGCCATGATTCCGATGATAGTTTCGCTGAAGAGAACAGGCGGGATAGACAGGCGCGTCGGGGCCTACTTCCTCGTCCTCTACGTCGTCTACATCGTCCTGATTTTCTCGGGCGTGGAACTGTAAGGTTTTTAAGTCCTCTCCCTTTCTTCCTTCGGTGGTGAGAATGAAGGTCCTGTGGGCACCGTGGAGAATCGAGTACATACGCTCACCCAAGCACGACGGCTGTATCTTCTGTGACTTCCCGAAGGAGAACCGGGACAGGGAGAGACTAATCCTCTACCGAGGAAAGCACGCCTTCGTCATAATGAACAACTACCCCTACAACCCCGGCCACGTTATGGTTGCCCCTTACAGGCACGTTGCCAACTGGGAGGAGCTGACCGACGAGGAGTTGCTCGAGATAATGAAGCTCACTCAGCTCATGATTAGGGCGATAAAGAGGGCCATGAATCCTGACGGTTTCAACCTCGGCGTGAACCTCGGCAGGGTAGCGGGGGCAGGAATAGACAGCCACGTCCACCTCCACATAGTCCCGCGCTGGAACGGCGACACGAACTTCATGCCGGTAATAGCGGACACCAAGGTTATCCCCGAATCGCTTGAGGAGGCCTACGACGAGCTCAAGAGGGCCATAGAGGAAGCCGAGAGGGAAAGTTGAGTTTTCAAACTGAACTTCAAACATTTTTGGGTTTCTCTTTACTCTTTTACGGATTCGTTGTCTTGATATAGTTCATGACAGGGTGGCGGTTAGGATAGTTCACAAAAGATGTGAAAAGAAGTCTCCACTTTTGAATGCGCTGTTGGGCTTCTATATCTTCCCTGCCCTAATCCTGAACTTCTTATTGAGGGGAAGTCCTTCAAAGAGTTCTGGCCCGAGTTTAACTATAGGAACGTCCGCTTGTATCACCGATTCCTTCATCCCCTGTCTAACTCTGAGTTCCCTGAGGTTTCCGTCCTGAACCTTAACCGCGAGATACGTTCCATCCTTTGCCTCTCCCTCCATGATGAAGTCCCTGCCGAATTCCATCGCGATTCTTTTGACGAGTGCTGGGGCAGTCTCTGGGGTTATGTGCTCGGCCTCTCCTTCACTTCCGTTGAACTTGACCACGGGACAGGCCATAGAAGAGCAGAACTCCCTTATGGCTTCGGATATGCCCCTTGCGAAGTTCTCCAGCGGTTTGCCCATAAGGGCTTCCCCAAATCCCGCCCAGCTGGCGGTGACCTTGAGTTTTCTACCGGTCATTTCAAAGGTTATCGTGAGTATTCCCCTCTCGCCCGTGAAAGTGTAAACGGCCCGTCCGTCCTGAAAGCCCACGGTCAGGTCGAACTCGTATCCGAAGTTGAAAATGAACCGCGGAACCTTAAACCTGACTCTTCCCTCCTTGAAGCTTTCAAAGTACGGGAAGAACGGCAGGGTCTTTTCGGGCTCGCTGAGTATGACCTGAAGGGTTTCCCAACCGTAGGGCAATTCAACCTCAGATGTTCTTGATTTCATATTACGTCACCATGAATACCTGGAAGTGGCGAATAAAAAAGCGTTTCTTAAACTTAGAGTTTAAAACTCGCCAGCTTTTCCCACCTTTCCTTCGTCCTCTTCCAGCAACCCGGCGGCATGAGTTCCCTCTCCGGGCAGTAACCGAGCTGAATGCACCTCGGCCCGAGCTTCGCCCACCTTATAATCGGTCTGAGCTCGTCGTTCTTGGCAATCTCCTCCAGCATCTTCCAGGCCACTTCGCGAATCTCCCATTGGGCCCTCTCGCAGAGCCTCAGGCCAAAGAAGTGCTTGAGCTCGCGCAGGTTCATCGTCACCACTATCTTCGTCCGCACTGCCTGGGGGAGAATGAAGCGCGCGTCCTCCTGATGAATTCCAGCCTTGTAGCTCTCCTCGTAGAGTTCAATGGCCTTTCTCATAAACTCCCTCCACTTTTCGTAGAGTTCAGGCTTTTCTTTAACGCTCTCTGGGATTACGAAGGTCTCTTCAACGTCATTTGGGTTCAATTTTATATAGCGCATTGATTGCTGGGTGTAGCTCGCTATCCTATGACGGACAAGCTGATGACTACACACACGGGAACAGCCCTCAATCGAGAACGTAAGGACCGCGTGTTCAAGTATTGACTCGTGGCCGTAGCCGAGAACCCTCGGGAGGTGCATCTCGACGTCCTTCTCTGTCATCCGCTCGAAGGTCTCGCTCTCCCATTCGTCCCAGTAGCTTATGAGGGCCGACCATGTGACGGTTTCAAGGGGCTTTTTCGTATAATTGACGAGCCTGACCCTGATTCCACTCATGCCGAGAATCACCAACGGGCAAAGGTGCTCCACCTTATTAGGTTTGCTTTGACGCGGGGAAGTTAAAGGAGGGGTTTATTTTAGTGCCCTTTCTCGCCAGTTTAAGTCTACGTTTGAAAAGGAAGGAACGAGGTGACTTCAAATAATTTCAGGAAAACCGATGTTTTTCCGACGAAAGGGTTATTAAATTCAGGGAACAGCCTTAAACGGTGATGCACATGGTGGTTAGCCTTGCCGGAAGGGACGTTCTCTGCCTCCAGGACTTCACGAGGGAGGAGATTGAGACCATTCTCAAGACCGCCGAGATGATGAAGATTTGGAACAAGATTGGAAAGCCCCACCGCGTTCTCGAGGGCAAAACGCTCGCCATGATTTTCCAGAAGCCCTCGACCAGGACCAGGATTTCCTTCGAGGTTGGAATCTACCAGCTCGGCGGCTACGGCCTCTATCTCAACGCCAACGATTTACAGCTCAGGCGCGGTGAGACCATCGCAGACACGGCTAGAGTTCTCAGCAGGTACGTTGACGGAATAATGGCCCGTGTCTTCGACCACAAGGACGTTGAGGACCTCGCCAAGTACGCGAGCGTCCCGGTCATCAACGGTCTGTCCGACTTCTCCCACCCGTGCCAGGCCTTAGCCGACTACCAGACCATACTGGAGAAGAAGGGCAGGATTCAGGGCCTCAAGGTTGTCTACGTGGGAGATGGAAACAACGTGGCTCACTCGCTCATGATAGCCGGAACCAAGCTCGGTGCCAACGTCGTCGTTGCCACTCCTGAAGGCTTTGAGCCCGACGAGAGGGTCATTAAGTGGGCCGAGCAGAACGCGGCCGAGAGCGGTGGCTCGTTCGAGCTCCTCCACGACCCGGTTCAGGCGGTCAAGGACGCGGACGTCATCTACACCGACGTCTGGGCGAGCATGGGCCAGGAAGCCGAGGCCGAGGAGAGGAGGAAGATATTCCAGCCGTTCCAGGTCAACAAGGAGCTCGTCAAGCACGCCAAGCCCGACTACATCTTCATGCACTGCCTCCCCGCCCACAGGGGAGAGGAGGTCACCGACGACGTCATAGACAGCCCGAACAGCGTCGTCTTCGACCAGGCCGAGAACAGGCTCCACGCCCAGAAGGCTGTGATGGCCCTCGTCATGGGCGGGATAAAGGTTTGATGCCTTTCCCCTCTTTTCTGCCTAATGGTTTTTGCCAGTTGTGAAAGCAGTCTTTTATAAACTGTGCACTCTATGAAAGCGGGCTTTCACAAAAAGTGCAGTTTGTGAAAGT
>NZ_JAMOQU010000061.1 GCF_027063845.1 Thermococcus sp.
ATTCTCTCCTTTCTCACTCCCAACTGTCTCGCTAGGCTCTCCCTCACCTCGTCCAAAATCTCAAGCGCCTCGCGGTCGAGGTAAACTCCCACACCCATCACCTCGTCAGAACCACATCTACTCCAAGGTTTCTAAACTTTTTGAAACCATTATCCGCTGTCAAAACAGTTAAGTTTCTCTTGAGAGCCGTTGCCGCGACCAATAAATCGCCGTCATCATCGTGAGGAGTCCCCCTCCTCTGAAGCTCAACGTACATCTCGGAAGCCAGGACTGCGGTTGTAGTATCTACGTGAATTACCTTGTACAGCCTCTTAAAATCTCTCAGTGCTCTCTTGCGTTTTTTGTCATCGCGAATACCTCGGAGGAACTCAAAAAGCGTGATTGCCGAGATGTATGACCCCTTATATTTTGAGAGTAAATCCTTCCTGCCTCTGTTCACCCAGTTGGCCAGCACGCTCGTATCAATAATTAATCCGATACTTCTTGAAGCGCGTCGGCTTTTTGATTTCATCGAAATCAATCCCCCCCTCTCTCGCAAGCTCAACCAGGTCTCGCGCGGCAGGTTCAATCTCAACACGCTTCGCTCCCTTCTCAGCCTTACGCTTCGTCATAAATATCCCTCATTCCCAGTTCTCTCGCGGACTATAAAACCCTAACGCCATCACCCGAAATGCCTCGTCCTCCTCACAACGAGTTCTCTCTTTATGATCCTCGTCCTGTTCGGCGGAATAAACTCAATCAGGTCATGCTCACGAAGCTGATTATTCAGCTCAGAAAAGCCTGGAATCATCCGGTTGAGGTAGATGATATCGTTCGGCACGTAGTGCTGGAAGATGAAGTGCCTCTGCGCCTGACGGAAGAGGAGCTTCGGGAAATCCGCGATGGACTGAGTGATCGCCACCGTGTAGAGCTTCCCATCACGGCCTTCACGGAAAAGCTGTTCCAGCTCCTTCCCCGGCCTCCTCGATGAAGGATTGTAGCGGTGCGCCTCCTCCACCACGATAATCCTGTCCCGGTCCCTGCGAAAGATCTCATCAAGGAGAGGCTTGTAATACTG
>NZ_JAMOQU010000062.1 GCF_027063845.1 Thermococcus sp.
TTGGCTGGACTATAATCGTACCACTGTGTATTTCCGGTGCTTTGACATCAATACCACGCTCAAGGAACTTTCTCGTAGACGTAAGACGATACATCGAGTACGCCATCATAACCGTTAATATCGTCGAGAGCGTAAACCCTATTGGTAGATACCATTCATAGAGACCGAAAAGCGCTGCTGGGATAAGATGGAGGCCAAAAAGGACGACGCTGATATAAAGAATCCTGGCGGGTCTCTCGTAAATAGCCTCGACGGGCTTAAGAAGTACTCCACTAGCTGAGACCAGCGAGCCACTTACACCAAAAGAAACACCCGCCGTTAGGGCCCAATTGGCATCGCCTGTAAACTCGTACACTGCAACAACAAACACGTAAAATACTGGAGCCATTAAAGCCATTTTTTTGATGGTTGAGTGGGACAACGGTATTGATTCCTCCTCAAGGAGTTTCACCGAGCCAATGAACATGAACATTGCAAAAACTGTAAGTGAGAGTTCAGCTACCGTCAGCAAAATTCGATTCGCAGACGCCGAAAGGGCAACCATTGTGAAATCCGCAATCCATGCCACAGAGAAAAACAGAGCCGACCTGCGTCTGCGCTTGAAGTACATCCTTAGCATCAATGCAAAGGCTGTGAGGTCTGCTACCATTACAAGAAGTCCACTGACAGTGGATAACACATTATTTATACCCATAACCAACCCTCCTCGGGTCGGTAAAGCCGTCCCATCTAAACGGTCCGGCCGGCGGAGCCCGGACGGCGGTTTCCTCTTCAATCTTCACAACGAGCACCTCAGGTCTGGCTATAACCACGGCCAGCAAACCCCTTTCACCGTAATCCACCACACGGTATCCATCCTCTGTTTTTTTGACCGGAAGAACCAGTGTGAATGGCCAGTTGGGATAGTAGGATATCCTCCTTCTACCGGGAACCCCAACGAGGTCACCGAAGAGGTAGTAGCCGTAGAGCGGGACTGCCATGGCGTTTGGGAACTTCTCCTCGACTTCCTTGAGAAAAGCGACGTCTGTTCCAACGCCACTCAGGATAACGGCTTCTATATCCTCCGATGCGCTTTCAAAGAGCCCGATTAAAGGTGGTGCGGTTCTCGCAAGGTTTATCCTGTCCCGCTTAAGCACGCGCTCTGTGTAGCGAACGAGTGGGTTGAGAATTCTTAAGACTTCCTCAGCTCCTTTTTCCTCCAAAACCCTCTTCAGCCCGTCTGTTTCCATTCCTATGAAGTACAGGTAGCCACCGTAGCTCCACACGAGCTCGCTTATCTCGTCCTGATACCAGCCGTAGGGCCCGTGTGCAAGGGCACGCATCCTGCCCGGGGGAAACGTTTCGTTCAGGCCGTAAAGTTCGTCGAGGGCGGATTTAAGGTACGAGACAAGGTATCTCACGTATTCCCGGTCCCAGTGTCCGATGGCCCTCTCGCGCGTGGTTCCTGAGGACTGATAAAAGCGAACTCTGCCGGGGTAGCCCTCTGGTAGAAAATCGAGCCAGTTGGTACGTAGGTAATCTTCCTCTACGAGAAAGCCCCTGTTGAGCATGTTTTCAACTGTCTCAATGACAGTGTTCCCCACAATTCCCTCATCGTCAACTTGGAAACTCTTCCAATAGGGTGTGTGTTTAATGTGATAACGGATGGTTCTTTTGAGGTGGCTTAGAACTTCGTCTTCTTTGACTTTAAGGGGTTCCTCAATTAAATCTTTGGGGACATCGTCGTACGTCATGGCATGTAATTGTTCGTAAGAGAATATAAGCCTTTCTTAAACGTCCTTCTAAACGAAAGTTGCATTTTGAACCCATAAGGTTAAATAAACCAACCCCCAATGTTGATGGGTGACGCCATGCCCACCGTTATATATCGCGAAACCCTGCTGGATGGGTTTAAATACACCCTGAGCAAAGCCGTGGAAACGACTCCGTTCTGGAAAGAGAAATTCGAGGGTTTTGACCTGGAAGGGATTTCTCCAGAAACCCTCGGCGAACTAACGACCAGGGTAACAATCAAGCCCCATGACCTTTACGAGAAGTCCCACGTCTGGCCAGACTACATACGGGAGGGCCGTCTCTTCCACGCGGTTATGCGAACCAGCGGGACGACTGGCCGGCCAAAGAGGGTGCCTTTCACCCCGGACGACAAGAGACGAACCGCACGCCAGATGGCACCCTGGGTCAACGAGTACTTCGAGAAGGGCGAACGGGTCGCTTCTTTCTTCCCGCCGCTGCCGTCTTCATCGGGCAACTTCGCACTGAGCGGGCTTGAAGGCAACAACGCAGGGATTGCGTACTTCCAGGTTCCGATTACCTACCTCCAGAACCGGGAACTCCTTCTCAAGGAGCTTGAGGACATAAAACCAACCTCGATATGGGCCCTAACTGCCACCGCCTACAACCTCGGCCTCATCCTGCCGGAGAAGCTCAGAGAGGACGTTAAAACGATAGTCGTCGGCGGTGAGACACTCACACCCGAGCTGGCCAAGGCCACCCTTGAGCTGTTCCCGAACGCCGTCGTCATAGACAATTTCGGCTCGACCGAGGACGACGTTACCGGCTTCAGGATAGTTACAAAGAAAGGCGCAACGCCGTTCCACTTCGGGGAGTCTGTAATAGTCCTTGAGGACACCGGCGACGAGGATTATCCGGAATACAAGAGGCTCTACATCACAAAGGTCATGCGCGAGGGCGAACTAACTGGGTTACCGCTCTTCAACTACGATATCGGCGATTTGGCGAGGCTCGAAAACGGCGAAGTCGTCAGCATAATCCGCGTTAAAGACGTCGTCGTTCTCTCCGGGGCAAAGCTCCACATAGACCAGGTCATGGAGATAGTCTACGGCCATCCCGAGCTCACGGACTTCGTGATGCTCTACTATCCACTCTCGCCGGACAACCCGAGGCCGAGGGTTATAATTAGGGTCGCCTACGAGGGTGAAAAACCAGCCGGAATCGAGGATGAGGTGAGGGAGCTCATCTACGAGGCCAACAATCCGGTTCGCTACGAGGTAGAGGAAGCGAAAAGCTCGGAGCTCATAATCGAGGCAGTCCCGCTGGAAAAGCTCCGCGAGGGTCTTCCAATCAGACCTGGGAAGACCAAGAGAATATACGTCGCTGGAAAGGACTTCTGATTTTCTTCCCTTTAACTTTCTTGTCATAATGCCGAAAAGTTATTTAAGACCCTTCTCAGATTTCCAGCCGGTGGTGGGAATGGCGAAAGCGAAGATTATTCACGACGGAATTCACGGTAGCATGAAGGTCACGGGGGTAATCCTCGAACTCGTCAAAACGCCCGAGTTCCAGAGGCTCAGGCACATAAGACAGCTCGGTCTGGCGTACCTCGTCTACCCCGGCGCCAATCATTCGCGCTTCGAGCACTCCCTCGGAACGTGGCACATAGCAAAGCGCCTCTCCGAGGAGGTCGGACTCGAAGAAGATGAAAGCCTGCTCCTCCAGGTCGGCGCTTTACTTCACGACATCGGGCATGGGCCCCTAAGCCACACCTTCGAGGGAATCTACCGGCACTACGTGAAGGAGCGCGACCACATGCGCCTCGGCGGGGACATCATAACGGGGCGGATAAACATAACGGGAGACGAGGACGGCAGAAAGATTCCGGAGATACTGGAAAGCCACGGAATTGAGCCGAGGGAAGTGGCGGACCTAATACTCGGCAGGGCGAAGAAGCCCTACCTCGGCCAGATGCTCCACGGGGGAGTTGACGTTGACCAGCTCGACTACCTCATTAGGGATGCTCACTACACCGGCGTTGCGCATGGAATAATAGACCTTGAGAGGCTCCTAAAGGTGCTCGAAATCCACGATGACGAGCTCGTCGTCGACGAGAAGGGTGTTGAAGCCGTCGAGGGAATGATGGTGGCGCGCTCGCTGATGTACTCACGCGTTTACTTCCACCACACGGTGAAGATTGCCGAGGGCATGCTGACCAGAGCCCTGGAGTTCGCCCTTGAAGAGGACCACCTCTGGGACTTCTGGAAGATGACCGACTGCCGGGTTTTAGTTGAACTCGAGGATTTGGAGGGTCTTCCTGCGGAGCTCACGAGGCGCGTCCTTTACAGGAAGCTCTACAAGGCCGCGGTTCTCGCGAGCGCGGAGGAGCTCAGTCCGGAGGAGAAGAGGGAGTTGCTGTCGGCTTACAGGAACGTCAAGAGGAGGCAGGAGCTTGAGAGGGCCCTGGCGGAAGCCGTCGGCGCGAGCGAGGGCGAGGTAATCCTCGAGTTCAGCATAGCCGACCTGATGCTCAGCGAGCCGAGACTGAAGGAGACCGGCATAAAGGTGCTCCTCGAAAACGGCGAGGTTCAGCCCCTATCAAAGGTAACCCCCCTCGCCAATGCCCTCAAGAGGAGGCAGACCCCGAGGTGGGCCGTTCTCATAGCCTCTCCGGAGAAGTACGTCGGAAAACTCCGCGAGAGCTGGAGAAAGGTGCTCTTCAGCTGAAGAGCTTAGCCTTTATCTCCTTTTTGAGCTCCTCAATCATCTCAATGAGCTCGTCGGCATCCCTGACTTCCCTGAGGCTCTCCTTCGGGATTATGGGAACCTCCTTGACGACTTCGGTCTTGGTCTTCTCAAGGATGAACACGCCGTCGGAGTTGATTATCCTGCCAACCTCGGCCACCATCTCGGCCCTCTTCACCGTCGAGCGGGTCTTCCTCTCATCTATCCCAGTTAGGATTCTGAACTCGTTGCCCTTGGAAACCGCGTTGAACGGGGCCTTCTTAACCTTCACGAGGCCGAGGCCGAGGCGCTTCAGCCTCTCGAAGACCTCTTTTTCGAGGGGGCTCTCGGGCTTAACATCGAGCTTCGCCTCGACCCTCGCGCTCAGAACGTCAATCGGCTCGGCTAAAGCCTCGTCGAAGAGCTCCTCAAGCCTAATCGCCACCTCGAGGGAAACGGCCTGCTCACCGCGCTCGTAGTTGAGGAGGGTCTTCCTCGAAACCCCGAGGAGCTGTGCCAGCTCGTTGACCGAATAACCGTGCCTCTCGCGAAGCTCCCTGAGAAGTTCGCCGTTTATTCTGACGTAGAGTCCACCGCGCTCCGCGAAGATGGCCGGTAGCTCGTTGTTTGTGAGGACGTCGTAGAGCGTTTCCGGTCTTAAAGCGTAGATTCCGAAGCGCTCGTAAACAACTCCCTCCTCAAGCTCCGCGTTCTTCGAGCGAAGGCCCACTATAAGGGGGGAAGCGTTGAAGAACTTCGCGAGCCTCTTCAAATCCTCGGCCTGCTCCTCGGTAACGGTGTCTATGTTCGCGACGACCTTGAGGAAGAGAAGAACCACTAACCGGCTCGCGACTATGTCGAAGCATGAGCCTCTAAACTCGAGACGGGCCGTTTTGTAGCCCGCGCTCCTGAGTATTGCCTCAACGGTTTTGATGAGCTTCTCCCTCTCCATCGGGTTTAAATACTCGTAAGGGCTTAATAAAGTTAAGGTGCGCCCGATGAGGCCGGTCGTTCTCAAAGGCAACCTCGTTTCGCTCGCCGTTCCGCTGAGGGACGACGTAAGGAAAGCGTGGCTCTGGTTCAACGACAGGAGCGTAAGGCTCTTCTTAACGGCCCCTGAGGAAGTCTTCTTCTTTGAGGACGAGATGGAGTGGTACGAGAGGATTAGAAAGGCAAAGGAGCGCGAGAAGGTCTTTTCGATAGTGGAAAACTCAACTTCTTCCCTCGTCGGTTTCATAGGGCTTCACAGAATAGACCACCGCGACGGAAGGGCGGAGCTCGGCTACTTCCTTGGAAGGGAGCACTGGGGGAGGGGCTATGGAAGCGAGGCGGTGAAGTTGGCCCTCGATTACGCCTTCAACTGGCTCAACCTCAGGAAGGTCTACGCGAGGGTTTACGAGCCGAACGTTGCCTCGATAAAGGTCCTTGAGAAGAACGGCTTCGAGCTCGTTGGGAGGCTGAGAAAACACCACCACGTTCCCGGCTACGGATTCGTGGACGAGCTGATTTTCGAGAGGTTTAGAGAAGAATAGGGAAAGAAGCTCACTCGAGCTTCTTGTAGCAGAACCACCAGTCGTAGCACTCGATTTCGCCCTTGGCCTTGGCTTCTTCCCTGGCCTTCTTCTCCTCGATGTTGCTGGCCGGCGGGATGATGACCTTGTCGCCGATGAGCTCGTTCTCGGGCCACTTATGCGGAAGAGCAACTCCCTTTTCGTCGCTGACCTTGAGGGCCTTGACGAGCCTGAGTATCTCGTCCCAGTCCCTGCCGACCTCGGCAGGGTAGTAGACTATCGCGCGGATGACGCCCTTGTCGTCAACGACGAAGACTGCCCTCGCCGTCTGGGTTAAACCGCTCGGGATCATGCCGAGCTTCTCGGCGAGCTCACCGCGGTCGTCGGCGATAATCGGGAACTCAATCTCAACGCCGAGGTTCTCCTTTATCCACTCCATCCACTTGATGTGGCTGAAGACCTGGTCAACGCTGAGTCCTATCGGCTCGACGCCGAGCTCCCTGAACTTGTCGAGCCTCTTCTGCATGGCGTAGAACTCGGTGGTACAGACCGGGGTGAAGTCAGCGGGGTGGCTGAAGAGTATGAACCACTTGCCCTTCTCGGCGAAGTAGTCCGGGAGCTTTATCACTCCGTGGGTGGTCTTGACCTCAACCTCTGGGAACTTTTCTCCTATGACGACCATCTTTCATCACC
>NZ_JAMOQU010000063.1 GCF_027063845.1 Thermococcus sp.
CCGGCTTTTCGGAAGACCGCCACGCTCCAGCCGACGTTTCCAACTTTTTCCGGCCTGTGGGCATCGCTGGCGAAGGTCAGCTTAACGCCCCTCTTTATGCACTCCCTCACGAACTCCAAATCAGGAACACGGTAGCGGGAGCTTATCTCAAAGGCCTTACCATTTTCCTCGGCGAGCGTTATGAGCTCCAAAAGGTCCTCCCACGGGGGGTAGCCAATGTAGGGGAAGCTCGCCCCGAAGTGGCCTATTACATCGACGTTCTCGTCGAGGAGGGCAATCCTGACGAGCTCGACGTACTGCTCCGGTCTATCAACCCACTCGTGAACGCTCGCTATCACGAAGTCGAGCTTTTTAGCCATCCAGTCCGGCACGTCAACGCCGTTGGGGGTTATGTTGCCCTCGATTCCCGCCAAAACCGTTATCTCGCTCTCCTCGCTCCAGCGCCTTATCTCGCTAAGGTATGCGTTGAAGTTGCCCCTCAGGAGGTAGTGACTGTGGTCCGTTATTGCAACGAGCGAGAGACCCTTTCGCTCGGCCTCTGCGATGTTCTCGAAGACTTCCCCAAGGCCGTCTGAGTGGAGCGTGTGGGTGTGTGAATCGTGAATCATGTTCAAGGCTATTCTGGGGCTTTAAAAAAGCTTGTGGACAAAAAATCCAACGTAAAGCTAAACCTTGAGTTTTGACAACCTTTAAATACGACAAGGGAGAAACCTACCCGGTGGTGTCAATGGTCGAGCGCTCAAAGGTTCGCGTCGTCATAGCGAAGCCCGGTCTTGACGGTCACGACAGGGGAGCCAAGGTTGTGGCGAGAGCCCTGAAGGAGGCAGGATACGAGGTTATCTACACGGGAATCAGGCAGACCCCCGAGCAGATAGTCGAGACGGTCATTCAGGAAGATGCCGCCGTCCTTGGGATAAGCATCCTCTCCGGTGCGCACATGGTCCTTATTCCGAAGATTATCAAGCTCCTTGAGGAAAGGGGCATAAAGCCGAACGAGGACATCGTAATCTTCGCCGGCGGAATAATCCCGCCCGACGACGC
>NZ_JAMOQU010000064.1 GCF_027063845.1 Thermococcus sp.
GCAAAAACTGCTATGCACAGGTTCTCCTGCCCTTTGGTTTGGTGAAGTGTCTCGTTTAGGCCGGCCATGTAATCCTCGACGGCTTTTCTCTCGTCCGGGGTTAGATACGGCAAGTATTTTTCAAGCGTCATCATGGTTTCGTTTATCTCCCGTGTCCTGTGTCTCTCTTCCAGGAGGGTATTGAGGTATTTGGAGTCAATCACTGAAGTCTCCCAGCCTCTTTCTTTAAACGCCCTAAGGATTTTCATGTAATCGCTCTTATTCACCTTAACATGGATTCTTAGGACTATGTCCTCCCATCTGACCGAACTCACAGTTGCGTTGTTCTTCTCTACTGTTTTGAGAAACCAGTTGACATCATCGCGGGAGCTGAAATCCCCCTGAGCACTTCCTATCTCGGTACACCATCCGCTGGTGGAGTTCAGGGTCAGTAGCTCGTTAAACGCCTCTGCCGTCCCGGAAATTTTTCTTTCCATTTGAATGTACTCCCCAAAGAAGATAACACTCAGAAAAACCGTGATAAGGAAGACCGCGAGAAGGGCTTTGCTTCGCCTGTAACTCATGAGAGCCCCCGCAATACCAACAATTAGAACCCCCAGCCAGGTTATTACAAAAGGTAGCTTCACCGGCTTCATCATGCCAGTGGAGAAAACCGTAACCTCAACCCGCGTCACGTTGACGGGTGTTTCCGGAGAACTTACAAAGCCAAAGAACGGCTCGAGCTTTTCGTAGTCTGGCGTGCCGGCGGTTAGGTTTTTGAGCCTCTCCGACGCCCTATAAAGCTTGTTGTCGTAATTGAGTGAGTCCCGTCCGAGGACGTAGCACCTCGAGGGCATCTCCCCCAAAAATCTGCTCCAGTTCCTCACAAGAATCGTTGTTTTAAACACCCCCGGTTCAGAGACGCCGTAGTCGTGCGGATACCTTAGCGTCCAGTTCACTATGTAGCTGTAGTAGGAACTCGTGTCTGCGGTGCACTCAACGTAGCCGACCCATCTTGGTGGTCCCCCATAAGTATTGATGGTGCTCCCGAAGAAGCCCGCGTAAGGTGGGGAGTACGTGTGGGATGGGACTGTAAGGGAAACCGAGAGAAGTACAACGATTATGATGAGCAGGTAGCTGGTTCTCTCCACTTACCCCACCGGGGAAAGTAAAATGAAAAACCTTAAAAAGTTTACCTGAGTCCAGCGTTCTTGAGGTAGGAGAGCATCCTCTCGACGTCGTTCGCTATCACGACATCGAAGAGCCCCTTGAGCTTCAGCAGGTTGTCGTCCTTGTAGAACAGCTCGTCGTTTTCGGTCCAGAGGACGACCTTGAGTCCAAGGGAGCGGGCCCATTTTATCGCCTGAACCGTTTTCTCGAAACCGATTAGGGGTATGGCCTCCATCGGAACGTTCACCGACCACAGGTTGAGCTCATCCTTAAGCTTTGGAATAAGTGGAACCACGTCCTCTCTGTCTATTAGGAGGCCTATTCTCGTTTCCTTATCGTGCTTCCTGTATTCTCTCAAGGCTTCAATGTCAAAGGACGAAATTAGCACTCTATCGGGGTTGTTTTCTTTCACAATCCTGGCGACCTCTTTAACTGCGTCCCTGTCCTTGAGCTCAACGTTGATGAAGGCATCATCGGGAAGGGCTTCAAAAACCTCCTCCAGCGTTGGAATCCTCTCGCCAAGCCCTATGTCGGCCTTTTTAAGCTCCTCAAGCGTCATGTCCTTCTGCCTTCCGCTCATGTCGCTCGTCCTGTCTATGGTCTCGTCGTGCATGACCACTACCCTTCCGTCGCGGGTCAGCCAAACGTCGAGCTCAACTCCGTCCGCTCCTGCCTCAACGGCCTTCTTGAAGGCTAAAAGGCTGTTCTCGGGCAGTTTTCCCATGCATCCCCTATGGCCGAGTACTATGACGTCATTCCTTTCCCACATAGAGCGTCGCCTCAACCTCGGTGCGTCTTGAAGATATAAACCTTTTCAGCCTCGCGGGGTCGTCGGAAATTACCGCATCGGCCAGATGGATGAACTTTGGCACAAGTGAAGGTTCATTCATCCTGTAATTCCAGAGCCAAACCTGGAGACCCTTTTTGCGGTATAATCGGAGAAGTGCCCGCAGACCGCGCGTTCCCACGTACCGGACGAGGTCGAGGGGAACGTGGATTGAGTAAATGCCCCTGAGTTGTCTTAGACTTAGCCCCAGGTTTGGGGCGCAGGTTATTGAAAATCCCACTCTGCAATCGGGACACTCCTTAATGGCGCTCATCGCGATACTCAGGTCGTCCGTTGAGATGACCGTCCTCCCAAGAAAGTTTTTCCGTTCAAGCTCTCCAATCAGAAGCGAGAGCGCGTTCGGGTCCTTAACGTCTGCGTTCATGACTTTTAGTGAGAGCTCCAGAACCTGGTTGAGGGTTGGAACGAGTTTTCCGAGCGGGTGAAGGCGCATAAGCTCCCTGTAAGTCAGCTTATCCACACGGTAACTCCTTCCGTCTGCCCTGAACTCCCCTTCGTGAATCACCACGAGCCTTCCGTCTCCCGTCAGCCTGACGTCGAACTCTATTCCGTCCGCGTATCTTAACGCCCTTTTAAAGGCTGGTAGTGTGTTTTCTAAGTGTCCTCTGAATCCTCTATGCCCTAGTATGAGTTGAAACTCATTGTTCGGAGATGGCATCTTTAATACCGCCCAAAATTGAGCTCACAATCCTTAAAAGTCTCGTTCTTCCAAGCAATATAGTCTATATAGAATTGGGGGTGGAGGCATGGAGTTTAAATACAGCAGGATATTCATCCTCGGCTTCGGTTTCTTTGGTATCAGCATAATATGGGCCCTCTACAACGCCTACATACCGATTTTCCTTCAGGACACTTTCCACCTGAGCAAAACGGTCACGGGCTTCATCATGACAATAGACAACCTCTTTGCGGTTCTACTGCTTCCGTTCCTCGGCGCGCTCAGCGACATGACCCGGACGAGGCTCGGCAGACGTAAGCCCTACATACTCCTCGGCGCCCCTTCGGCAGCCCTGATGTTTGCCCTGATTCCAATAGCCAGAGAGCACGGCAATTTGGCCCTCTTCATGGGGACGATAATACTGATGAACTTCTTCATGGCCCTTTTCCGTTCCCCTGTTGTTGCTTTCATGCCCGACATAACGCCAAGCGAGAAGAGAAGCCAGGCAAACGGTATAATCAACTTCATGGGCGGTCTTGGAGCGCTTCTGGCGTACTTCGGTGGCAAGGTTCTCTATGATATGAACTACGCCTACCCCTTCTACTTCGGTGCGGCGGTAATGCTCCTTGCAAACCTGCTCGTCGTCCTCGCGGTTCCAGAGCCAGAGGAATATAGAAAGCCCGGGAAAAAGCTCAGTTTGAAGAAACTGCTGGCTGAGACCTCCCACAAGAGCTTCGGCGAGCTCAAGGAGAACCTCAAGGACGTCTTCGCGAGCCACGAGAAGAGCCTTTTGGCGATACTCCTCGCGGTGTTCTTCTGGTTCGTGGCCTTCAACTCCCTCGAGACCTTCTTCACGAGCTACGCCAAGTACTACCTCGGCATCGAGGAGAGCACCGGAGCGTTTATGCTCGGCCTGTTCTCGCTCAGCTTCATGATATTTGCAATTCCAGCGGGCTTCCTCGGGGCGAGAATTGGCAGGAGAAAGACTATAACGATTGGCCTCATACTCGTCATTGCGATACTCCTTGGAGCTTACATCGTCGGCGAGAGCTCCCGCCCGCAGTCGAGCTCGCTGAGCGACCCAGTTGTGATGACCTTCATGGGGCTGTTCTTCATCGGTGGAATCGGCTGGGCGATGGTCAACGTGAACTCCCTGCCCATGGTAGTCGACATGACGACCGAGGAGAAGCTCGGCGGCTACACGGGCCTCTACTACTTCTTCAGCCAGGCTGCGAACCTGCTCGCACCGCCCCTCGCTGGAGTCTTCCTTGACCTTATCGGCTACAAAACGTTGCTTCCCTTCGCAGTGGCCTTCTTTGCTCTGGCCGTGGTGGCAATGCAGTTCGTCAGGAGGGGCGACGTCGTCCGCTCGAAGGGAGATGCACTGGACTATGTTCCGGACATGGACTGATGCTCTTTCGTTATTTTTCTCTGGTCTGAGAACCGAAAATGTAAAAACTTCCTTATTAACAGGAACCTGTCAAAATGGGAGGTGGGGGTATGGAAAAGCGGAGTTTTAGCTGGAGTGTTGTGCTTGGTCTGGCACTGTTAGGATTCAGCAGGAGCGTCGGTTGGGCCCTCAACAAGGGGCTCTCCTTCCCGTTGCTCTCGAGCTACACCGAATCCGCGTTCGTTAAGGGAACTATTCTCGCTGCGGAGGGCTTTATAGGACTCTTCGTTCCGGTTCTGCTTGGTTATTACAGCGATACCCTGCGCTCAAGGCACGGGCGGAGAAGGCCGTTCATCATGGTCGGCGGAATCCTCTCTGGAATTGCCGTGCTCATGATTTACACGGCTTACGCCATGGGTGTTCCCCTGTGGGGGTTTGCTATGACTCTTGGCTTCTTCTACCTTTCGATGCACATCTACACCGCCCAGTACCGCGCCCTCATGCCCGACACAGTTGAGAGCGGCCACAGGGGGACTGCGAGCGGTGTCATAACGCTCCTCGAATGGGCGGGCAACCTCTTCCTCTTCGGTCTGGCCGGCTACCTCATCGCCAAGGCCGTCTCAATGACTGGAGAAAACGAGGGAATAAAGGCCCTCGCTCAGACCCCGTATCTTAAGATACCGTTTATCATAACCGCCCTTTTCCTAATCGGCGCGGCGCTCTTCGTGTACTTCATCGTCAGGGAACCAGAAGCTCCCGAAATCGAAGACAATGAGAGCCTCGCGGACTACCTCAAGAGCATCGTTGAGAACCGCGATTTCCTCAAGTTCTACGCGGCACAGACCCTCTGGTGGATGAGCTTTGAGTTCATAGGGATGTTCCTCTACGGAATACTTGCCTTCATCCTCTACGGCTCGGCGACGGAGGAAAACATCAAGGCCGTAACTTCCCTCGGCCTCTACCTCATGGCGCTCTTTAACGTCACCGTCCTCCTCGGTGCCCTCCCGGGAGGAATACTCTACGACAAGCTCGGCAGAAGGCTCAGCATAGTCCTCGGTGGCGTTATCTTCGCACTCCCCCAGCTCTGGGGCTGGTTCATAAGCACGAAGACCGAGATAACAATAGCCCTTGGAATAGCGGGAATCGGCTGGGGAATCCTCATGGCCTCATCGTATCCGGTAATCGGTGACCTGCTGACCAAGTTCGAAAGGGAGGCCTTCACCGGTCGGTACTACGGCTTCTTCGAGGCCACGCGCTCGCTTCCGGTTCTCCTCGCGGGCACGATAGGAGGCGCCATAGTCCAGCTCGCGGGAGAGAACTACAGGGTGCTCTTCCCGCTTGGTGCCGTCTTGGTGTTCCTCGCGATGCCCATGATTTGGTTCATGAAGAACCTGGAGGCCGAGAAGGGTTAAATACGGCTTCTTTCAATTTTCCAGATTGGGATACAAGATGGAGGCAATGAGGATATGAGTCAGATGGGTGATGGCGTATGATACTGGCAATCATCACGCTTCTCATCGTGGCGTTCCTGGCATTTTCGGCGTTTGTTGCTTACAAGATGGTAAAGCCCCCGCGCTTCGTCGGTGACTGGACTCCCAAAGATTTGGGGTACGACTACGAGGACGTGACAATTGAGACGAGGGACGGGCTGAAGCTCAGCGCCTGGTGGGTTCCCAACGAGGGCCCTGTCGTTATTCCCCTTCATGGCTACACGAGGAGCAGGTGGGACGAGGTTTACATGAAGCAGACCATCGAGTTCCTTCTCAAAGAAGGCTACAGCGTTTTGGCCTTTGACTTCCGGGCCCATGGAAAGAGCGAGGGGAAGTTCACCACCGTCGGCGAAAGGGAGCTGATTGACGTCCTCTCGGCCGTGGACTGGCTGAAGAAGAACCACCCTGAGAAGGCTGAAAAGGTAGGCCTTGTCGGCTTCTCGATGGGTGCGGTCGTCACCATAAGGGCCCTCGCCGAGGACGAGAGAATCACCTGCGGAGTCGCCGACTCACCACCAATTTACCTCAACAGAACCGGGGCAAGGGGCCTGAAGTACTTCGCGAACCTTCCGGAGTGGCTCTATTACTTCGTCAAGCCGTTTACGGTCCTCTTCAGCGGGGCCAAAGAGCTCAACATGCTCGAGTACGCGGATAAAGTTAGAAAGCCGCTCCTCCTTATAGCAGGAGAGAAGGACCCCCTTGTAAGGCCCGAGGAAGTGAAGGAGTTCTACGAGCGGAACAAAAAGGTAAACCGGGACGTCGAGCTGTGGGTCACGGATGCACCTCACGTCAGGACTTTAAAGCTACACCCTGAGGAGTGGAAAGCCAAGGTGAGGAACTTTCTCAGGAAGCACCTTTAGAAAGGTTTTTACGCATTCTTTCCCCTTTCTTTAGATGATGAAGTCATTAAGGAACGCCATAATGCTCATCGTTGTCGCTCTGGTTCTGCTATCCTC
>NZ_JAMOQU010000065.1 GCF_027063845.1 Thermococcus sp.
AAGATAACGAGGTTGCTCTCCTTAGCGAGCTCGACGAAGGCCGGGTCGTTGGCGATGAGGGTGGGAATCGCGTTGACGAATGCCGCACTGCCGACCTCCTTGGCGTACTTGGCGGCGGCGTAGACGTAGACCTGAGTAGCCGTGACCCTGTCCTTCCTGTCCTCGGCGATGGCCTTCTCAAGCTCCTCCTTCTTCTCGAAGGGGACGAAGGCCTCGGTGGTGCAGACGTTAACGAAGACGTCGGGCTTGAGCTCCTTCCACTCGCTGACGAGGTGCTCAACGGCCTCGCTGAGGGTCATCTCGTCGTCGAGGCCCGTCGCTTCGAGCGGGAGGTTCCTGAGGCTTCCAAGGTGTATTCCCTTCCTGACGGTGATTCCCTTGAGGCTCTCCGGGGCCTCGGGGTCATAGGCCTTGACGACCTCGTAGAGGTCCTTTCCGACCTTGGCCTTGTCAACGTCGTAGGAACCAACGATTTCGATGTCCTTAATCTTAATCGGGAGCTCGTCAGCCAGCGGGACGCCGTAGGGCTCCATCTTTCCAGCCTTTATCTTCTCAAGACCGCTCGCGAATACGCTTGCAACGTATCCCTGGCCGAGTATAACAACCCTGACCATTTCACCCACCTCCTTTTCGTTGTTCTCAAATATTTTATAGTAGTTAAATAGTTTTTGGTCGCGAAACCTTTCTGGATATGAGGTAAACCGTCACCCCGACGCGGAGGTTCGTCAGGACTGCGAGGAGCGCGAAGAGTGCCCTAACGGATAGACTTGAAGGAACGAGCAGGAACAGCATCGTCAGGAAGACCCTCTCGTCCCTCTTTCCGGGGAGCTTTCTGAGAGCTGGAACTTCCCGATATGCGTCCCTGCAGAAGGCCCCCTTAAAGCGCTCGGTCGAGTAGCTCACCATGACCGAACCGAGCAGAGCTAAGAGCGCGACCAGATACCAGAGGGGCTCTTTCAGGGCCGAGTAAGCTAAGAGCGCGAGGAAAGAGCCGTCAACGTAGCGGTCGAGGATGGAATCCACGTAGCCACCGAGCCTGCTCGTCCTCAGCTGGGCCCTCGCGAGCTCGCCGTCAACGCCGTCGAGTATTGAGCTCAGCTGGTAGAGGATTCCAGCTAAAGGCAGGCTGACGAGCGTTAGGAAGGCCGAGAGCACGCCGAGGGCGAACGTGACGACCGTCATCTGGTTTGGAGTGACCCTCTCAACGAGGAGGTAGCTGATTCTCGTCGAGATTTTCCTGTTGAGGTGTCTGCTGATGAACCCGTCGCCGGTCCCCTTAACGGCCGTGAAGACGAGCATCTTTCGGGCCCTCTTGAGCTCCTCCGGCGTGTCCACGTCGGTCCAGCCGAGGCCGTCGACGAAGGTAACGGGAAGCTTAGCCCGCTCGACGACCTCGCTGAGTGAGTAATCACCGTCCCTCTCGTTTTCAAGCCCCTCCGTTACATCGAAAATCCCGTCGTCGAGGACGAAGAAGCCTGTATCAACCGCGTCCCAGTCCTTAAGGCCCTTCCCGATTCGCTCGACCCTTTTATCTTTCACCTTAACCTTCGTCGCCTCTTCAACGTCAATCCATCTCGGCTCTCTGTCCGCTATGAGGCCGTTTCCCCTTATTACCTCCGCAACGAAGGCCTCGCTGTAGACGTGGTCGCTCATGACGAGGACGAACCGCCCTGAGACACGGCTTTTGGCGAGGTGGAGTGAGTGCCCGTTGCCCTTCTCGGGCTCGGGGTTTATCACCAGCTCGGCGTTGAAGCCGTGCCTCTCAACGAACTCGCGGTAAAGGGGCGCGTACCGCTCGTTGGTGACGATTACGAACCTCTCAACGCCTTTTCTCTGGAGGAGGTGCATCGTTCGGTACAGAATTCCCCTTCCTGCAACCCTGACGAGGCCCTTTGGCCTTCCGCCCATCCTCGTCCCAAGGCCGGCCGCGAGAATCACTGCCGTTTTTGGGGTCATCGGCATCACCTTTTTAAGGCCCTCGAAGAGGCCCCACCAGGAGAACCGAGATTAAATTAACCATAGGTAATTTAAAGCTTTCGGTGGTGGAAATGCGCGTGGCGGTCCTTTACTCGGGGGGCAAGGACTCGAACTACGCCCTCTACTGGGCGCTGGAGCAGGGTTTTGAGGTTAAATACCTTGTCTCGATGGTGAGCGAGAGGGAAGACAGCTACATGTACCACGTGCCGAACATTCACCTCACGGAACTGCAGGCGAGGGCGATAGGGATTCCCCTTGTCAAGGGCTTCACCAGCGGCGAGAAGGAGAAAGAGGTAGAGGACATGAAGGCAGTCCTTGAGGGCCTGAAGATTGACGGCGTCGTTGCAGGAGCCTTAGCCAGCGAGTACCAGAAGAAGCGCGTTGATAAAGTGGCGAGGGAGCTCGGCCTTGAGAGCTTCGCACCTGCCTGGCACCGCGACCCAGTCGAGTATATGCGCGAGCTGATTGGAATCTTCGACATCGTAATGGTCGGCGTCTCGGCCTACAGGCTGGATGAGAGCTGGCTCGGCAGAAGGATTGACGAAAAGGCTCTGGAGGAGCTTGTGAAGCTCCACGAGAAATACGGAATTCACGTTGCAGGGGAAGGCGGGGAGTTCGAGACCTTCGTCCGCGACGCGCCGTTCTTCAAAGCCAGGATAGTCCTCGACGAGGTGGAAAAGAAATGGGACGGGTTTAATTATTCGGGAGTGCTTGAGGTCAGGAGGGCCCACCTTGAGAAAAAATAAAGTCAGGACTTCACCCTGACCCAGAACCACGCCTTCGAGCAACCGCCCGAAACGCCGCAGCTCGGGAACTCAAGGCTCCACTCCTTGGTCGGAATCGCCGAATCCGGCTCCCAGTCGAAGTAGTCGTCGTCGAAGAGGAGCGTTATGGAAACCTGCCCCATCGGGTCGTCGTCGTTGCCCCAGTTTCCGGCATCCTCTTCCCAGCCGTCGTATTCGAGGTATAGGAACGGCACATCGGCCCTCGTGTGGCCTATGATTAGCATCTGGGGCCTTGTGGTGAACCTGTTGCCCGAGAGCACGCCCGACTTCGGATACCTATTGACGGGCTGAACCGGGACCATCGCGGTGGTTTGCTCCCGCGTTATGTCGGGCACATCGGCCACCTCCTCCGGCTTGAAGGAGATGAACCCGCTCGCGTAGAGGTAGTACTCCTCGTCGCCGAACTCCGTGTCCTTCGTGAACTGGACGGTGTCAAGGTAAGCCTGGAGCGTGTTGTAGCGGAGCGTCCTCGGGACCTCAACCTCCTGAACGAGGTAGGTAACCCTCATGTTGCCGTCGGCGGACCATACCTCAACGAGAACACCGTCGCGGTAGTTGCCGTTCGCGTCTATCGCGTAGCCGTTGTAGCCGACCGGATCGGGGTCTCCTCCGAGGTCCCTGACTATCGTTGAGCCCCACCATTCGGCCGCACCCTGGCCGGTGACGAGCTGGTTGATGAACATAACCCCGTTGTAGCCGTACTTCATGGCCGTTCCTATTTCTCCGGTGGCGAGGCCCAGGGCGGCGTCAACCAGAAAACCGGCCCCGAGTGTGATGTATTCGCCGGGGTCGTCCAAGTCCCAGCCAGCCGTGTGGACGTAGATTTTCCTGTATTTTTTGACCTCCTCGAGGGGCATGGCAAATATCGGATAGCCGTTGATGAAGGGATAGCTCACGCTTATCGCCCTCTCGTCGTGGTATAAAAGCCGGCTGTGGTCGTTCGCCTCGACCCAGCGCTTTGCAGGGTAGCCGACGGCGTAAATCGGCCCGTACTCCCAGTCGAGGTCGTTTTCGTGCTCCCAGTAAACAGGGAAGGCCCACGAGACGAGCTGTATTTCGCCCTCCGCGCTGTCCTTGTTGCCCTTTATGTAAACGTCCTCGACGACGATGACGAGGTAGCGGTCAACGTCCTTGTCCATGCTGAGCCCGTTGGTGGCGTTCACCCAGATGTTGCTGTGGGCAGGGAAGCGGGGCTTTAGCGAGGGGGCCTGAACTTGGCCCACGAACCAGAGGCGGAAGTAGCGCCAGGGAACGAGTGAGAAGAAGTTCTCGATGGTGAACTCGACGACGTGCCGGTCGTTTTCGATGTATGTACTCACCTTTCCCTCGCGGTAGACGCTCCCGTACGCGTCCCTCAACTTAAAGGAGTCCTCGTCAACGTAGGCAATCCAGTCGGCCTCGCCGTTGTCGGTGCTGTCAAAGAAGACCTTCATCGGCATCATGTCGCGGTACTTCTGGTCATCAAGGTAGAGCCTTATCATCAGGTCGTAGCCCCTCGCCTCCATGTAGAGCTTTCCCTCCCGCGTAAAGAAGCTGGCCGGCGAGTAGTAGTCAATCCAGCCCTTCCCGGCCTCGATTACGAAGCTACCGGTGTAGGGGTAGGTGAGGCTTGGACTTTTATCGGTCATCGTGCTCCCATAGATTCTAAGGTACACCCTCTCCGGGAATATCTCCGAGAAGTTCTCGATGGTGAAGCTCACCCGCCTTCCGTCGAGCTGAACGCTTCCATTCTGAAGT
The DNA here is from genome assembly GCF_027063845.1 of Thermococcus sp. Lineage (GTDB taxonomy): Archaea > Methanobacteriota_B > Thermococci > Thermococcales > Thermococcaceae > Thermococcus. The sequence goes on from NZ_JAMOQU010000065.1 coordinate 4,500, forward strand.
TCAACGGAACCGTTTCCAGTCAGCTTGTAGAGGGTGAAGCCCGTGGAGTAAAGGTGGAGCTCCCACATTCTCCCGAACTCGTCGCCTTCTTCAAAGCGCAGAACCGTTGGCTCGTAGACGTACTTCTTGCCGCTAAACATGTCTATGAAAACCGGAATGTGGACGTAGGCGTTGGCTAAACTCTCGTTCTCGAAGGTTATCGTGAACTTAACGCTCTTCCCGGGGTCGGTCGAGGACGTTAGGAGCGAGACCCGCTCTATTACCTTCCCGTTCGGCTCAAAGGCGTCGCTCCAGAGTGGCCCAGCGTAGGTAAAGTTAGCGGTGAGCCTGTAAACCGGGATTACAACAGGTTCGAGCGTGACGTTGAGAAGCCCTATCGAGAAGCCCGGCCCGGTTCCGTTCCCGTTGGTCTCCTCGGCCTCGCAACCGGAATCGGGGTCCGAGCTTTCATCGCAGAGAACCTCCCCGTCCTCGTCGTACTGAAGGCTTGCGTTCGATGAAGGCGTCTCGGTTGGCGTTGGTGTCTCGGTTTGGGTTCCGGTTTGCGTTTCCGTCGGCGTCTCCGTTGCGGTTGAAGTCTGGGTTTCCGTTGTAGTGCCCCTAGGAGAATCGGTCTCAGAGTGCGTTCCGACCCCCCCGGAAGATGAGCTTCCGGTATCGCCTTCCTCAGTTCCGGTCGGAACACCGATGCCGTTTCCGCCGAGACAACCGCCAGTCAGCACTAACCCTGTCAGAAGAAGAAGGAGCAAAACCCGTGAGAATTTTCTCATATACACACCTCCAACCCAAACCTCGGCAAGAAAAGAAAGCCGCACAGGTTTGGACTGTATGTAGTAGGCACTCATTCTATTTAGGGCTTTTCATGAATGTCTCTTCACACAGAAAAGTTATTAAAGAAAGTGCAGAATTTACCCCGGGTGGTGGTGTGATAGAGGTTGAGAACCTCGTCAAGCGCTTCGGCGGGAAGGTTGCTCTCAAGGGGATTTCCTTCACCGTCCGCGACGGCGAAATCTACGGCCTCTTGGGCCCGAACGGGAGCGGTAAGAGCACCACGATGAGGATTCTGGCCGGGATTATCCCGCCGAGCGATGGAAAAGTTGTGGTCGAGGGGATAGACGTAGCCGAGAACCCGATTGAGGTCAAGCGGATAGTCGGCTACATACCCGAAACGCCTGTTCTCTACGAGAGCCTGACCCCGGTGGAGTTCTTCTCCTTCGTGGGGAGCATTAGGGGAATTCCAAAGGGGGAACTTGAGGAGCGCGTTGAAAGGCTTGTCAAGGCCTTCGGAATCGAGGAATACCTCGGCGAGCTGATAGGGACGCTCAGCTTCGGAACCCAGCAGAAGGTTTCGATAATAGCTGGTTTGCTTCACGACCCAAAGGCCCTAATCCTCGACGAGGCCATCAACGGCCTCGACCCCAAGAGCGCGCGCATAATGAAGGAGCTCCTCAACGGCTTCAAAGAGGAGGGAAAGAGCATAGTCTTCTCGACACACATACTCGCCGTTGCTGAGGCATTATGCGATAGAATAGGCATAATCTACAACGGCGAGCTGATAGCAGAGGGAACTCCCGAGGAGCTCAAGCGCTTCGCCCACGAGGAGAGCCTCGAAGACGTCTTCCTCAAGCTGACCGAGAGCCAGGAGGAGGTAAGCTCCCTCGTCAGGGCCCTAAGGGAGGCCTTCTGATGGAGTGGGAGATAGTAAACGTCCTCTACCGAGAGATGACTTACAAGAGGCTGAGGGCCAACCCCCAGCTCTCAACGGACTGGAACAAGTTCATCAAGGCCTTCAAGCGGAGCGGGAGCCTCAAGAGAACCCTGCTGAGCCAGTCAATCCTTTTCGGCATCTTCGGCCTCATGCTCTTTCCGGGAGTCTACTATGTCAAAGACCCCTCAGGCTCGGCGGTAATCTACGCGAGCTACTGCCTGCTCCCGCTGATAATGGCCCTCTACGGAACGGCTGTTACAGCGCAATATGCCATCTCGCTTGGCCTCTTTGAGCCACTCCTCTCACTCCCGGTTCGTGTTGGAGGGAAGTACCTAAGTGCCCTGCTCCTCATAACGGAACTACCCTCTACCCTCTTCCTCCTCCCGCCGGCGGTGGCCCTATCCCTAAAGCTCGGGCCCGTTGCTGGAGTCCTCGGCTTCGCTTGGGCGTTAATGGGAGCTTTTATAGGCCACACCCTCGGCCTGCTAATATACGACCGCTTTGGAAAGGCCTCCGGCGGGAAGTTCTCCGGCCTCAAAACGGCCTTCAAGGCCTTTGGAATACTCCTCGTGATGTCCCTCTTCTACGGCCTGAACTACCTCCAGCGCTACGTTGCAAGCCACTACGAAACGCTTAAGGGCGTTTTCGAGAGGTACTCAGTGGCGTATCCCTTCTCGGTCTCGACGGTCGAGAAGCCCCTCCTCTCGTTAGGCCTCCTGGCCGTTTACGGCCTTGTGATTGGAGCGGTCTACGTTTTAACGGTTAGAAGGCTCTGGAGAAGGATAAGCGAGGGAACGGCAACCGAGAGGAGAGGTGGCAGGGCGAGGCTCTCGCTCCACAGTCCGGCCCTGGCGCTGGCGCTCAAGGACTTCAAGATAGCGACGAGGAACACGTCCCTTTTAACGGGCCTGCTGATGCCTGTTGTGGTCATAATCCCATCCCTCGCCGGTGCATTGAAGTCGGGAAGCGAGGGCTCGGCCCTCGGTTTTGTCTTGGCCGTTGGCTGGACCTCCGCAATAGCGATAGACGCCGTTTTGAAGATAGACGGCAGGGCCTTTGAAGTCCTTCACTCGCTCCCGCTGAGCCTCAGGACGTTTCTGAGGGGCAAGCTCGTGACTATGACCACAGTTCCGATAACGGCGGGCCTGCTGGCAGTTATGGGGCTCTCTCTCAGGAACCCGGGCTCCCTGAAGGTCCTTCCCCTCGCGCTCTTCCTGCCGGTCGCGACCGCCGGGACGACGCTGACGGTCTTTTACTGGGGAATTCGCGAGGTTGCACTACCCCAGACGACGTGGAAAAAGATGCTCCTGGCTCTGCTCGCGAACGGTATAATAATCGGAGGTACAGCGGGACTGTGGTACGTTGAGTGGTTCCTCTCGCTCCCCTTTGTACTCCTCGTTGATGTGCTGTTGCTCTGGCACCTCAGCAGGTGACGTGGAAGATTCCGAGAACTCTTTTCTTTTCGTTGAGCTCGTTGAATAGCTCCACCGCTTTCCTGGTGGGGAGCTCATAGACTTCTTTGTCCCTGACCAGCTCTCTGCTCCCTGGGAGTAGCGAGAGGTAACCGTAGTAGCCGGTGCCAACGATTAGAACCTCAAAGTCCTCCGTCAAGTACTCCCTCAGCTCGTCAGAGTCGAGTTTGTGGCTCGTTCCGTGTTTGTTTTTGCTCAGCCACTTCTTCCTCTTCCCGACCCTTCCGCTCGGATAAATCACGATGTCATACTCGTAGGTTCTCCCGTCAACCACTATCCTCCCGAAGGAGGGATATTCGAGTTTCATAGCACTCACCAGCAGTCCTTTGGGTGCAGTGCGTCCCTCAAAATCTTCGCGTGGTCAAAGGCCAGTGGAAGCTTCTCAACCTCGTCAATCGGGACGACGTAGACCTCTTTCGCATCGTCGCCTGCCTTTAGCTCGCCTTCGCCGATGCAGAGAAAGGCGACCGAAACGGTGTGTCCCCTCGGGTCCCTGCCAGGGTCGGAGTAAACGCCCACCAGTCTGAGTATTCTGACGTCCAGGCCGGTCTCTTCCTTCATCTCCCTCTTCAGGGCCTCCTCAACGGTCTCGCCGTACTCAACGAAACCGCCGGGAAGGGCGTAGAAGTCCTTAAAGGGCTCGTTCTTTCGCTTTATGAGAACAACACCGCCCCGATAGAGTATGACGCCATCAACAGTGAGTCCTATGCACCGGTGGAGCTCGGCCTTGAAGCCGTGTTTTTCTGCGAGGACATTAACCTCCTCGCGGAATTCACTTATGTCTGCCCCCTTAGGGGCTTTGACGAGCAGAACGTAACGGTCCATCTTTTTCACCTCAGGGAAGTCCCTTCTCATCAGCGTTCAGCGTGCTGACGTTTCATCATCGGTCGGTTGGGATTATGTTTAATCACTTAAAGCCTCAACGGTTACGCCCCTCGCGAGCTCGCTCACCTCGTTGAGGCTGAAATCCACGGAACGATACCGGAGGAACAGCGCCGTGAAGGCGACGGCCCGCTTCAGGGATTGAACGAAGGGACATTCCAAGTAGAAACCGGTGAAAGCTCCGAGGAAGACGTCTCCCGCGCCCGTTGATTCATCTACTTCGACCTTCAGCGGAACGAAGCGGTATGGCCTTCCATGGAGGTAGGCATTTCCCGGGTTCGGACCGTCCGAGAGGAGGAGAACCCCAACAGAGCCTGGGTCAAGGTTGACCAGAGAAAACTCCGCGACGTCGGCATGCAGAACATCAACCCCATTAAGGAACGACCCGTCGCGCTCGATGAGCCCCACCGGGCCCTTCTCTGGAGAGCGTATGAAACCCTGAAGGTCGGCCGAGACGAGCTTTGCCCGGTTTAGGGCTTCACTCACGATGCCCTCTGGAATCTCGTTGGCAACGGGGTTGAGAACTATGGCGTCGTATCTTCCGGCGGGAAGTTCGGTAATGGATGAGGCGCGCGAGATAAGTCTCAGCTCCCTCCTGTTGGAGTCAAGGTAAGTCAGCTCGTAGGACGTTGTTTCATCGGAGGGTAGGACGGTCAGTTTGCCCAGGGAGCGTAGCTCGTCAATCCACTCCTCCGGGAGCTGGGAAAAGCTTGTGAGAATCTCAACGTCACAGAAGCGCGAAAGTGCCAGAGCGGAGTAGTAGGCACCGCCACCGAGTCTCTCCTCGATTTTCGAACCGCGCCTTATTACATCCCTGACGACGTGGCCGACGACGAGGCACTTCATTTTCACCAGTCCCAATCTTATACTTTTTGTGAGTGGACATTAAAAACCTTTCCTAAATTACCGAAAGGCTTTTAAGGGGAAAAAGCGAAAAGTTTAAAAGGAGGTATCGTTTTGGGGTGGGGCTATGAAGCGCTTAGGAAAGGTTTCTCACTACGCGAAGCAGGGCTTCCTCATAGTCAGGACGAACTGGGTTCCATCGCTCAACGAGCCCGTCGTTGACAAGGATTTGAGACCGGTAGGCATTGTTAAGGATGTTTTTGGTCCCGTTGATTACCCCTATGTTGCCGTTAAACCCCGCGTTAAGGACCCCGAAAGGTACGTTGGCGCTCTTCTGTACGTGGACAAGAGGAGGAAGGATAAAAAGCCGGGTAAGAAGGCTAAAGTCAGAGGCTCTAAGGGTTCTAAGAGGCCCAAGCGTTCTCGCCCCGCCCCCAGGAGAAGGGGGTGAGAACGATTACTCCGAAAAGGGTTTGTCCCGTGTGCGGGTCAACCGAGTTTATATACGACCCCAGAAGGGGTGAGATAGTCTGCGCTAAGTGTGGCTACGTCATCGAGGAGAACGTGGTCGATGAGGGGCCGGAGTGGAGGGCCTTCGACCCGGACCAGAGGGCCAAGCGCGCGAGAACCGGCGCGCCGATGACGCTGATGATACACGACAAGGGCCTCTCGACCGACATAGACTGGCGCGACAAGGACATACACGGCAACCAGATAACGGGAATGTACAGGAGCAAGATGAGAAGGCTCCGCATGTGGCAGAGGAGGATGCGCATAAACGACGCCGCGGAAAGAAACCTCGCGTTCGCGCTGAGCGAGCTCGACAGGATGGCCGCGCAGATGCGCCTCCCACGGCGCGTCAAGGAGGTCGCGGCTTCCCTCTACAGGAAGGCCGTCATGAAGAAGTTAATCCGCGGACGGTCGATAGAGGGCATGGTTTCCGCCGCTCTCTATGCCGCCTGCAGGATGGAGGGCATTCCAAGGACCCTTGACGAGATTGCGGCGGTTTCAAAGGTTACGAAGAAGGAAATCGGGAGAAGCTACCGCTTCCTTGCGAGGGGGCTCAACCTGAACCTCCGCCCGACGAGCCCGATAGAGTACGTTGACCGGTTTGGAGACGCCCTCGGCGTCAGCTCACGGACCAAGGAGAGGGCAAAGGAAATCCTCCGCGAGGCTATAAAGCGTGGCATAACCAGCGGAAAGGGCCCAACGGGATTGGCCGCGGCAGCGCTCTACGTCGCTTCACTCCTTGAGGGCGAGAAAAAGACCCAGCGCGAAGTGGCTGAGGTCGCTCACGTCACCGAGGTGACCGTCAGGAACAGGTACAAGGAGCTCGTCGAGAAGCTCGGTATAAACGTGCCGATGTGACGATGATAGCGGTTTTAAGCGACACCCACGTGGGGGACAAGGCAAAGGCCCTCCCAATTCCCCTTTTGGAGAAGCTTAGAGAGGCCAGCCCAGAGCTCATTCTTCATGCGGGCGATATAACGTCCCCCGAAGTCCTTGAGACCCTGGAAGAGATAGCGCCCGTGATAGCGGTCAGAGGAAACGTTGACCACCTCAGCCTTCCGGAGGAGGAGACCATTGAAGTCGAAGGAATGAGAATAGGCGTGATTCACGGGCATCAGCTTCTAAGTCTAAACGCGCAGTTTTTAAGCCTGAAGGCCCTCGACATGGGAGTGGACCTGCTCGTCTTCGGCCACACCCACCGCTTCTACTTCGATTCCTTCAGCGTCTACGGAAGAAGGGTCTACCTCCTGAATCCCGGCTCGCCGACGTTTCCACGGTGGGACGAGGCAGGCTTCGCGGTTCTGAAGCCCGGAGAAGAGCCGACCGTTAGAAGGGCTAAGCTCTGGTAAACGGAAAAGAGAACGGGAAAAGGACATCAGCTCTTGATGGCAAGCTTGATGTCCTCGGCCTTGACGGTCTTCCTGCCGGCGTGCTGGGCAAGGGCGACGGCCTTCTTGGCAATCTCAAGGGCCTTCTCCTCGAGGTGCTCGGCGAGGACCTTGGCGGCCTCCTCGCTGACGCGGGCGGCACCGGCCTTCCTTATAAGCCTGTCAACCGGGGCAATTGGAAGCTCGGCCATTCACAACACCTCCTATCTTTTATTTGCAGGTTTCTGCGTTCTATTCTAGGAGTAAAGGCATATATAAACCTTTCGGAAAAGGAGCCCTCTGGGTGGGTCTATCGGCCCGATTTCAGTTAATCGTCGAGAATTCCGAATCCGTCGGGCCCATCACTATTTTACACGAGAATGACAACCCAACCGGGAAGATTGAGAGAAGGTAGGAGATTGCCCCGCAAACCCGAAAGCCGGCCGAAAATCCTTCAAAAAAGTCTTCACTTATGTAAAAAGACGTCCATCAGTCCTCAAAATTTGCCAGTAGGGTTTTTATAGCCAAGAATGCAATAGAGTGTTTACCGAGGAGGTGTTGCAGATGGTTGAGAAGTTCGACAAGATATACGACTACTACGTGGACAAGGACTACGAGCCGAACAAGAAGAGGGATATCATAGCCGTGTTCCGCGTTACCCCTGCGGAGGGATACACTATCGAGCAGGCCGCCGGTGCCGTCGCCGCCGAGAGCTCGACCGGAACCTGGACGACCCTTTATCCCTGGTATGAGCAGGAGCGCTGGGCAGACCTTTCGGCTAAGGCCTACGACTTTGTTGACATGGGAGACGGGAGCTGGATTGTCAAGATTGCCTACCCGTTCCACGCCTTCGAGGAGTGGAACTTGCCCGGCCTTCTCGCGAGCATAGCTGGAAACGTCTTTGGAATGAAGCGCGTTAAGGGCCTCCGCCTCGAGGACCTCTACTTCCCCGAGATAGTCCTCAGGAACTTCAGCGGGCCCGCCTTCGGTATCGAGGGCGTCAGAAAGATGCTCGAAATCTATGACAGACCGCTCTACGGCGTCGTCCCTAAGCCAAAGGTAGGCTACTCACCGGAGGAGTTTGAAAAGCTCGCCTACGAGCTTCTCTCCAACGGTGCAGACTACATAAAGGACGACGAGAACCTCACGAGCCCCTGGTACAACCGCTTCGATGAGAGGGCGGAGATAGTAGCGAGGGTTATTGACAAAGTCGAGAACGAGACCGGCGAGAAGAAGACCTGGTTCGCCAACATCACCGCCGACATCCGCGAGATGGAGAGAAGGCTTGAGGTCCTGGCAGACCTCGGGCTCAAGCACGCGATGGTTGACGTCGTTATAACCGGTTGGGGAGCACTTGAGTACATCCGCGATTTGGCGGCCGACTATGGGCTGGCCATTCACGGCCACAGGGCGATGCACGCGGCCTTCACGAGGAACAAGTACCACGGCATCTCAATGTTCGTCTTAGCTAAGCTCTACAGGATTATAGGAATTGACCAGCTTCACGTTGGAACCGCCGGCGCTGGAAAGCTCGAGGGTGGTAAGTGGGACGTCATCCAGAACGCGAGGATTCTCAGGGAGGAAACCTATAAGCCGGATGAGACCGACGTCTTCCACCTTGAGCAGAAGTTCTACGGCATGAAAGCAGCCTTCCCGACCAGCTCAGGTGGCCTTCACCCAGGCAACATCGAGCCGGTCATAGATGCACTCGGAAAGGACATAGTGCTCCAGCTCGGCGGCGGAACCCTCGGCCACCCGGACGGGCCTGGGGCTGGAGCGAGGGCAGTGAGGCAGGCGATTGACGCGATAATGCAGGGAATCCCGCTCGACGAGTACGCAAAAACACACAAGGAGCTCGCCAGGGCCTTAGAGAAGTGGGGCCACGTTACCCCAGTCTGATGTCCTATCCGACCCTCGCTTTTCTTTTCGTCTTCCGTTCAAACTTTTCTCTAAAGGTGATTTAACGCATCCCTCCTTAGTTGCCCCGGTGGTTCCATGCATCCGGAGGGATTCCTTGAGGTCATAACCGGTCCGATGTTCGCTGGAAAGACGAGCGAGCTGATAAAAAGAATCGAGAGGCAGGCCTACGCCAAGCGGAAGGTCGCTCTCTTCAAACCGAGCATAGACGACCGCTATTCGCGAAGCGACGTGGTTGCCCATAACGGTCTCAGGTACAGGGCCTACGTCGTCCCCACGAGCGAGGAAGGGGTTAAGAGTATAGTCGAGCTGACGAGAAAGGAGGGCTTTGATGTAATCGGGATTGACGAGGTTCAGTTCTTCCCGATGGGTATCGTTGACGCGCTCAACGAACTCGCCGACGATGGCGTTTATGTCATAGCGAGCGGTCTGAACCTCGACTTTAAGGCCGACCCGTTTCCCGTCATGAAAGAACTCCTCGTCAGGGCCGACAACATAATCTACCTTACCGCCATTTGCACGGTCTGCGGAAGACCTGCAACGAGAAGTCAGAGGCTGATAGACGGAAAGCCAGCCCCGAGGGACTCGCCGGTAATAATGGTGGGAGGAAAGGAAAGCTACGAGGCGAGGTGTCGCTTACACCACGAAGTCCCCTGAGAGGACCTTTTCCCACGTCTTCACGTCCTTAAGGCCGTGGCCTGTTGCAACCACCACAACGGTCTCATCTTTGTCTATTATCCCTTCTTCGCGCATCTTCTTGGCGAGTGCGAGGGCGGTTGCCGAGGACGGCTCGACGAATATTCCCTCCCTTCCGAGGAGCATGCCCGCCTCCGCCGTCTCCCTGTTGGTGACCGTGTCGAGGTGGCCGTCGCTTTCCCTCACGGCCCTTATCACGTTCTCGCCGTCGACTGGCTTCTTGACCGCTATGGCACTCGCTATAGTCGGAGCCTTCTTCTGAACCTTCTCAATCGGCTTACCCGTCTTCCAGGCCCTCACTATCGCGTCGTAGCCCTCTATCTGTGCCCCGGCAATCCTCGGCAGGTCTTCAACGAGACCGACTTTGTAGAACTCTTTAACGCCCTTCCAGATAGCGCGAAGGTGGGTTCCCGCTCCGATTGGAACGATAATCCAGTCAGGGACATTGTAGCGGAGCTGGTCAAGGATTTCAAAGCCTGTCGTCTTCTGCCCCTCGACGCGGTAGTGGTAGTTGCCCGTCAGGTAATAATCCTCCTCCATCGCCTTCCGCTCGGCCTCCGCCAGGGCCTCGTCGTAGGTCTTTCCGAAGACCTCGACCTTCGCCCCGTACATCCTCGCCTGAGTAAGCTTCTCCCCCGGAGTTCCATCGGGGACGACGATGGTAACATCGAGTCCAGCCTTGGCTCCGTAGGCGGAAACGCTCGCCGCCATGTTGCCGGTTGAGGCCACTATAACCTTCCTCGCGTGGAACTCCAGGGCCTTTGTTATCTCGACGCTCGAACCCCTGTCCTTGAAGGCTCCCGTTGGGTTCTCACCCTCGTACTTGACATAGAGCTTTCCAAAGCCGAGCTTCTCCTCAAGGCGTTTGAGCCTGTAAAGCCTCGTCCCGCCCTCGTTGAGCGTGACGATTCTCTTGAGGTTTGAAACCGGAAGGAACATCCAGTACTTCCACACGTGCGGACTTTCTCTGAACCAGGGGTCGTCGTCCTCGATTAGGTTCGCTATGTCGTCGTAGTGGTAGGTAACGTCCAGAGGGGCGCCGCACTTTGGGCATTTGTAGATACCAGAAGCGAGCGGGTATTCGGCACCGCAGTGGGTACACACAAGCTTTGCCTCAAACATCCAAGCCACCTGAGTTTACATATGTGAAGGTGGGTTTTTAAATTCAGCTTTTAAACCGAAAAAGGTTTAAAGGCCATTTTCTAACTTCAGGTTAGGGAAAGGGGGTGAGAACATGGAATCGGGCGAGATGGGAAAGCTCCTCGACATACTCGGAAACGAAACCAGGCGAAGGATTCTCATCCTTCTCACCAAGAGACCGTACTTCGTCAGCGAGCTGAGTCAGGAACTCGGAGTCGGACAGAAGGCTGTCCTTGAGCACTTGAGAATCCTTGAAAAGGCCGGACTCATCGAGGGACGAACGGAAAAGATACCCAGGGGAAGGCCGAGGAAGTATTACACCATAAAGCGCGGCTTCAGGCTTGAGGTACTGCTCACCCCCTACACGTTCGGCACCGAGATGTACGAGCCGAAGAAGCCGAGACAGACGGCAGAATACGCCCAGGCGAGACAGCTCATAAAATCAACCGAGCCCGTTGAGACGAAGATAGGGGAGCTCCTCCAGTTCCTCAGCGAGATAGAGAGGCGCGTTGAGGAGGTCATGCGAACCAAGCAGGAGCTCGAAGAGGTGAGACTGCTCATAGAGACCTACATCGAGAACCTTCTCAGGAGGATAGCCCAGGAGAACGAGAGGGAGTTCGAGAGGCTCATGCGCGAGTTCGGTCCGAGGCTTCCGAGGAAGATAGTAGAAGACCTGAGCGACTTTTAGGAAGCGGATAGAGAATAAAGAGGGCCATTAAAGTATCTTGCCCTCTTCTTTCATTCTCACGAGCCTGGTTATGTAACCGGCAATCCTGTTTCTGATGGTCTTGCTCGTGACGTTGGTAAGCTCCTGAACCATCTTCTTGTTGTGCTCGAAGTCCCTGGTGAACTTGTCCGGATACCTGTCAAAGAGCTCGCGAGCGGTCCTCTTGATGAAGGTCTGCTTTATGTTCCCCATTTCCATCACCTCTAACCTGACCCTGTGGCCGTATCTCAAATCAAGGGCATCTTTTAAAAGTTTTCCCACACCGCCGGAAACCCAAGGGTTTTATAGTGCCACGAAAAGCTCAACCCATGCTGAGGGAGGTAATCCACTGCAGGGGACACGAGAACGTAAAAGCAACTCACCGCTCGACGCTCGAGATAACGACGGAGGACTTTCTAACGCCGAGGGGCGATTGCATAATCTGCGTTTCTGCCGACAAGGCTTTGAGCGACCTGAGCGAGGAGTTCAAGAATGCCCTGAGGAAGGGAGCGAGGCTCCGCATGGTCATACGCGCCGGAGACATAACAGATGAGCTCACCGCATACGGGAGTCCGGAGCTGAAGCTCGAAAGTCCTGTTTCAATGGTAATAAGGAAGAGCGACTACATAGATGCCAGAACCCTCGCGATAAGAGCGGATAAGTCCGCGAAAGACATCAAAAGGGAGTTAGTTGAGCTCCTCAGAAATCCTGAAACCATTGTCACGGTCGAGCTCATAATCGAGGAAAAAGCTTAAAAGGTCCACCTCTTTTATTTACTTGAGGTGAAGAAAATGCTCGAGGGCTACTACATAGTCGAGAACACCGGGGTCGTTCCGGCCGAGAGGAGGTTTAAGTTCAAGGACCTGAAGGCGTGGGGCTACGACCTGCACCTCGGAACCATAGACGGAAAGGAGGCCTACTTCGTCTCAAGAACGGGGACCCACGAGGAGGGCGAGACCTACACGCAGGACGGCAGGGAGTACCACATCAGCGAGACACAGAGGGAGATACCGAAGAACGCGAGGTTGCTTGCGAGAATCGTTATAGAGCGCGGTCAGCCCTACCTTGAGTTCTGGCTCGATACGGAGGAGGCCAACTACCCGCTCGCCAAGGAGGACCCGAGGCTAATCCTGCACCGCTTCTGGACGGCCAAGAAGTTCAACCAGCTCGAAAAACACGTCGGAAGCGTTGGCCTGACCACGGATTTCTTCAAGGACAGGGTCTTCGTGAAGAGCATTCCACTGCCCTTCGAGGAGTACCCGCCGAAGGTGAGGAGGGTTCTGAGGGAGGTCAGGGACGTTCACAGGGATTTGACGGGCTTCGGAAGGTTCGTCTTCCAGTACTACGGAGAGGAAGACAAGACCCACAACTACCGCCTTTGGTGGCTCCTGCCGACGATACATCTCTTCGACGTCGAGGTCTCGAACGAGGTTGATAAGATTTTGGCGATGCTGGATTGAGCTACTTTTTTTATATTATCTGGGTATGCAGAGAGTTTGCACCACAAAAGGCATGCATTTCTCCTTATAAAAGCTGGCCATGTTATATAAACTGTATATATTATTTACAAATTTGAAGCAAGATTTATAAATTTTTGGGCCCATTATAAGAACTGAAAACACTAGGGAGGTGTCTTGATGAAAATAAAAGCAGGTCTAATTGCCCTGCTGTTGGTTTTCTCGTTGTTCAGTGTTCATGGAGCAAGCGTCTCAGCATCTGAGGGACCGGAAGTCTACTACAAGGTTGTAGGCGACACAATATACATGGTGAACCTCACAAGCGGTGAAGAAAAGCCAATACACCTGTACGGTGTAAACTGGTTCGGCTTTGAAACACCAAACCACGTTGTCCATGGACTCTGGTCGAGGAACTGGGTTGACATGCTTGAGCAGATAAAATCCCTTGGTTTCAATGCTATAAGATTGCCATTCTGCCCCGAGTCTCTTGACCCAAACACGATGCCAACTGGTATCGATTATGCCAAAAATCCAGACCTGAAAGGACTAAGCAGTCCCGAAATCATGGAAAAGATAATCCAGAAAGCTGGCGAGCTTGGAATTTTCGTCCTCCTCGATTTTCATAGGATTGGATGTAACTACATCGAACCTCTCTGGTATACAGATTCGTTTAGTGAAGAAGACTACATAAACACCTGGATAAAAGTCGCTCAAATGTTCGGAAAGTACTGGAACGTTATTGGGGCTGACCTCAAAAACGAACCTCATAGTGTAAGTCAGGCCCCATATGCATACACCGATGGAAAAAGCGCTACTTGGGGTATGGGCAATAACGCAACGGACTGGAACCTCGCCGCCGAAAGGATTGGAAAGGCAATCCTCAATGTTGCTCCTCACTGGCTCATATTTGTTGAAGGGACCCAGTTTACAAACCCGGAAACGGATGGGAGTTACAAATGGGGCTACAACGCCTGGTGGGGCGGAAACCTCATGGCAGTTAGAGACTTCCCCGTCAACCTGCCGAGGGACAAGCTGGTTTACAGTCCCCACGTCTACGGTCCAGACGTTTACGACCAGCCATACTTCGATGAGAGCGATTTCCCGAGTAATATGCCAGACATTTGGTATCACCACTTTGGCTACGTTAAAATGGAGCTTGGGTACCCCCTTGTAATAGGTGAGTTCGGTGGAAAGTACGGACACGGTGGAGATAAGAGGGACGTTATATGGCAGAAGACTATCGTAGACTGGATGATAAACAACAGCTTCTGCGATTTCTTCTACTGGAGCTGGAATCCCAACAGCGGGGACACGGGAGGCCTTCTGCAGGATGACTGGATTCACATCTGGAAGGACAAATACGAGAACTTGAAACGGTTAATGGACTACTGCTCAGGAAGGCCAGCACCTTCAACTCCTAACAATTCCAGTGAGAGCAACAACACGGGAGGCAATTCAAGTACTAGTAGTAACTCCACTACAAACAACCTACTTATTAATGAAAGCAGCGGAAACACAAACATCACGAAGGAAAATACTAAAAGTGAATTTAAAATAATAAACATCTTACCAACATCATCCCAATACAATGGAATCTTTACGAGTGTAACCTGTGATGGCACCAAGTGTTCCTCAAGCGTCTGGGGAACTCCAAATCTCTGGGGAGTCGTGAACATTGGAAATGCTACAATAGATCCTAACGTTTGGGGATGGCAGGATCTTTACAAAGACAGTCCTGAGAAAATAGGGAACGGAACGTCGCGGATGTGGATTGAAAACGAAATTCTTCACGTGAACAACAGGTGGACCATAAAGACGAGACCCGCCTACAATGTGATGGCATATAATGAGGTTATCTATGGCAGTAAACCTTGGGGAGGACAACCGATTAATGCCCCGGAGCTTCAGCTTCCCCTTGGATTTAAGGCATTACCCCGTATTCTTGTGGCGACCGAATACACACTTGAAAAGGGCATTCCAGGTAACAACTTTGCATTCGAAGCATGGCTCTTTAAGGATTCAAACAACAACCGCGCCCCAGGAAAAGGGGACTATGAGATAATGGTCCAGCTTTATGTGGATGGCGGTTTCCCTGCCGGTTACGATAAGGGCCCAGTAGCAACGTTTGAGGTACCGATGATAGTGAACGGGGGCATCATAAACCAGACGTTCGAACTTTACGACGTTGTTGCAGACCCAGGGTGGAGATTCCTTACTTTCAAGTCCACCAAGAACTACGTTAACACGAGCGTGGTCTTTGATTACACATACTTCCTGGAGCTCGCCAATGAATACCTAAACGGCTCGCTGGAAAACAATTACCTCATGTCATTGGAGTTCGGAACCGAAATATACACCAACAGAATAACATCGTTCCCCGACACTGTGCATGTCGATTGGACTCTTGAGAGGTACTACTATGTCCTCGCCCCAAGAGAGCAGAGTACGTATGAATCCCTTTCAGCTCTCATCGGCAATGGGTCTCAGAACTCCAATGAGAACCAAGGCAACGAGAATGGGGAAGAGTCAGGAACTCAATCCAACAATAGTAGCAATCAAACATCAGAAAGCGAAGGGGGAACTGAAAACCCCACTTCACCCAGCAACAGGACCATCAGCATTATCTACCCAGATGATGGCCAGTGGCCAACTGCATATATAGACAGGAATGGGAACAGCAACCCTGACTACGTCATTGAAATAAACCCGTGGAACATCCAGAGTGCCGATGGGAAGGCTGTTATGAGATACGATATTGAAAAAGGTGTCCTTTACTACTCCCAGAACCTGACCAACATTGTGATAAAGAATGCGGGAGGTTGGGTGCACGGATATCCAGAGATATGGTACGGCAACAAGCCTTGGAACAGTTACAATGCCACCGATGGTCCAGTACCCCTGCCAAGAAAGATTAGTGAACTAAAGAACTTTTACGTTACACTGAGCTACAATCTCAGCCATGAAAAAGGACTTCCCGTGGATTTGGCGATAGAATCATGGTTAACCAGAGATAAATGGCGTTCAACAGGGATAAAGTCCGATGAACAGGAGCTTATGATATGGCTCTACTACGACGGCCTTCAGCCCGCTGGTTCAAAAGTGGGTGAAATTATGGTGCCAATCCTCCTCAACGGAAAAGAAAAAAACGTTACATTCGAGGTCTGGACAGGAAACATTGGCTGGGAATACATTGCGTTCAGAATAAAGACCCCCATTAAGGCAGGCAACGTAACTCTACCCTACGGCCCGTTCATAAGCGTAGCAATGAACATAACCTCACTTAAAGACTACTCATCCCTTTACTTGGAAGACGTTGAGGTCGGAACCGAATTTGGAAGTCCGGATACAAAATCAGCAAAGCTGAACTGGACATTCAACGAGTTTACATTGCAATACTCCCAAGAGCCCCTGCTAACTAATATCTCAATATCAAACGAAGAAGACCAAAATCAAGGTTCAAATGAGGCGGAGATAGGAAACGCAACTTCAGGAAATATCAGCGTGGTGTTGAAGAGCGTCTGGGGTGGGGGTGCACAATATGACGTCTCAATAATGCTCAACGAGCCTTCAAGATGGAATCTTTTTGTCAAGATTTCCAATGGCACTATAGTAGACTCATGGGGAGCCAAGGTCATCGGAAGAGAAGGGAACTACATCGTCCTGACCGCAGAGGACTACAACCTCGGGCCGAGTGCAAGTGTCGGCTTTGTAACTAAAGGAAACAGTCCCCTCGTGGAAGAGATTGTTCTTAAAGTCAACGGAAAGGTCCTTGCAACTTGGAAGCCTGAAATTCAAAGCGCCAAGCTTGATATCCAAGGATATGTGGACAGCGAGTGGAACAATGGATTCGTGTTTAAGGTAAAGATAACTAACATAGGAGATACTCCCATTGCAGGATGGCAAATAAAACTCTCAATGACAAGCGAAATAGTGAGTATCTGGGGGGCAACATTCGAAAAAGCTGGAGATGGAACAATAATTCTTAAACCCATTGATTGTACTTCCATTATAGCCCCTGGACAGAGCATTGAAATTGGCTTCCAGGCAATAAAGGCAGGGGATAATCCGTACCCGGAGATAATAGACTACACCATTGTTTGAACTTCTTTATTTCTTTTCCTTAAGTTTGAGTTCTACAGTAATTACTTATTCGGAAAATGGCATGTATGAGCTTTTTATGGGACTTCCTGCAAACGGAACAAAGCTTAGAAATGAAAACCTCGCCAATAACCAAAACCCAAATACCCTACTCTTCTGCCACTTCAGTCAAGAGTTTAATGACATAATTAAACCGCTGGACCTGGAAAAGGAGAAAGTTTTTTTGCTCTTTTATTGAAGTTTCTGGCCATGCCTTTAAGATAGCCGACGACGATTTTAAAACTCCTAAATCATAGAGCTTCCTAACTGTTTGCCTGACTGCAGTGTTGGGGTAGTGTTAGGTTTGGAGTTTGACCCTCTCGTGCATTCTTTTGAGCTTCCCACTCGTTTTAGCTCCACTCTTCTTGAATTTGGACTAATACTCGGTAATCTTCCTCCCCCAGTGGAAGCCAATACTTTTTGGCGGCCTTCATTCACGAGGAAACTTTCGCCACTATCGGCGTCAACAATCCACCAGCGGAGAGTTAAGGAGACGAACATTGACGTGGAGGAAGCCCTCAGAAACCACGACAGCTACCGCGCCCTCGAAAGGGTCGGTGCGCTTCTCAAGACCGGCCCAACCGGGACGAACGTGAACTCGATGGTCATAGCGGTTGTTGGAGAATCCACCGCCGGCGCTTTTGGAAACGCCGATACTCATCAACGGCCAGGGCAAAGGTGAGAGCCGCAAGGAATATTGCCTCCTCGGGGTCTTCCTGTCCAAGGTAAGCGCGGTAAATTGTTGCTCCCACACCGATTACAAGAAGCCACGTCCCCAGCAGAAACTCTCTGGCAAAAACTGCCCTTCTGTCCCTTGAGAACACCTTAACATACTCGCCTTCCCTCATCACAACTTTCTCGCTACCCGGAACAAACTCTAAAAGAGTTATCGGAACAATGACGAGCAGGAGATAAGGGTTAAGCCATGCAAAGAGGGCGTATACTAAGGCCAGATAAAAGACCCTGCCGATGCCCACGTTTCCGCTTTTTTGAAGCATTAAAATTCTCCTAAAGGGGTCAATGAGGTGAAGCTTAACCCTCCTCGCTACGGCCTTTCTCTTTCCTTCAAACCGAGCGACGCGGTTGCCGAGAACGGGAAGCTTTAGATGGACTGTGGAAGCAAGAAGGAAGCTCTCCCCCTCGAAGTCCACCAGATAAAAGTGCTCCTCGTAGCGCTCCCGGATAAAGTCCGGCGCAAGGCTCCATACTTCCCAGTTGGGTCCTTTAACCCAGTAAACGAATGTGTTCTCCCCGAGGAACTTTTCGAGCTTTTCGGGGCTTCCCTCAACGACCACTACGCGCTCAAACGTTACTCGCATGTGTGTCCGTTGGATTATCCCTTTTTATAGTTAACGATAGGCGGGAAAAACCGATAAATACTCCAAGCCCGACGATATTAGGGTGGAATCATGGGCTTGAACAAAAGGGAGCTAATAAGAAAGCTCTGGCACGTTTCGCCAGGAATCCTCGGGGCGCCGATAATACTCTTCACGCCGAGATGGGTTACCCTGCTCGTGGTCTGGTCGCTGGCTTTCCTTTACACGCTCCAGCACCTCAAGCTCCTCCGCGGCTGGAAGTTCACCGTTCCGATAGCGGAGCTCAGCTACCGGACGATGGCGAGGGAAGACGAGCGCGACAACTTCCTCGGGAGCTTCCTCTTCTGGGTGACGATGGGGATTATCTGCACGGTCTTTCCGAAGCTCGTGGCGCTCTCGGCCCTATGGGTCTCGACCTTCGGCGACTGCTTCAACGCCATAGTCGGCCAGGCCCTCGGTGGACCGAGGATTCCCTGGAACCCGCGGAAGACCCTAATCGGAAGCGCAACGATGTTCACCGTTTCAGTTCTGGCCCTCTGGGGTGCCCACAGGGTTCTCTCGCTCAACCCGAGCTGGAGCCTTATCGCCGGTGTAGCCCTCGTCGCGACTGCCCTTGAGAGCCTTCCCCTCCGCTCGGCCTACGATGAGTTCACGGTTCCCTTCGCGACAGCTTTCCTCCTGTGGCTCGCCTACGGCGGGCCCCTGCTGTCGGTGACTTGGTGATTAAACACCCACAAAACCCCCTCTAAAGTGCGTCTCTATGCTCTCCGTTTTTATCCCCAGCGAGCGAACCCCGTCGCGGAGCTCCGAGATGAAGGCCCTGAAGAGCTCCTCGCTGGTTAGAACGCTATAGCTTTCGGGGAACTCGGAGCGGAGCGTTTCCCGAAATTCCGCTTTATGACCTCAACCTTCATAAGCACGGGTAGGGACCACTCATTAAAGGTGGTCACATGGAAGTCGAGGTTCGGCACCGGCCCGTCCGCTATGCGAGGCTCGAAATCAAGCCCGACGGGAGAATCGTCGTGACGGCGCCGAGGGGCTTTGATGTGGAGGCGTTCATCAAAAAGCACGAGAGATGGCTTAGCAACCGGCTGAGGGAGCTTGAGGAGGTAAGGAGGGAATCTGCGAGGGGCTTCCCGTTCTTCGGCGAGTTCTACAGGCTTGAGCTGGGGAACGTTCGGAAAGTTGAGCTCAGGGACGGCAAGCTAATCCTCCCGGCCGAGCGCGAACGGGCGCGGAAGGCCCTGAAGGAGCTCCTGCGGGACAGGGTAACGGCGCTCGTCGCCCTCTACTCCGTTCTGATGGGTGTTTCCCCCGGCAAAATCTACATCAGGAACCAGAGGACGAAGTGGGCGAGCTGTTCGAGCAGGGGAAACCTGAGCTTCAACCTCCGCCTCGTGGCTTTACCCGAGAAACTCATCGAATACGTCGTAATCCACGAGCTCGCCCACCTGCGCTACCTCAACCACTCCAAGGCTTTCTGGAGGCTCGTGGGGCGGTTTTATCCGGACTATGGAACCGCGAGACGGGAGCTGAGGCGCTGGTGGGGAGTAATTGAGGTCAACGAGGGGTGGAGATGGCTGGAGGGAAGGGAGCAAGACTGCTCAAGCTCATCGCGTTGATAGCGGACGAGATAATCGTTGGCGTTTTCCTTCTCGTTGTTCTGCCCGCCCTCGGGATAGAAGTGCCGGTCCTCATTATTGGGCTGATTTTAGGAGTTCTCATCGTCAAGGACGTTTTGATTGCTCCATATGTTCTTAGAGGCGGGCTCGAAAAACGGCCTCAGACCGGGCCAGAATCGCTCGTCGGCAGAACTGCTATGGTTGTTGAGGACCTCTCGCCGGAAGGGAGTGTAAAGCTCGACGGCGAGCTCTGGCGCGCGGAGTGCCTTCACGGAACCGCGAGGAGGGGGGAGAAGGTCAGGGTCGTGGGAATTGAGGGGACTAAGCTCCTCGTTGAACTCCCAGCGAGCGAAGAACCTCAGTAATTTCCTCCGGGCGATTGGTCGAGAACGAAACGTCCCAGCCCTTCTTTCGCTTGATGTAGACGCAGGCCTTTGCAGGAAGGATGAAGTGAATCTTCGCCGGACAGCTCATCCAGCCTTCCCTGACCGCGAACCACTCGATTTCGTCAACCCTAACCGTTTTTCTGATGAAGAGGCCAAGGAAACCGCTGAGGAAGATTCCCTCCTCGTAAACCCTCACTCTGAAAGCCATCGCCTCAAGGATTACCGCTATCGTGAGGGCCGTTGCAACGGTCATTATGAGGACGCCCTGCCCGGTGGCGAAGCTCGCATAGAGGCCGATTGACATGCCTATTATAGGGGGGACGAGCAGGGCAATTATCCACTTGGAATAAAGCGTTTCCTCGTAGAGCATGGCCATCATGGTGGGTTCTCGTTAGGGCTTTAAACACCTTCCCAAACCTATGGTGGTGATACGATGGTTAGGGTAACCCCCGTTGACGGGCTGACCGACGATGACGTGAGGGAGATTCTGACGAAGTACCGGAAGATAGCTCTCGTTGGAGCTTCCCCAAAGCCCGAGCGCGATGCGAACGACGTCATGCGCTATCTCCTTGAGAAGGGCTACGAGGTCTATCCCGTCAACCCCCGCTACTCTGAAGTCCTCGGGCGGAAGTGCTACCCGAGCGTTCTCGACATTCCCGACGAGGTCGAGATAGTTGACCTCTTCGTTCGCCCGGAGTTCGCGAGGGACTACGTTGAGCAGGCGATAAAGAAGGGGGCGAAAGTTGTCTGGTTCCAGTTCGAAACATACGACGGAGAGGCCTTCAGAAGGGCGAGGGAAGCGGGCCTTATCGCTGTCGCCCACCGCTGTATCAAGCAGGAGCACGCGAGGCTTGTTGGAGAATGAAGAAACTGGAAAAGTCTGCGAAAGATGGCACCAACTTCGAAAGAAAGAATAGCGGGGGTCATTTTCTAAGGTAGTGCCACCAGGGATATACCATCTTCCTCAACCTACCCATAAATCCGCCGAATTTCACCGCGATAATTGACACAATCACGAACAGGGCGATGAAGAACGTGGCCTCGGATTGTGTGTAGAAGGCCCCAGACTTGAGTTCGTACCAGATGGCGATGGGAATGGCAATTATCAGCCCAATTCCCAGATACCAGAGGGCCCTGTACACGTACCGTTCCATGAAGAGTGCGAAATCCATAGCACCACCAGTATAGGGGCAACTTCACGGATAGATAACCTTTTCGATGATACGAACTTAAGATAACACTATACACGGGAATAATCATGCATCTGACTATCGCATCGCAAAACCAGCATTTCAACAGGGTAAGGGCCTGAAACGATGTATCCCATGGGGACATCTAAAAGTTGAGGTTGATAGGAACCACTTCTAAGAATTGCACTTCAAAAAAGCACTTACTCTTCCGCCAGCGCTTGCGAGGGAAGCTTTTTTCAAAAGCTTCACCAAAAGCTCGTGATTCTCCCTTGAGGCTCCTCTACAAAGGGATTTTAAACTCTAAACTGACCCTTGAAGGTTGAATTTTTTAAAGATACGCCCTCTTTCACGCGGGTTCTACTTGAACCGCGCTCCAAAGGAGCGCAAAAACCCTTGAACCCCCCGCTAAAAGACGCTCTAAGAGAAATTCACCTTTCCACAGGAGCAATCAAGAAGAAATCCACCCAAAGAACAGCAACTCAAAAGGAATCACGAACTTTGATGAAACTTTTGCTTGGCAAAAGTTTCTGGTGCGGGGGCCGGGATTTGAACCCGGGAACCCCTACGGGACGGGACCCTAAATCCCGCGCCTTTGGCCAGGCTCGGCTACCCCCGCGCGGAAGTGAGTTTTCACTCCACCTTTAAAAGCTTTGAGGGGAAAGCCTTATAAGGATGTAAAGGAAGCTTTACGTAAAGGAAACTTTACATGGTGAAAGTGATGGAAGATAACAAGGCTTTACTACCAGCGCTCCTCGCGGTTATGGCCCTAGGCTGGGTCGTTGGATGGGCTACCACTTCAGGAAAAAGCGAATATGCGATAGCCGCCTTCGTCCTGACCGCGATTTTGGTTAATCTCTATTTCTCCCACCTCGAAAAGAGAGGCCTTGTTCTTAAAGACGAGAGAACTCTACGAATAAACGAGATTGCTTCCAGAAGAACCCTCCAGGTGACAAGCCTCGGCCTTGCAATCACCCTGCTTGTTCTATCGGGAAAAAGCTCAAATCCGAAGATGGAAGGTGCCTTCATAGCGGTCGGCCTCGTTCTGGCAGTCATGTTGATGCTCCACCTTCTGTTCAGACACTACTACTCGCGGGTGATGTGAATGGAATTCAGAACAAGCCACCTCCTGTTTCTCCTCGCGACGATGTTGTTGATGAGCTATTACTCGCGAACCAATACTTACCTGAGCTGGCTTTTTTTCACCCTCGTCTGGCTCGGAACGTGGCTCCTCATGAAATGGTACAACAAGAGGGAACCAATAACCGACGAGAGGACAGAGCTGATAACCATGAAAAGCATCTACAACGGAATGGGGATTGGTCTCGTGGTCTTCGGCTACGAGCTGATATGGCTCGCCGGCCACGACTACAAAACGGCAGTTCTGCTTTCCAAGTGGCTCATTTTACCCCTGCTTGCAGGCGTTCTGGCCGCGGTAATTCTGAAAGCCTACTACGAGAGGGTGATGTGATGCGCAACAGGTTGCGCGAGCTGAGGGAGGCGAGAGGACTAACTCAAGAAGAGCTCGCAAAGGCCTTGGGGGTTACGAGGCAGACGATTATTGCGATTGAGAAAGGGAAATACGACCCCTCCCTAAGGCTGGCCTTCAAGATAGCGCGGTTCTTCGGCGTTAAAATCGAGGACATATTCATCTACAAGGGTGATGAAAATGCTCGTTGAGGTTGAGAACCTTGAGAAGGATTACGGAAAAGTCAAGGCCCTCAAGGGGATAAGCTTCTCCATCCGGGAGGGCGAAATCTTCGGTCTCATCGGGCCGAACGGAGCGGGAAAGAGCACGACCCTCAAAATCCTCGCTACCCTGCTAAAGCCAACCGGTGGAACGGTGAGGATAGGGGGCTACGACGTCGTTAAGGAAGCTGATAGGGTCAGGACATTAATAAGTTATCTGCCCGAGGAGGCGGGAGCCTACAAAAACCTCACCGGGAGGGAGTACCTGGAGTTCATGGCGAGGCTTTACGCCAAAGACGAGCGGAAAGCCCGGGAGATGCTCCAGCTCGGCGTTGAGCTCTCCGGTCTGGGGGAGAGGCTCGACGACAAGGTCTCAACGTACTCCAAGGGAATGACGCGCAAGCTGTTGATAGCGAGGGCCCTAATGGTGAGGCCGAAGCTGGCAATCCTCGACGAGCCGGCGAGCGGGCTTGACATAGTGAACGCCTACGAGATTAGAAAGACAATAAGGCGCTTCGCGAGGAGCGAAGGAACGACGTTCCTGATTTCAAGCCACAACATGCTTGAGGTCGAGTTCCTCTGCGACCGCGTTGCCATGATTGCCGATGGAAGAATCGTGGAAACTGGAACGCCGGAGGAGCTGAAAACCAAATACGGCGCCGAGAACCTCGAGGAGGTCTTCATGAGGTCCATCGGCGTGAGCATCCCGGAGCCGGTCGGGGGTGAGGGCTCATGAGCGATTTTCTCGTTCTGGCCAAGAAGGAGATAAAGAACCTGATGCGGGACAGAAAGTTGATATTTGGCCTCATAATCGTGCCCCTAATCGTCTACCCCGCCCTTGGAAAGATGATGCAGTTCGGGTTTGAAAGCGCGACGAAGGAAACGCACGTTGCGATAGTTAACTTCGACGATGGAAAGTACGGCGAGTTGCTGATAAAGGCCCTAAACGTCACCCCCAACGTCACGATAACCGTCATAAGCGCAGGTTCGGTTGACGACGCATTGAGAAAGGCACTCCAGGAGAATCAAAACGTCCTGGTCGTGATTCCCCACAACTTCAGCGAGAGCATTGAGTCCGATGAAGCCGCGACGGTCCAGATATACGGGGTCTTCAAGGAGATTGGCTCAGGGATGCGGGAGAGCGTGAGCGAGGGCAGAATTAACGCCGTGATAAACGTTCTCTCGGAGGAGATAGCGAAGCTCAAGGTTCGGGAACTCGGCGCGAAGAATCCGGACGCGGTTCTGCACCCGATAAGGGCGGAGAGCAAGTCGTACCTCCTTGGCAGAATCGTTGACGTTCCCCCAACGGTTGTCTCGCAGGTTCTGGCTTCCCAGTCTTACGGACTGCCCCTCATAGTCTTCCTGATGGTCATGATAACATCCCAGATGTCGGCGGGGGTTGTGGCGAGCGAAAAGGAGAACAAAACCCTTGAGACGCTCCTGACGCTCCCGGTGAGAAGGACGACGATTGTGGCATCGAAGATAACTGGAACGGCCGTGATGGGCGTCATAGCGGCCTTAGCTTATATGATTGGCCTCAGGCAGTACATGGCGGGCTTTGGAGAGACGGGCGTTTCGCTGAGTGAACTCGGTCTCTCGATAACCCCCGCTGGGCTGGCACTCTTCGGCGTCGTTGTCTTCCTGACGATAGCCTTTTCGCTGAGCCTCGCGATGCTATTAGCTGTCTTCGCCGAGGACGTCCAGAGCGCAAACACGGTGGTCAGCTCGGTCATACTGCCCCTCGCCTTTCCGTCGTTCGTCTTGATGTTCGTTGATATTAGCCAGCTCTCGGCCCTCTGGAAGTACCTGCTCCTCGCCAGCCCCTTCACCCACCCGGTCGTGGACTACCGCTACCTCATAGCAAAAGACTACACTGCCCTCGGCGCTAGCATAGCTTACCTCGCCATTGTCGCCGGTGCAACGCTCTACGTAACCGCGAGGGTCTTCGCCAGCGAGAAAATCCTGACCGCAAGGCTCGGATGGGGAAGGCAGAAGGGGAGAGAGTGAGCGGGGTTTTCTTTTCTAATTCTCCTCGAGTCTTATTGCAACTGGAATAACGCGCCCTTTCTTTTTTTTGCCATCGAGCCTTTCAATTCTCCTCGAGTCTTATTGCAACCCCTAATCCTCTCCGTTGTTGCCCTCAGCCACTCGTCTTTCAATTCTCCTCGAGTCTTATTGCAACTTCAAAAGCACCGTCGCGGGCGCTCTTGGTGGTGTTCTTTCAATTCTCCTCGAGTCTTATTGCAACCTTTTCGACGTTTCCGAGCTTTTGAACCGGGCCACTCCCTTTCAATTCTCCTCGAGTCTTATTGCAACCAGGCGGGATGTAATCGTCTGGGGGCAAATCACTATTCTTTCAATTCTCCTCGAGTCTTATTGCAACGGGGCGACGGGACAGACCCGGACGTGGCCGTCGCTGCTTTCAATTCTCCTCGAGTCTTATTGCAACTCGAAAGACTTTTAAGGGGAAGTGTAACAAATACACTCTTTCAATTCTCCTCGAGTCTTATTGCAACGGGGGCAAAGACAAGGCCCCCTATGGCCAAGAGCGCCTTTCAATTCTCCTCGAGTCTTATTGCAACAAGTACCTCGACCTTGCCCTTTCTCTCATGGAAAAAGCTTTCAATTCTCCTCGAGTCTTATTGCAACGCTCTGAGTTTCATAACCTACTCTCTCATGAGTAGAACTTTCAATTCTCCTCGAGTCTTATTGCAACCCGAGACCTGGGAGGAGGCCATAATAACGTAATCATCCTTTCAATTCTCCTCGAGTCTTATTGCAACCTCCAATGGTCTAAGGTTCACTCGGACGTTGAGAACAACTTTCAATTCTCCTCGAGTCTTATTGCAACGCGATTACTACTATAACGCTATGCTCCAGGCCTATTACTTTCAATTCTCCTCGAGTCTTATTGCAACCGTCCTGGACTTTTCGAGAAACTCAAAGCTAACCCTCCTTTCAATTCTCCTCGAGTCTTATTGCAACCTCTGGGGCCTGGGAAAGGTCGTTCTTATGGTGTTCTCCTTTCAATTCTCCTCGAGTCTTATTGCAACTTATTTTGTTGGCTATTGGCTACTATGCCCAGGACCTCTTTCAATTCTCCTCGAGTCTTATTGCAACGGCTATCCAAAAGAAAGAAACCACCGATTAGCCAAACTTTCAATTCTCCTCGAGTCTTATTGCAACCCGGAAAAGAAACCGTCCGCTACCTTCCTCTCTATAACTTTCAATTCTCCTCGAGTCTTATTGCAACGGGGATGCTATCTACTACTATGCCCTGGTGGAGTATGACTTTCAATTCTCCTCGAGTCTTATTGCAACCGGGCGCGAAATTCATTCTTTCGCCTAACAAAGGAAGAAGGGCCTCCCAATATTTAAGCCTTTCTGGAAATTGGGCTTTAACCCTGGGCCTTTTGTGGCTTGTCCAAACCGCTCGATGGGCACTTCCACAAGTGCGAACAACCCTGATTGGCGCTCCTCCCAGTCAGAGGAATAACTTACCGCGATTTCCCGAGGGGTCATCAACCTTTGTTGGGTTATTTAACGGCTATCCTGCGTTTTTTCCAAAAACAATCCAATTTAGGCAGGTTTTATTGTCGTTCAGGCGACGAGAGAGTATCATTCGGAATGTTCGAAAATACTTCGTTACACAGACCAACAAAATTGTTCCAATAAGTTACGTCTACATAACCACAAAAATCGATTTCCGAGGCGGACCTGTAAGGGCACCCGCCAAAGGAAGGTCAAAGCAAACCGAAAAATTGTGGAGAACAGCACTCATCAGAGTATCACTCAATCGGCACGCCGTCCTTCGTTCTCGGGGCGAGCCACTTCATGAGCTTCCTCGGGTTCTTCGTGCGGATTATTATCGTTATCGGGCCGAGCGGGCTCTCCTCGTTGAAGTTCACAACTCCCGCGTAGGCCGCCTGCTTGTTCACCTTGACGATTATCTCCTCGCCGAAGTAGCCCTCCTCGAGGAAGGAGCGCGCGGTGTCGAGTATCGCCTGCCCTCTGAACAGCTCGTAGAGCCTGCTGAGAGCTTTCCTGCTCCTCGTCTTTCCCGTGAGTATTACGTAATCGCCCCGGTCAAAGACCTCGAACTCCAAATCGGGCACGAGGTTCAGCATGGCCCTCTTTACCTTCTCGATGTCCTCGGTCGGATAAACGTACGCCTCAAGCTCGACTTCCTCAAACAGCTCCTCCATGCTCTCACCGGGCTAAGGTCGAAAGAAGGCTTATAAACCCAACCGCCCAGATAATTAGGGTGGCCGAAATATGTTAGAAGGCTTCATCGAGGGACTCGCTAAGTACCTCCTCGAGCTCAGCAGGGGGAGCCTGATATGGGTGTCCTTCTACGCGGGCCTATTCGTCGCGCTCATGACGTCGCTCGGAGCGATGGTGGCGCTTTTCGCGAAAAAGCTCCCGGCTGAGGGCGTTGACTTCTCGCTCAGCTTCGCGGCCGGGGTTATGATTGTAGCCTCGTTCACCTCGCTCATTCTGCCGGGAATAGAGAGCGCCGGGTTTCCGCCCGTAGCCCTGGGAATAGCCCTCGGCGTCCTGCTGATTTACGCCGTTGACAGG
>NZ_JAMOQU010000066.1 GCF_027063845.1 Thermococcus sp.
TCATCGATGACGATGTAAACGCCCGGGAACCTGTGCTTCTTAACCTTCATCTACATCACCTCTTGCCCTTCTTTTTCTTCTTACCCTTCTTATCGGGCTTGCCCTTACCCTTCTTCTCCTTCCTGCCCTTCTCGTGCTTCTTGCCCTTCTTTTCCTTGCCCTTGAACTTCTTCTTTTTCTTCTCAGGCTTGGCCTTCTTCTTCGGTGGGTTCGGGTACTTCTCCTTGATTTCCTTGATTCTCTGCTCGAGCTCCTTCTTGAGCTCCTCACCGATGTATTCACCAGAGAAGTAGTCAACGCGAGCCGCTATGGCCAGCTTTCCAGCTAAAGCCCTCGCAATTTTACCCCTCTGCCACCAGGGCGAGCGGTTTATAGCTGGGTACTGGAAGATGACGCCGTGCTTTGGCGGCTTGGCGCCCGTCCTTAGGTGCCTGAAGAGGGCCTTCTCGGCTCCAAGAACCTGTATCGTTGAAGCGGGCATCATGGCGAGCTCCTTAAGGCCTCCAGCGAGGCTCATCAAGCGAGCGGCAAGCTTTGCACCGACGAGGGCCTTCAGGTTTGGAGCCACCTCGTCCATCGCCGTCTCAAGGTAGTCCTCAATCTGCTCCCTCAGCTTGTAGAGGTCGGAAATCTCGCTGGCGAGCTTCCTTATGATTTCGCTGTCGAACTTGCCGAGCGGTGCTCCCATGGACTTCTCGGCCGCTTTGAGAATCTTCTCAACCTTGCCTTCCGAGAAGCCGAGCTTTTCAAGCTTCTCCCTGCTCACGTTCTCCCTCGGGCCAATTTCCTTGACGAAGGCAACGTACTGCGGGTGCTTGGGCAATATCTCGTCGAGCTCTGGGAAGTGAAGTCCGTACCACTCCCTCAGCCTCGAAACGAGCAGGTTAATGACCTTGTCAATGTCATCGAGCGCCTCGATGGCCTGTATAATCATCTTGTCGCGCGCACCGCTCTGCTCCTGTATGCGGAGCCTCGTCAGGGCAACTCCGACGGTGTAGTACTCGTCAAACCAGTTATCGCCGAGGAACTCCTCTGGACTTGAGCGGAGCTTTTCTCCCGCCAGGTTCGGGAACTCAGCTGTTGCGTTGTAGCCGAGCTCCTTGAGCTTTCTGCTCAGCTCGGTGTCCTCCACGATGAACTCTTCATAGCCTTCTCCATTCAGCTCGTCGAGCAGGGCGAGCAGTTCGTCGCTCGGTTCTCCCTTCAAAAGCCTGTCGAGGCTTGTCTCTGGCTTTCCGCTGAAGGGTTTGCTCGCGATGAGCTTCCCGCTCTCGTCGAAGGCGTAAATCCCTCGGACGTTCTCTGCAATGTAAACCTTCATGAGCATCACCTTCCTTTCTTTCCTCAGGTATAGAAGGGTGAGGAGTTTTAAACGGTATCGGTGGAAAAAGAGGGAAAAGTCAGTCCTCCCAGGGCTCGCGGTACTTGAGCGCCCAGCCGAACTCCTCCTTGAGGATGTCTATGGCGGCGCTCGGTGGAATGACCCCGCGCTCGGTGATGATGACGTCAACGTACTCTGGAGGCGTAACGTCAAACGCTGGATTCCAGACCTCGATGTTCTTAGGCCAAGTCTTGAGCTCTTCCTCGGGAATAACCTCGGTTGGGTCGCGCATCTCAATCTCGACGAGCTGGCCGAGCATCGTCTCGGGGTGGAACTTGTAGGTTTCTGCAGCAATCATCGTCCAAACCCTGTGTTCCTTGGCGGTAAGCGCTATCAAGGCCGTTCCAATTTTGTTTATCACCGCGCCGTTGACCGTTATGCTGTCGGCTCCCATGACGACCTTGTCCGTCATCTTCATGTAGTGTCTGGCGGCTGAATCGACGACGTAGATGACCGGAATTCCGTAGGAAGCCAGCTCCTTGGCGGTAATCTTGCCCTGCCACTTGGGCCTCGTCTCGGTTACGATGACCTTGATGTCCTTGCCCTGCTCCCAGGCGGTCTTCATGACGCTTATCGCGGCCTTGCTGTGGCAGTGGGTCATTATGACGTCGCCGTCTTCAATGCGCTTCGCGCCGATTTCGCCTATCCTCTTGACCGCGTTCTCGGAGTTGTGTATGAACTCCTTGGCGGCGTTGATTATGATGAACCTAAGCTGTTCAAGGTCGGCACCGCTCGAGTAGGCAATCTTGCCCCTGTGCATGACGTAACGGAGGGCGTTGGGCAGGGAAACCGCGGTTGGCCTTGTCTCGTAGAGTATCTTTGCGGCCTGCTTCATCTCCTCCCAGAACTCGTCAACGGTCTTGGCCCCGCTCTTCTCGGCCTGTATCTGGAGAGCGTAGGCCGCTGAACGGGCTATCTTTCCCGCACCGCGTATCTCCATGTTCCTTATCTTCTCCGCTATTTCAAGGACTTCCTTCACCACTGGCATCGCTATCACCTCCTGGTAAACTCAGGTTTAGGAGACAGGGTTTATATTTTTTCTGAAAAGGCGCAAGAACCCGAAGGGGCTTTGAGGTGTTTTTAGTGCATCAATGTCACCAAAAGTCCTCCAGTGCCCTTAAATTGCCGAAGGAAGCCGTGTTTACCTTTGTAAAGACCAAATCTGGGCGTTGGGAAAGGTTTATAACGAAAGACCCGAAGTTCTTAGTGTATAGATTTGGTGACGTGCTCAGGCATGTTCATTGAGGTGGTGGCTATGCACGAAAAACTTGAAAGGAAGCTCGCGTCCGAGCCCCTCAACTTTGAGTCCTTCTTCTCCGAGAAGGCCCTTCAGATGAAGGCCTCGGAGATTAGAGAGCTCCTTAAGCTCGTCGAGACAAGCGATGTTATCAGCCTGGCCGGCGGTTTGCCCGCCCCAGAGACCTTCCCGGTCGAGATTATCAAGAAGATTGCCCAGGAGGTCCTCACGGAGCACGCCGACAAGGCCCTGCAGTACGGAACGACCAAAGGATTCACTCCACTCCGCCTCGCCCTCGCGAAGTGGATGGAAAAGCGCTACGGCATCCCAATGAGCAAGGTCGAGATAATGATAGTGGCAGGTTCACAGCAGGCCCTCGACCTCATCGGAAGGGTCTTCATAAATCCCGGTGACATTGTCGTCGTCGAGGCTCCGACTTACCTCGCGGCGCTCAACGCGTTCAAATATTATGACCCAGAGTTCGTGAGCATTCCAATGGACCACGACGGAATGCGGATTGACATCCTCGAGGAGAAGCTTGAGGAGCTGAAGAGAGAAGGAAAGCGAGTTAAGTTCGTTTACACCGTCTCGACATTCCAGAACCCGATGGGAGTCACCATGAGCCTTGACAGGAGGAAGAGGCTCATAGAGCTCGCCAAGGAGTACGACTTCCTCATCGTCGAGGACAACCCCTACAGCGA
Source organism: Thermococcus sp. (assembly GCF_027063845.1). Lineage (GTDB taxonomy): Archaea > Methanobacteriota_B > Thermococci > Thermococcales > Thermococcaceae > Thermococcus. The sequence continues at coordinate 3,320 of NZ_JAMOQU010000066.1, forward strand.
GCTCCGCTACTCGGGCGAGCCGATTCCGCCGATAAAGCACTTCGACGACGAGGGCAGGGTTATCTACCTCGGGACGTTCTCAAAGATATTCGCCCCTGGCTTCCGCCTCGGATGGGTTTCAGCCCACCCACACTTCATAAGGAAGATGGAGATAGCGAAGCAGGCCGTTGACCTCTGTGCAAACCCCTTCGGTCAGGTTATAGCGTGGAAGTACGTCGAGGAGGGCCATCTCGATGAGCACATACCGAAGATAATCGAGTTCTACAGGCCGCGCAGAGATGCAATGCTCGAGGCCCTCGAGGAGTTCATGCCCGATGGAGTTGAGTGGACCAGGCCAGACGGAGGAATGTTTGTCTGGGTCACTCTGCCGGAGGGAATAGACACCAAGCTCATGATGGAGAAAGCCGTCGCCAAGGGCGTCGCCTACGTCCCCGGTGAGGCCTTCTTCGCCCACCGCGACGTCAAGAACACCCTCAGGCTGAACTTCACCTACGTTCCGGAAGACACAATCAGGGAAGGCGTTAGGAGGCTCGCCGAGGTCATTGAGGAAGAAATCAAGGCCCTTAAGAAGTGAGGAAAAGCTTTTTACCCTTTTCTTTCTCAGATTTCCATCGGTGGTGGCATGAAACCCCTGATAGCAATCATAGGTTCTCCCTGGACCGAGTCCCTTTCAGCCGGCAGAGCACACATAAAGCGCGTTATAGAGGCCGGCGGACTTCCAGCAGTTTTCAGCCCCGAAATCGAGCCCGAGGATATCATAGAAGTCTCCGACGGGATACTGCTCATTGAAGGACCCGACGTCCACCCGCGTTTCTACGGGGAGGACCCCTCGCCGAGCCTCAGGGAAGTTGACGTTCTTCGAGACGAGTTCGAGATTGAGCTGGTAAAGCTCGCCGTCGAGGTAGGAATTCCAATCCTCGGGGTAGGAAGGGGAATGCACGTAATCAACGTCGCCCTCGGCGGAACGCTCTATCAAGACATCTACGACATCCCCAAGGCGATAAAGCACGACTGGAGCTTTGGAAGCACGAGGCCGGAGCAGAGGCTTCATACCATCAGAATAAAGGCGGACTCAAGATTGTACTCCATCCTGCGCGAGAGCCTGAACATCGAGGGAACAAACGAGGGATGGGCGTGGGTAAACAGCTTCCACCACCAGGCCGTGAAGAGGGTTGGAGAAGGACTCAGACAGGTTGCCTTCGCTGTTGACGGCCTGATAGAAGCTATAGAGGGCAAAGAGGGCTTCATTCTCGGCGTCCAGTGGCAGCCGGAGCACCTGCCCGAGATGCTCCCCCTGTACAGGGCCCTGGTTGAGGCCTCATTAAAGAGGCATGAGGAAAGTGACGAAATGAAGAGAAGAGCAATTGAAGCCGAAATCCGCGAGGAGCTCGCTAAGGAACAAGATGAGAGCCATCACAGCTCGGAAACGAGCGATAACCTTCCCGACACGAACCAAACGTGATGCCACTTTCCGTTATCTTTTTCTCAGCCTCTCGCAGAATCTGGAAGCGTAGCTCTCTCGGTAGGTAGTAGTAGCCGCCAATCCTCTCCCCCCTCTCGTAGAGCGGCCACAGCTTTTCCATCAGCTCCGGAAACTTCGCGAACATCCTCCTCTTGGAGTCGGGCCTCAGCTTGAGGGTTGAAACTGTGATGTGGCTCACGAAGCTTAGAGCTTTTAGTGTCTCGTCGAAGTCCTCCCAGGTGTAGAAGGGGATAATCGGGTCTATCCTCGCGTAAACAGGAATCCCCGCGTTCTTAGCCTTCTTCAACGCACGTATCCTCGCCTTCGGCGATGGGGCGTTCGGCTCGAGGAGCCTCGCCTTCCTCTCGTCAACCGTCGTCACGGTGATTCCAACGGCACAGCGGAGCTCGCTCAGAATGTCTATATCACGCTCGAAGATATCGGATTTGGTGAGGAGCAGACAGCGGACGTCGTGGCGTTTGAAAAGCTCAAGGACCTTCCTCGTTATCCCGAGCTCGCGTTCTACCGTCGGATAGGGGTCGGATGAGTAGGAGAGGGCTATAATGTAACGCCGGTCGAACTTTCTGAGCTCCTTCTCCAGCTTTGGTAGGAGGTTCTCCTTTGTCCTCACGCGGAAGGCGTTGGGAATATAGCTCGTTATGTAGCAGTAAACGCAGGCGTGGTCACAGCCGGTGTAGACGTTCAGCGTGTACTTGAAGGGACACGTACAGAGCTTCGCCTTCCAGGGGTCGAAGGGTCGAATGTACATGACCAGAGGTTGAGGAAAGGGCTTTAAAACTCACGCGGTAGGAACTACGGTGGTTTCATGAGCGTGAAGGGTCGCGTCAAGTGGGTTGATGGAATGCAGTTCGTCGGCTCGATGGAAGATGGTGGATGCTCGATAATCCTTGGGGACGGTGGAATAAGCCCGATGAGGCTCCTTCTCCTCAGCATTGCCGGTTGCACCGCCTACGACGTCGTCATGATTCTCAAGAAGATGCGCGAGCCGATTGAGGGCCTCGAAGTTGAGATTTCCGGAGAGAGAAGGGAGGAATACCCGAAGGTCTACACCAAGGTTCACATTCACTACAGGATTTACGGAAACGTTAAGGAGGAAAAGGCGAGAAGGGCCATAGAACTGAGTCAGGATAAGTACTGCTCCGCCTCGGCCCAGGTCAAGCTGAGCGGTGCCGAGTTGACGTACTCCATTGAGATAGTGCGAGGCGATGATGAGTAAATCCGTTGCGGAAAGGTGAAGAGAGGACCGACTAGCTGAGCTAGAGCTCCCCGCAGAGCCTCGCGAAGTTCCTGTAGACCTCGGCCCCGCGTTCGGTGTGGGAGACCTCGGGATGGAACTGGACGCCGTAGATTGGAAGGCTCTCGTGCTTCATAGCCTCAACCGGGCAGGTTTCGCTCCTCGCGAGCAGTTTAAAGCCCGGCGGGAGCTCCTTCACCTCGTCCATGTGACTCTCCCACACCTTCAGCTTCCTTGGAAAGCCCTTAAAGAGGTCGTTTTCCTCGATTATTTCAATCTCAACCAAGCTGTACTCGGCCTTCTCGCCCCTGCCGACCTTTCCCCCGAAGTGCCTCGCTATGAGCTGGTGGCCGAGGCAGATTCCGAGGATTGGAACGTTGAACTCGTCGTAGTGTTCCAGAATGGCCTCGCAGTTGCCCGTCTTGTTTATGTCGGGGCCACCTGAGAAGATTATTCCCTTCGGCTCCATCGCCCTGATTTCCTCGAGCGGGGTGGTATTGGGGATTATCTTCGCTTCAACTCCCAAATAGCGGAGCGTTCTCCAAATCCTGTGGACGTATTGCCCTCCGTTGTCCATTATAACTATCATGAGCCCACCTCCCTAAATATCTAAATCGGTTATATTATTTTCATCAGATTAGTTGAATAAGAACTTGATTTCGTCTCAATTGTTTTTATAAAAACTTTAAATTCTCTACCCCAAGGTAAAGGCACTCTAATGTATTTCTTGGTTGGGCGAGTGTTATGAACAAGTTTTGCTTCATATTTTATGAGGTCTCCCTTAGGATAGCTACGTGTGTTATTTTTAATGTCATCTTTGTAATATGCAAATACTACCTTCCATATTCCCTCCCCATAATCAATTTCTAAGAATCTTAAAATTGTCAAAATGAGAATTGCTGACCCAATTACTTTTTTTTCAAGATCATCATAGACCGATAGTGACTTTAATGTACTCTTCATTTCAACGAGCAATATATGCAGTTTGTGATCTTTTGTTATCACTAATAGAGAACTTTCACAGTTGTTTCCATTTTTGAATAAGTGCAGTATATCCCTATTGTCAGTCCTGATAGGTATAGGCTGATATATCTTTTTTTTAGGGACTCTAAATTCTAGAGTTTTTAATTTAGCACTTGGAGAAGTTTCATGAATTCTAATTATCCATTCATGTTTACTATGATTAATCTCAATCCTACTTCCGCTTTCCACCAAGCTTGGAGAGAAAAATTGAGTAATTTGGGTCTTGATTTTTGAATAGTCTATTTCAGGAATCTTCCGGGTCATACTCTTCACCATTACCTCTCTCAGAAGACCCACTCAGCAGTTCTGTTAGTTCTTCAGTTTCTTTTAGTAATTCTATGATCGTATAATAAAATGCTTCAGAGGAAATTCCTTCATCCCTAAAAATTTCAAGTTCACGTATCTTTGTATATCCTTCATTATTATCAAACAAATATGGGGCGACTTTTGAGGGATCTAGTATTTCGTCTTTTTCCCAACCATGGTTTTTAAGGAATTCTTTTAGTTCTTTTTCTTTCCCGGCTTTTTTGAGATAGTATAGTTTGATGTTGTTGTTTATTTGTTGAAGTATGTATGGACTATGAGTTATCAATACTACATACACTCCTCTATTTACTAGTTTAACCAATGCACGTGCAAGTACTCTTTGAGCGTCAGGATGAAGATGGGCCTCAGGTTCTTCTATTATTAAGAGGGTTTTGGGTTCTACAAACCTCGAGTATTTAAGATACAAGAGAAGAGGACTTGCTTCATCCACTAATGATGAAGAATATTGCAATGGAAGAGAGACATTTTTATCTAAAAATGGCCGATATCTTATAGTATTTAGAATCCTATTATACTCAAGATGACCTTTTATCAATTCGTTTTCTAAGAATCTCCAGATGGATCTGAAGTAAGCAGTAGGTTTATCAGAGTAACTATCTGAAAATGCTGGGTCTTTACGAATGAAATCAACAATAGGGCTTGGGAGATTTAAATCAGATTCCTCCGAATAACGAGAGACTGCAATATCTTCATCTTCAATGAATATACTTGAGCCAGAGAGGGCCCTCACAACTAGTTGGCTTGCTAAATGTTTACTTACTAGAATAAATCCACTTTTGGATGCAGGTATAAAAATCGAGTTCCTGAAAATTTGTCGAATGTGAACTGTACTGACTTCCCGTAATAGTCCTCTTGCGATTTCCTTAATAGTTTTATCATCTCTCAATACAGAAGAACGAACAGTTATACATGCATAATATCTATTATACTTATCCTTCTTCCTAAAAACAACTACTTCAAATTCGAAAGGTTTAATGGATTCGTTAACTCCTACTGCTAAGCTATTCTTTTTGGAGGTATGTTGGTCTTTTTGTACTTTTCCAAATCCCATGACGGGAATTAGGTTCTTGGGAACGTTGGAAGAGTTAGGTGGAAATGTTCTCTCTAAAAGGCTCTCTTGTGAAGATATTGTTTCCATGATGCGTATTCCTATCTCAACCTTGAAGGGAGGATAATATTCAATTAATATTTTTCTGTAATTCATAGGGAAGTTGAATAATTTGTAAAGATCAGTACGAGAAACTAGAACCTTTGGGGAAAACCCGAAATGCCCAGCATATTTAAATTGCTTAAGTGGAAATCGTTTAGAATGTTGAAGAGGATTAAGTGATTTGATGATATGTTCTATTTTTTTAGAAACCGCATTAAATTCCGTACTATGGAAGATATTAGCTCTTAATCTAGCTAAGTATTCCCTATTAGCAAGATACCACGCTAGATATCCCATATAGGTTTTGCCAGTATTATTTTTTCCAAAAAATATTGTTAAAGGCTTCAATACAATATTAGCTTTAGCTATTGGCCCAAAGTCTTTAACAACAATTCTTGCTAATTCCCATTGGTTTCTCATTGTCCCTCCCACACCCAATATAGATGAGAACCTTATTTAATTCTTTTCGTGTGTTTTCTCGGCCGTTATCTTCTTCCTCATCTCCCTTGCCAGCTCAAGGAAGTCCTCGTGGTAAATCCTAACCCTGAGCCTCTGCCCCTCCTTTAACTTGAGGGGCCTGAGAGGCTTCAGCACGCCGTTCTCGTAAATCACCTCGATAATCTCGCCCATGTTCCCACCGAATAAAGTTGGAAACGAATGTAAATAAGCCTTCACTCGAACTCAATGGTAGCGGGCGGTTTGTTGGTGATGTCGTAGAGGACTCTCCCGACCTCGGGAATCTCGCTCGTTATCCTGAAGGCTATCCTCTGGAGAACCTCAAAGGGGACGTTCATGGCGTTTGCCGTCATCCCATCGAGGCTCTCAACGACCCTAACCGCGATGGTTTCCTTGTAGGCCCTTATGTCGCCCTGAACGCCGACGGTTTTGACGCCAAGCAGAACCGCAAAGGCCTGCCAGGGCCTAAGCCCTGCTTTCTCGATTTCCTCCTCGACTATCGCGTTTGCTTCTCTGACTATCGCTATCTTCTCCGGCGTGACCTCCCCGAGAACCCTGACGGCGAAGCCCGGCCCAGGGAAGGGCATTCTATTGTAAATTTTCTCCGGAAGCCCGAGCTCCTTCGCCAGCTCCCGAACCTCGTCCTTGTAGAGGTCGCGGAGCGGTTCTATGAGCTTGAGGTTGAGCCTCTCTGGCAGACCTCCGACGTTGTGGTGGCTCTTGATTTTCCCCTTGCTCTCAATCCAGTCCGGGGCGATGGTTCCCTGAATCAAGAAGTCGGCGTTGATTTCCTTCGCGACCTCTTCGAAGACCTCGATGAAAACGCGACCTATTATCTTCCTCTTCTCCTCCGGGTCGGTAACGCCCTTCAAAGCCCTGAAAAAGCGCTCGCTCGCGTCAACGTAGTGCAGGTTGAGGCCGACCTCGTCGCGGAAGGTCTTGACAACGAACTCGGGCTCGCCCTTGCGCATGAAGCCCGTGTTGACAAAAACAGCGTGAAGTCTATCGCCTATAGCTTTGTGCGCGAGTACAGCGGCAGTTGAGCTGTCAACGCCACCGCTGAGCGCTATTATCGCCTTCCCGTCGCCGACGGTCTTCCTAATCTCCTCAACCTTCTCCCTGATGAAGTCCTCCCACATGAGCACCACCTTTTACACCCGCTTTGGAATCCGCTTTATAAACCTAACCCGCTTAAACACTTTCACGTCAAAACCTCGTCGAGCCTGTCCTCCTCAAGCCCCTGCCTCAGCTCCATCGCTATCCTCCTGCCGGTGCTCACCGGGAAATCATAGCGGAGCCAGCTGTAGGGGGAGCCGTGGACGAAGGGGTTCGTTCCGGCAACTATCCTCGCCGAAATCTCGAAGACCACGAACTCTAAATCCTCCGTGAAAACGCCCTCAAGGCAGAACGGCCCCCAGAGACCTCCCATGAGCTTTTCAGCGGTCTTCACTACCCTTTCACCGGCCTCAATGACGTCCATGAGCAGGCTCTCGCGCAGGACGATTGGAATGTTGCCGATAACCGTGTAGTTGGTGTTTACATCGATGTCCAGCTGTTCTTTCGCTGGAATCCTGCCTATCGCGTCGGCGTTCGACTCATAACGACGGTCGATGCTCATCAGCTCAAGCTCGCGGTTCAGCTTTGAGTAGAAGTAGTGCGGATAAACCGGAACTCCAATCACGTACTCCTGAATCTGGATTCCGCCCAGGTCTTCCTTGTCCCTGATGCCGAGCCTCTCGGCCTTCCTCCAGAAGTCATCAGGGCTTTTTGCCAGGAAATAACCCTTTCCTCCCTTCGCCCCGAAGGGCTTGACGATTACAGGGCCGTCTATATCGTCGGGGTCGTTGTAGACCCTCGGAAGGCGTAGCTTCGTCTCCTCGAGCCACTTCCTCTCGAGGTTCCTGTCGCTCTCCCACCTCAGCACCTCTTTGTTGCCGTAGTACGGAACGCGCATCTTCTCGACGAGCTCAACGCCGAGGTGCGCCACAAAGGAACCTGTGGGAATGACCACAGCGTCAAGATTAAGGAGTTCTTCCTCGGGATAGCTCCCCTCAATGAAGTAATCGGCAACCGGAAAGTACTTCGTGTAGAGCGGTCTAACCCGGGCCTTTCCGAAGGCTATAGTCTCAAAGCCTTCCTGCTTCGCCCCCTTCAAAATCTGAAGGGCCGAGTGGGAGGCATACGTTGCTACTCTCATTCCTCCTCACCCAAAAGCCTTGGTAGGGACTCGTGAACGGCTCTGAGCTCCGAAACGGGTTTTTTGAGGAGTTCCTGCCCGTTCCAGAGGAAGACCGCGTCGCTCCCCTCTGCTCTCCCGATGATGGCAAAGTGCTTGAAGAGGCTCTTAAGCTCCTCAAGGTTTTCCTCCAGGAAGGCCACGATGTATCTTGAGTGGCTCTCGCTGAAGGCGACCTCGATTGGGTTAGTGATTTCGGAGGGAACCTTCGAGAGGTCTGCGGTGAAGCCGACGCCGTTCAGGGCCATCTCCGTCAAAGCGACCGCGAGTCCGCCCCTGCTCACGTCGTGGACGGCCCTGACGAGGCCCCTCCTTATCGCCTCAAGGACGCCATTCGCGTTGGCTTTTTCTTCCTCCAGGTTCACGCGCGGTGCGAGGCCACCCTCAACGCCGAGCCTCGCGAAGAGCTCAGAACCGCCGAGTTCGGGCTTCGTGAGGCCGACAACGCCAATGAGGAGGCCCTCCTCGAAACCCCCATTCGGAATAGCCTCAAGCTTCACCTTCCCGAGGCCAGCAACGACGGGAGTCGGCTTTATCGGCCTGTCAACGACCTCGTTGTAGAAGCTCACGTTCCCGCTGACGTACGCCAGGCCGAAGGCCCTTGCCGCGTCCGCCAGACCCCTGACGGTCTCGGCGAAGCTCCAGTAGACCTCGGGCCTCTCGGGCGAGGCGAAGTTGAGGTTGTCAACGAGCGCTAAAGGCTCGGCCCCAACGCTGACCAGGTTTCTCACCACCTCGGCAACGGCCCCCATCGCGCCGTGGTAGGGGTTCAGGTAGCTGTGGTTTGGATTGCCGTCGGCGACGAAAGCTAAACCGTACTCGTCGTTTATCTTAAGAACCGCCGCGTCCCTTCCAGGCTTAAGAACCGTTCTCCCCTGAACCTCGTGGTCGTACTGCTCCCAGACCCAGCGCTTGCTCAAGATGTTTGGACTGCCCCAGACGAGGTCGAAGGCCCTCTCAAAGGGAACGTCGGGAGTTTCGACCGGCCCCTCGGCGCTGTAAGGCTTCAGCTCCCACTCTATCGTTGGAACCTCTGTCAAAAGCTCTATAGGCAAATCCGCAACCTTCTCACCCTTCCAGTAGACGACAAAGCGTGGCTCCTCAATCGTCTCGCCGACGACGGTCCACTCGAGCTCGTACTTATCGAAAATCCTGCCTATCTCCTCGACGTCCTCCGGCTTAACCGCGAAGAGCATCCTCTCCTGGCTCTCGGAAATCATGACCTCGGTTGGGGTCATCCCCGGCTCGCGGAGCGGAACCCTGTCCGCGTAGATTACTGCCCCGAAGCCCTTCTTGCCAGCCATTTCGGAGGCGGCGCAGGTCAGTCCCCCGCCCCCCAAATCCTTGAGTGCCTTGACTTTGCCAGTGTAAACGGTCTCGAGGGTGGCCTCAATGAGGAGCTTCTCTGTGAAGGGGTCGGGAATCTGAACGGCCGAGCGGTCTTCCTCCTCCGCGTTCTCGCTCAGCTCCTCGCTCGCGAAGGTGACGCCGTGGATGCCGTCCCTGCCCGTCCTGTTGCCGACGAGGATTAGCTTGAGTCCTGCCTCGGTCACGTAGCTATGGACGAGGTGCTCGGGCCTTATTATCCCGACGCAGGCGACGTTAACGAGCGTGTAGCTGTCGAGGCTCTCGTCGAACTCCGTCTCGCCCCCAACGGTCGGGACGCCTATCCTGTTGCCGTAGTCAGCTATGCCCTTAACGACGTACTCGAAGAGATAGCGGTTTCTTTCCTTCTCCAGCGGGCCGAAGCGTATCGGGTCAAGCAAAGCAATCGGCCTCGCGCCCATGCAGAGTATGTCCCTCACAATTCCCCCGACTCCAGTGGCCGCTCCCCCGTAGGGCTCGACCGCGCTTGGATGGTTGTGGCTCTCGATTCCAACGGCTATCCACGTTTCGTCGTCGAACTTCACTATTCCAGCATCTTCGCCGGGGCCGAGAACAACGTGCTCGTTATCCGTTGGGAGGAGCTTGAGCCAGGGCCTGCTGGATTTGTACGATGCGTGCTCGCTCCACATCACCTCAAGCATCGCCCATTCGAGCTCGTTAGGCTCCCTCTTCAGGCGCTCGCGGATGAGCTTCTCCTCGTGCGGGAACATTTCCTCACCTCCTCGCCCACTCAACCATGCTTTTGAACAGCCTCAGGCCGTCTTCACCCCCCAGAAAGCGGTCGCTCGCGCGCTCAGGATGGGGCATCGTTCCGAGAACGTTTCCACGCTCGTTGGCTATCGCCGCTATGTTCAGAACCGAGCCGTTGGGGTTGGCTTCTTCGCTCACGTTCCCGTTCTCGTCGCTGTACTGGAAGACGATTCTAACCTTCGACGGGTTGTTAATGTAATAGTTGCCCTCCGCGTGAGCAATCGGCATCCTTATGACCTCCCCTGGCTCGTAGAGGGAGGTGAACGGCGTTTCCACGTCGTTTACGCGGAGGTGAACCCACCTGCAGAGGAAGCGCGGAACCCTGTTGGGCCTCAACGCCCCTGGAAGGAGGCCCGCCTCGGTGAGGATTTGAAAGCCGTTGCATATCCCGAGAACCGGCCGTCCCTCCTCGGCAAACTCCTTAACCTCCTCCATTATCTCCTGACGGGCGGCTATCGCACCGGCGCGAAGATAATCGGCGTAGCTGAAGCCACCTGGCAGAACAACCCCGTCGAAGTCCTTGAGGCTCGTTTTATACCAGACGCGCTCCGCCTCGGCTCCGGCCTTTCTTATGGCCCTCTCAGTCTCGAAGTCACAGTTAGTTCCAGGGAAGACCACAACGGCGAAGCGCACCATTTCAGCTCACCGGCTCTATCCTGTACTCCCAGCTGTGGATGAGCGGGTTGGCGAGGAGCTTTCTGCACATCTCCTCTACCTCTTCCTCCGGTTTTTCACTCTCAAGCTCGAACTCAAAGCACTTCGGAACGCGGAGGTTCTCAACCGCGTAGCCGAGGTTTCTGAGTGCCTTCCCTATGACCCTCCCTTCGGGGTCGTTGAGTCTCTCCTTGAGGCGAACGGTGACGGTAACCCTCCACTTCATCGCAACCACCCTTGCCAGAAAAGTGTAAAAATCGAGAGTTTTTAAGGATTATTTTAACAGAAAAATGTCAAGAACGTGCTAGCCCCAGGGCCAGCTCAACGGCCTCTTCGGGGCTCTCGGTGAAGGCAACCTCCGCACGCTTTCGGTGGTCGAAGAAGCCGTCCTTCGCGAGGGCATTAAGCTCGTCGCTCCTGTAGCCGGTTCCAGTAAGAACAACTACCGGAATCCCGAGGTTGTAGGCCATCAGAGCTTCTACCATCGTTCCAGAGCCGCCGCCGAGGACGACGAGGACGTCGGCCGATGTTACGAGGACTACGCTCCTGCCCGCTGGATTGAAGCCCGTCTTTATCCTTATCGAGCTGTACGGGTTCCCCTCCTCATCTCCTGGAAGGACTCCAACGACAGTCCCACCGCGCTTCCTGAACTCCTCTGAGACGACCTCCATTATTCCGCCCTTCCCGCCGGTTAAGAGTATGACATCAAGGGGAAGCGCCCGGGCAAAGGCCCTCGCCTTCCCCTCGGCCTCAGGGATGAGCTCCGAGTCGCTGGAGCCTGCTATTGCTATCTGAACCATCAGGTTACCACCTTCTCAAGCTCGTCGAGCTCGATTGCACGCTTTATCTCTAAAGCAACCCTCCTTCCCGTGCTCATCGGCTTTCTCCAGAGGGCGTTGCCGTATGGGTGCCCCATCGCCATGTGGATGTTCGTCCCGCCACCGGTTCTTGGAGCTACGTCGTAGATGTAGAAGTTCAGGTCCTTGTCAACCGCCGTCTGGAGCGTGAACGGCCCGATTATTCCCGGCTCGTAATACTCCTGCGTCGCCTTAACGTACTTCTCGGCCATATCAAAGACCTTCTCAAGGAGGCTCTCGCGAAGGGTTGATGAGGCGTGGCCCGTTACGGTGTATTCCGGTTCGAACTGCCACTCGGGAAGGGTCAACTGCTGGGCCGCTGGAAGCCTTACGTGGCCGTCCAAGCTCGTTTCGAAGCGCCAGTCTATTCCTAAAAGCTCAATCTCCCCATCAATAGGCGAGTAGAAGAAGTCGAAGTTAAAAACAGGCCCGATGATGTAGTGCTCGATTCTCGCTTTAGCAAGGTCTTCCTCGGTAATCACACCGAGCCTGATGAGCTTCTCAGCCTTCTCGCGGAACTCCTTGTAGCTCGCGGCCGTGAAGAATCCTCTCTCAAGCCTCTTCTTGGCGTGCGGAAGCTTGACTATAACGAGGCCGACCTCGTCAATCTCCTCCGGCTCAACTGGCTCGGGGTAAGGGAGCTTGGCTTTCTCAAGGAGCCAGTAGTAGCTCTTCTCCTCGCTCCGCTCCTCGCTCCTGAGCAGGTTCCTGCTCCCGAAGAGCGGAACCCTGAACTCGTTCTCAACCCTGTCAATGCCGGTGTAGACCACGAACGAGCGGTTCGGCACGAAGATGACGTTCCTCTTCACGAGCTCGTCCTGAACGTCTATAACCTGGGCGAACTTCTCAAGCACTAGCACCTCGTCAATGAAGCCCTTCGTAAGGCCGTCCTTCGTCTTCCTCAGCCTGAAGTACTCGGTGTAAGTTTTGTGCCTGCCCCTCTGGGCGACGACGAGGACAGGCAAACCTTCCTCCTTGGCACCGTCTGCTATGTCGAGGGCAGAATGACTCCCAAGGACGCCAACTGTTATTTTCTCGGGGTCGTACCTCTCGAGTATCCCCAAAATTTCATCGCGGCTTATCATTCCCATCACCTCAGCACGGGTTCGGCTCGAATTCCTTTCCAAACTTTCTCATCAGCTCAATCCTCTTCTCAACGCTCTCCCTGGTTCCGACGTCCCTGCGATAGAACAGCTCGCCCTTTACGTGCGGAATCGCGCTCTCGACTATCCTCTCAGCCTCCTCAAGGCTATCGGCGATTCCAACGACCGCTATGGCCCTCGAGCCGAGTAGCGTGAAGTTCTCGTCAATTGAGGCGTAGTAGAGCCTTGCACCGACCTCTTCAACGGCCTTCTCGTTGACCTCCACCTTTACGCCCCTGACTGGGTTCGTTGGGTAACCTTTCGGCGCGAGGTACTTGACGACCGTCGCTTTACTTTCGAACTCCGCTCCCCGAAGGTTGCCGTCAACTATTCCCTCCGCAATCTCAAGCAGGCTCGTCCTGAGGAGCGGGAGGACGTTTATCGCCTCGGGGTCGCCGAAGCGGGCGTTGTACTCTATGAGAACCGGCCCACCCTTGCTGAGCATGAACTGGCCGTAGAGGATTCCCTTGTAGGGCATCCCCTCCTTCCTCATGGCCTCGACGGTGGCTTTAAGCGTCTCAAGGGCCTTCTCGTAGTCTTTCCGCGTCACGAAGGGAAGCAGGCCGTTTGAGCAGGAGTAGCTCCCCATCCCGCCGGTTATCGGGCCTTCGTCGTTCTCGTAGGCGTGGGGGTAGTCCTGGGCGAGAGGCATCGGGAGAACCCTTTTTCCGTCAGTGAAGACCTGGAAGGTGAACTCGACGCCGTCTGTGCGTTCTTCGATAAGAACCCTACCGTCGCGCCTGATGAGCTCCTCGGCGTAGGACTTAGCTTCCTCGTTGTCCCTCAGCTGGTAGCCGACGACCTTAACGCCCTTCCCACCGGTCAGGCCAATGGGCTTAACAACGACGGGCCTTCCAAAGTCGTCAATCCACGAGCGCATCTCCGAAACGTCGGCAAAGACGCGGAAGACCTTTCTCCCAGGGATTTCGTTGCGCTCCATGAAGGCCCTCGCGAAGGCCTTGTCGGTTTCGAGCTTGGCGGCTTCCCTGCTCGGCCCGACTGCGGGGATGCCGTTTTCCTCAAGGGCATCAACGATACCCTTCTCCAGGGGCGCCTCGGGGCCGATGAACGCCAGCTCGACGCCGAATTTTTCGGCGTACTCAAGAACCTTTTCGATATCCGTCTCCTTCGCCAGACCGTAGCCCTTCGCGAGCCTCGCGAGGCAGGGGTTTTTGTGCTTCGAGACGACGTAGAGCTCGGCACCTCCCCTCACGAGAGTCTCCCCAATCGCGTGCTCCCTTCCTCCTCCGCCGACAAGCAGAACCCTCATGGTTTTCACCAATTATATGTCAAAAACCTGGCTTTTTAAGATTTATTTTTAACTTTTTATGTCAATAAATTGGATGCCTACTATCGGGCATCAAAAGACGGGAAAGGCATTTATAATCCAAGGCTGTATAACCATAGGGGGATTGGCATGAATGGGACCGAGAGGGTTCTTCGAATGCTCCCCGCAGGGGGTGTACTGTCACTAATTCAGTCGGATTTGGAATCAAACGGAGAACTGTTCTCACTCCTCATCCTCAGGAGGCTCCTTGAACGAGGTGATACAGTGTTTTTGTTCCTTTATGAACCCTTTAGGGTGTTTGAGAACAATGCAACAACTGTTGGATTAAACATCAGAGAACACCTCGGAAAAAACCTCTACATCTTTGACGCCTTCGGTAGCATTTACCGCATCCCCCGAAGAGAAGAAGGGGTGCATCAGCTTTCCGGATACCTCGACGACTCCGTGTTCATAATAAAACTTAGGGAGTGGGCCGTTAAGACCCTAGAATCAAGGGAGTGGCGGAACCTTTGGATTTTCACTTATACATCAACGGGGGTCTGCAAACTGTTCAGAAGACCGTACCTCGTTTACAGGATGATTATTGCAGTAAGGGAACTACTGTTTAATAACGCTGAATATGAAGGAACTGTTCTAACGCTCTCCGAACCGGAATGCCCAGATATAAGCGACATTGCATACACAGTTTCTGATATCGTAATTGAGACTCACGTGGTCAACGGGAGAAGGGTTGGCATAGTCACCAAGGGAGCAAACGAGGGTGAAGTGCTTGAGCTCTTCGGGGGTGATTGAATGCTTTCGTGGGAAATCCCCGCTCTTGACGAGGCCCTGGGCGGACTCAAAAAGCACTCTTTTGTTTTGATTCACGAAGCAGACCCAAGGGCGAGGGGAAAGGAGATTCTCTTCCATATAATGCGAGAGAAACTGAGAGCAGGGAACCTCGTGGGATACTTCAACATATCCTACCCCATACACGCCCTCATGAAGGCATTTGAGGTCTCAGGAATAGACGCGAGAAAGTACCTGAGGGAAGGAAACCTTGCAATAATAGATACCTTTGGAAGTTTCTACGACATAATCAGCGACCTTGAGGGCGTTTGGTACCTTAGAGGCTCCCTTTCGGCTGATGTCCTCCCCGCCAAATACGTAGAGGTCGTCGAGGCCCACAAGAGAGCATGGGCAGAACGCGGAATGTTCGAAGGGAGGGAACTCTACGGGTTTGCGATGGACATGTCAGATTACATAGATATGCTAGGAGGTGAACTGGAGACTTTACGTTACCTCGAAATATCGGCCGAGATAAGGGCTAATGCAAAAGCATACCGCGAGTATCCAAAAGGAACGAACTTCTGGCTCTGGGGAAGAAAGGGGAGCCCCCGGATACTCACCTCAGTTTACAGACGCGCCACTTACGTCCTGCGCGTGAGGAGCGAGCTCAGCGGGAGCAAAGTTGTGAGGTACCTTGAGGTTCTCAAGGCCCCAGGAATGGGCACGGAGATAGAACGATTCACGTACCACTTTGAGAACGGCGTTCCCATCCTGGAAATAGTTTGACGTAAATTTGCTAAATTTTCCCGGAAAATTTTTAAAGTTTTAACTTTTTTATGTCAACGGTGATGGCCATGAAGGTTCTGGTCGTCATGGGGAGCAAGAGCGACAGCCACATCGCAGAGAAGGTAACCACAGTCCTCGACGAGTTTGGTGTTGACTACGACGTCGAGGTTGCATCAGCGCACAGAAACCCGAAAAAAGTTGAGGAGCTGGCAAAGAAGGACTACGACGTCTTCATAGCCATAGCGGGCCTCAGTGCCGCTCTGCCTGGGGTTATAGCAGCCCACACGGTTAAACCCGTTATCGGCGTTCCGGTTTCGGCCAAGCTCGATGGACTCGACGCGCTTCTCAGCATCGCGCAGCTTCCACCGGGAGTTCCAGTGGCGACGGTAGGAATAGACAACGGCAAAAACGCGGCCCTCTTGGCAATAGAAATTCTCGCACTGAAGGATGACGAACTCAGGCGGAAGCTCGAAGAGTACAGGGAGAAAATGAGAAGCTGATTCTCAATAACATCTATCTCAATTTTCATATCCTCTTATTTTAAACCGACAAAAATGACTGATTCAAAACGGGGGATGAAGGGAAGACCCCCCGATTCTTAATTCCACCCACTCTTTATTCGAGCCCTCTCCTCGATTACAACTTCCTTATTTTCAATCCTCAGGCCTGATTTCATCCCAAGGGTTTACGCCATATTGATGGCCATAAGATTTTTTAAATTTTTCGGATATCTTCCAATGGATTAGACCAAATCCGTACATGTGTTCAATGTACGGAATTTAACATAATGAACAAATGAAAACAAAAGGTCAGAGGAGGTGCTTCCTCTTCTCGTAATCCTGTCCGTGCCAGTCAGAGGAGCGCGTTCTGAGCTCTATCATGTGGGCGACCATCTCGGCCTTCCTCTTCGCCTCTTCAATGCTCCGGTCCCAGGCTATAGCGACGCCTAAACGCCTCCCCGGATAGGCTTCGGGCTTGCCGAAGAGCCTCACCGTCGCGTTAGGGATGCTTAAAGCCTTGGTCAGCCCGCGGAACCTCGGAGAGTAACCCGAGACGTTGGCCTTGATAACGTGCGTTGCCGCTGAAGTCAGGAGCGGGAACAGGTGGTATTCACCGACCCACTCGCCCGGAATCGGAAGGCCAAGAACTGCCCTCAGGTGAAGCCCGAACTCGGAAAAGCCGGTCGGGTGGGAAGCTAACGTCACCATTCCCGTGTCGTGGGGCCTCGGCGAGACCTCGTTGGCCCAGACCTTGTCCCCCTTCACGAACATCTCTACACCGAACAGTCCGAGACCGCCGAGGACATCGGTGATGCGCTTCGCTATCCTGTAAACCTCGCGCTCCGCCTTCTCCGATATTTCAGCCGGTTGCCAGCTGGAGTGATAGTCTCCGTCAATCTGGTAGTGGCCAACGGGCTTCGGGAAGGTAGTAACTACCTCGCCGTTCTCGTCGTAGTGCCTCACCGCCAGCTCGGTTATCTCAACGTCGAAGTTTATGTGCTCCTCAACGATTATCTTGTCGGCGCTACCTCTAGCTTTTTTCTTCGCCTCCTCCCATGCCTTGGGGATGTCTTCCGGGCCTTTAACGAAGTACGAACCCTTACCCGAGGAGCTCATTATCGCCTTTGTGTGACAGGGGTAGCCTATCTTTTCGCAGGCCTCGTAGAGCTCATCGAGCGTGGTCGCGTAGGCGTAGCGTGAGGTAGGAACCTTAGCTTCCTTCGCAAGGGTTTCCCTCGTCCTCTCGCGGTGCATTGCTATCCAGGTCGCTTTCGCGTTCGGAACAACGAAGTAGCCGTCCTTCTCAAGCTCGAAGAGGGCGTCGAGGTTAATCGCCTCAATCTCAGGAATTATCGCGTCGGGCTTCTCCCTCTCGACGACGGAGAAGAGGAAGTCCGCGTTCCTCATGTCTCCCACGTAGAAGCGGTGGGCGACCTGCATGGCTGGAGCGTTAGCGTAGCGGTCAACCGCTATAACTTCCACGCCGAGCCTCTGAGCCTCAATCGCTATCTCCTTCCCGAGTTCTCCACTCCCGAGGAGGAGTATCTTCTGTGCAGAATCCGTCATGGCCGTTCCGAGCTCATCGCGGGGCTTAATCATCCGCACCACCTCAAACGTCACAGTGTTTGACGTTTTAGTGTTAAAAGTTTCGAATATTTAAGGATTTTTTAGCAGAAAAATGATGAACAATCCTACACGTCCTCATGGATACTGGAGAGTAATGGATTACCACCCCTACAATTTCAACCCAATTTGGAGCTTTTAGGACGTTTTTAATGGTTTTATTTAACATAAAGATTTTTATAATGCTAAATAACTACTTGCAATTGGTGATCTATTATGTTGAAGTTTGGTTTGTGGTGGGTTAGGTGGGATAAGGATACTGGAACTTATGAGTCGAGGATGACTGTGGGAAGTAGGAAAGCTACCGTTGGGGACTTTAAGGAGAGGGATTTTGACAGGATTGTTGTTCTTAGTGGGGAAGGGCGGGGAATCAAGTATAGTGGTAGAGGTTATGGAAATGGGTATATGGATGGGTTGCACTTTGCACATTGGGTTCTCTCTGAGATTCTGGGGAATGTAAAATATTACATCACAATTCCGTTCTCAGACAAAAGCGGTAACTTAAGGGACAATCCTGCCAACGGGTTTAACGGTTCCTACTGGGCTGGCTGGATTGATGGAGTGCTCAACGTTTACGATCCTCGGAGAATCGGTTTCTACTGGAGCTACGAGAGTTGCCTCCAAGCCACCATCAATGATCCGGCAGTTAAAGTATTGGGTATAAGCGATAAGGAACAATACAAGGAAGCATACATCCAATTCATCGAGGACATGAGTAACTACATTCACAACCACGGACTGGAACTAATTTGGATCCCAGCAACTGGAGGCAGAGGTGTAACGTACTTGCGTAAGGGTGCCTTTGACGGAATCCTCAAAATCGGAGGTTACTTTGATTACGTTTTCGTCCAGCCGAACTATTATGAGTACCCGGAATGTATAGAATACATTAACGATACTAAACAGCAATTTCCCTACTCGTATGAAAAGTTAGTCGAGAAAATTCGGTTCATTCACGAAGAACTCACAGAAGCAGCGAGAAAACAAAATCCTCACACAACAGTCTCAATAGAAATGGAAGCCGACAGTGCCGTTCTCCCTGACCAATGTGGGCACTGTGCTTTATGTGAATACAAAAATAAGCAATGCGTGAAATGTGACAATGAAGGGTGCCTTGAGCGCGCCTGTGACTACTATAGGGCAATTATGGAAGTAAACCCCAATGCATTCTCAACGAGAGCCTACTACTTTGGCACAGACCTAAGAGTCGTTGATAAGGTGAGAGGAAGATGCCCCGGCTGGTGATTCCCTTATTCATTGCCTTTCTTCTTCTTGCCATTCCCGTTTCGGCGGTCTACTACGTTAGGTCACCCAGTTTTCTCTATGAAGTTCAGTACAGCGTGCTGTCCAATGGAAGCGAAGCACTAATTCCCCTCTCCGTTCTTCAGTACGGTATTACGTGCAGCATGGACAGTTGCTGGGCAGAAGTTTATGGTGACCAAGAGTATATCCTCCTCTTTAATGGTTCTCAGCTTTATCTTCTGAATTTTACCCCCGCGTTGAAGACGTCCCTGCCATCTTACATTCCCAAGAACATAACGGACATTTACTTTAACAACGGAATAGCTTATGTGAATAGTTCATGGTACATTACCATTACATACTATGTCGACATGGGGAAGTTTGAAATAAGTAAATCATTTAACGATGTTTATCGGCTCGATACGAAAAACTTCTGCGCTGAGCGCGTCAACGTGAGCTTGTCCCGGTTTGGAAAGACGGCCTTCAAGAAAGAGATTAACGGCTGGGAAATCGAAATCCCGAGGAAATTTTGGCCCTTATGGACCTCTAAGCAAAACAAAACCAAGAATCCGCCCTTAGAGGCAGACTTTAGAGTGGCTGTAAACGCCAGTGTTGCCTCCAACTGGTCCTCCGTACCCGTTTTGATTGTGAATTCGACGAGTTTTCCCGTTTATTTCCTCCTCAGAAATGGTAGCTTGACCCGGAACGTCACTCTCCTCTATCTGAACACGACTCCGGTCTGGATTTACTGCGGGTATTATAATGAAAACACGACGGAACTTCCCGGTTACTGGTTTCCCAATGACGTCAAAATCATCAAAGTAACACTCTGCAAAAAGGCAACTAACACTCCAAACAAAACCATGAGTCAAACGACCGTCAGAGGGAACACCACAGCTTCCATCGAGAAAATCGCAACTACAACCTCAACAACCACAAAAGAAAAAAGCATCTGCGGGCCGGGACTCGTAGTCCTCACGACTTTATTACCCCTCCTTCTGAGACGCCATCGGAATTAACATTAATCTGTCTAATTTTTGAGCTTTTATCTCCTCTTTTACCATAAACACGGCAAACCTTTTAAGCCCTCCCCGAAACTCTCACCGGTGGTGCTCATGCTGACCTACGCCCAGGCAGGTGTTGACGATGAGAAAACTGCCAACGTCCTGAGAAGCATCATAGGCCTTGCGAGGGAGACGTTTAAGTTCAGGAGGGGAAAGCCTGGGGAGCCCGCGGAAAACCTCGGCCACTACTCGGCGCTCCTCGACTTCGGGAGCTTCTACCTCGCCATGACGACAGACGGCGTCGGAACGAAGGTTCTCGTCGCTGAGGCGGTTGGCAAGTTCGACACGATAGGGATAGACATGATAGCGATGAACGTGAACGACCTGCTCTGCGTTGGGGCTGAACCGGTAGCGCTCGTTGACTACCTCGCCGTTCGCGAGCCGGACGAGAAAATATTTGCCGAGATAGCGAAGGGCCTCTACGCTGGAGCGGAGCAGGCGGGGATAGCGATAGTGGGCGGGGAAACGGCTGTGATGCCTGACCTCATAAACGGCTTCGATTTGGCAGGAACGGCAATTGGAATCGTCGAGAAGGAGAAGGTAATTACGGGGGATATGATAAAGCCCGGCGACGCTGTAATAGGAATTTCGAGCTCGGGAATCCACTCAAACGGCCTGACCCTCGCGAGGAAGCTCCTCATACCCAAATACGGCCTCGACTACGAGTACGAGGGTAGAAAGCTGTGGGAGTGGCTTTTGGAACCAACGAGGATTTACGTGAGGGCGGTTCTTGAACTGCTCGAAAGGGTGAAAGTCCACGGTCTGGCCCACATAACCGGGGGAGGACTGACCAACCTCAAGCGCCTCACGAACTACGGCTTCTCCCTTGAGATGCCCTCAATAGAGGGAATATTCAAGCTAATCCACGAGAACGGCGTTCCGCTGGAGGAGATGTTCAGGGTCTTCAACATGGGTGTAGGCTTCGTCGCGATTGTTCCCCAGGAGGAGAAGGAGGAGGCTCTAAGGATTCTCAACAAGTATTATGAGAGCTTTGAGCTGGGGGTCGTTACAAAGGAGCCCGGAATAAGGGTCGAGAACTTCGGCGTAAGGCTTTAATTTAGGCAAACCAAAAGAGACCAGGTGGTGGAATGAACCCCCTGCTCGCGGGCCAGCTCTTCAGTTTTTCCCTCAAGGTGACAGCGGGATTAGTCCTGCTTGCAGGCTGGAGGCGCTACCGGAGGAATTCACTCCTCCTCTGGTCTCTCTTCTTCCTGAGCTCATCACTTTCACTCGTATCGGAACTACTGGGCTTTAATATCGGAGTTCCCCTTTTCCACGCCATGGGTGTCTCATTTCTTGCCGGAGGTGTTGTCTCCCTCCTCGATGAGGAGGCCATCGAATTTCCTATTCATTCCCTGAGAGTCGCGGCATTGTTATTGCCCTCTGTTGTCTCGTTATACATCATATTTTATGCAAGCATCATCCAAGAGCCAAGGCCAATGTACCTATCCTACGGTGTAGCCGGAATATTCTACACGTTCTCTGGGATTGTTCTCTGGGGGACAAGAAAATCATATCCTCGCTCTGGAACACTCCTGAGTGCAATAATAACCCTTCACGGAATCCACAAGATGGACTACCCATTCCTCAGGCCCGTCGAGTGGTTCGCGCCCATCGGGTTCACCCTCGGGGCAACACTGAACTTCCTCGAAGTTTTCGCATTCATCCAAGTTGTTTTCTCCGAGAAGTTTAGATACATTGTCGAAGCTAAAAAGCCGGAGGTCGTGAAAAAAGGCGTCTTCATCGTGTCCCCTGATAGGTTCAGGGCGTACGTTGAGGCGCTCTCCGACTTCCCGGTTCTGGCCTTCGCGAGGAGGAGCGACTTCTCGGAGAGGTGGGAAGTTCACCTGCTGACGACCGTCGAGGGGCCGGGCAACATCGGCCCGACCCAGCTCCACAGAATAATCGAGAGAACCCGCTCCTATCTGGCGGAGGCCCACCGCGAGAACGTGACGGGAGTGGTCGTCATCGAAGGGCTGGAGTATCTAATGATGTACAACGACTTCCGCTCGGTGCTGAAGTTCCTCGCGACGCTCGCTGACTACATAGCCCTCTACGGTGGAATGCTGGTCTTAGTTCTCGACGAGAAGAGCTTCGACGAGAGGCAGCTTAAAACCCTCAGGCAGGTTCTCAACGTGGGTGAAGGCAAATGATGCTAACAGTAAGAAGGAAAGCCTTTCTGGAGGAACTCCCCGCGGTCGTTGAAGAGGCCGTTAAAACTTAACGGAATCCGGCTGAGGAGGATAGAGATAGAGGAAGACGAGAAGGGCTGCTACACGGTTTTAATCAGCTATGAGCCGGAGATTCACCGGTAAGCCTCTCGTAGAGCTTCTCATAAGCTGAAATCAGGTCACCTTTGTCAAAGCGGAAGACGTCCTTGTCAAGGCTCTCCTTCGTTTCTGCGTCCCAGAATCGGCAGGTATCGGGGCTAATCTCGTCCCCGAGGACTGTCTCGCCCCTCTCGTTCTTTCCGAACTCGAGCTTGAAGTCCACGAGGATTATCCCGCGCTCGGCGAAATACTTCCTGAGAATCTCGTTAACCTTGAGGGCAATTCTCTCCATTTCCCTGACTTCCTCCTGGCTTACCCCCAGAACCTTGGCGTGGTAATGGTTAATCATCGGGTCGCCGAGGCCGTCGTCCTTGTAGTAGAGCTCAACTATCGGCTCCGAAAGCTCCGTGCCCTCTTCAAGGGGGAGGCGCTTCTTCAGACTCCCGGCGACGACGTTCCTGACGACAACCTCAATGGGGTACATCTTGAGCCTCTCAACGATGAGCCTGTTGTCTCCAGCGATTCCAATGAAGTGGGTCTTTATTCCGTTCTCCTCAAGAACCTTGAAGAGAACCGCGCTAATCTGGGCGTTGAGCCAGCCCTTACCCTTGAACTGGGCCTTTTTCTTGCCGTCGAAGGCGGTGGCATCGTCCTTGAACTCCATTATCGCCTTCCCATCGTCGAGCGGGATTACCCTCTTGGCCTTACCCTCGTAGACCTCCACTTGAATCACCAGTTTCATGTAAAACTAGCCTACTTTTAAGTGTTATTTTGCCTAATTACTGTCAAAAACTGGGCAAAGTTTTTAAGCATGGACAGCTAAACTCGACCAGCTTAATGGAGCGCCATTAACTTTCACACGTCAACCGGTGGTGGCGATGCGAGAGAAGTGCGGAATCTTTGCAACGCTCTCAGAGAACTCAGCAAAGAAGGCCTATTACGCCCTGCTTGCCCTCCAGCACCGCGGACAGGAGAGCGCGGGAATAAGCGTCTGGCGGGGCAGGATAAGAACGGTTTCAGGCCTCGGTCTCGTCACCGACGTCTTCAGGGGAAAGGAGCTCGCAAAGCTCCGCTCGAACCTCGCAATAGCCCACGTCCGCTACTCGACGTCAGGCTCGCTCAACGAGACCCAGCCGCTTGAGACGGAGTGCTGTGGGATGAGAATCGCGGTGGCGCACAACGGGACGCTCACCAACTTCAGACCCCTCCGCGAGAGGTATGAAAAGCTCGGCGTCAGGTTCCGCCACTCCGTTGACTCCGAACTGCTCGGGATTTCCTTCCTCTGGCACCTCCGCGAGACGGGAAACGAGTTCGAGGCTATGAGAGCCGTTTTTGGCGAAGTCAAAGGTGCCTACTCCGTTGCACTCCTCTTCGACGGCAAAATCCTCGTGGCGAGGGACCCCGTTGGCTTCAGGCCCCTGAGCTACGGAACAGGAGATGGCCACTACTTCGCGAGCGAGGATTCGGCATTGAGGCTCTTCGTGGAGGAAACGAGGGACGTGAGGCCAGGAGAGGTCTTCCTCCTCTCAGAAAACGGCGTTGAGAGCAAGGCTCTCGCCAGGGAAAGCCACCACCACTGCGTTTTCGAGTACATCTACTTCGCGAGGCCGGACAGCGTCCTTGATGGAACAAACGTTTACAGCGCGAGGGTCAGGATGGGACGGGAACTGGCGAGGGAGAGCCCCGCTGATGGCGACGTCGTCATAGCGGTTCCTGACTCTGGAAGGGCCGCCGCCTTAGGTTTCTCGCAGGAGAGCGGGATTCCCTACGCTGAAGGTCTGATAAAGAACCGCTACATCGGGAGGACCTTCATAACGCCAGGCCAGTTCAACCGCGAGCTGAAGGTCAAACTCAAGCTCTCGCCTGTTAAGGAAGTTGTGGCCGGGAAGAAGGTCGTTCTGGTCGACGATTCCATAGTCAGGGGCACGACGATGAAGAGAATCGTCGCGATGCTCAGGAAGGCCGGCGCGAGGGAAGTCCACGTAAGAATCGCCTCACCGCCGATAAGGTACCCCTGCTACATGGGCATCGACATCCCCACGAGACACGAGCTCATAGCGGCCTTCGGAGGAGTTGAAAAGGTCAGGGAAGCGATAGGAGCGGACAGCTTAGCTTACCTCAGCGTTGAGGGCCTGAAGAGGGCCGTCGGCAGGGAAGACCTCTGCTTAGCATGTCTCACCGGGGAGTATCCAGAGTGGGCGTTCAGGTTTTAATTGATGTCAAAATTTGTAGAACAAGTCGGCTCCTTTTAAGATTGTGAAGGCTTCATATTTTACACCCCAAAGCTCCAAGAAGTCCCTGAAGCGGTAAGTGTGCTCTATTGGAACGACAACTACCCAAGCCCCCCACTGTTCACCGTTCAGCTCCTTGAGGAGGCCGCTCTTCATGTCCCTGCCCTTGAGCGCGTACTGGAAGCGAACCCTGTCCTTCCGCGGAAGGCCTTCAAGGGTGAAACGGAAGAGGGTATATGCCTTCCCATTCATTAGCTCTGCCATTGATTTGTTCTTTGTGAGAGAAAATCCTTCTATGATAACCCCCAAGCTTGCGAGGTTGTTCGGGTCGAAGAGCTCTTCAAGGCTCATGGCCCTGATGTCGAGTTTGGCATTTGTGAGTATTTTGGAGAGCCCTCTTTTGAGTTCGAGGATGAGATTCCTAAGCTCTAGGGCGGGAAGTTTCGTCCTCGTTAGTATCATGAGGTCGAGGTCGTTGGGTTTCTCTTTCCCGAGGACGGTTGAACCGTAGAGGACAACGTCGAAGACCTCACCATGATTCTCTACGAAGTTTTTGACCGTTTCGTGGAGTGTTCCTTGGGGGGTAAAAAATTGAGAGAATTCAGAGCTGAGAGTAGAGGTTGTGGACGTCATTTTTCAGCACCTTCACCCATTCCTTTGTAGCCCTCATGAGGTAGGCCTTGCGGTAGTTGTTGAAGTGGAAGTCCACGATGTCATAGATATCAGGATATTTCTCTTCGAGAATCCTAAAGCGCTCAGTGTGATTCCTCGGGAGTTTCCCTGTGTCGCGGAGGATTATGTAGTCGCAGATTGCCACGAGGGCTTTAAAGTAGAGGTTGAGGGCCGAGTTGTAGTGGCCTTTGTTGTAGAGATAATCAGCGTCCTCAAGGTATTCCTGAGCGTTGGCCTTGAGTTCATCGAGGTTCACCATGGCTGTTCCCTCGTTATCATAATAACAAAAAACTCGTATATAAGTTTTGAGGTTTGCATGATAACAATCAAGAAAGAGAAACACTAAAATGTTATCATGGTAACAAAAGAAGCGCTGAGCATGTTATGGGGCCTTCATTTTCTTAACCCGGCACGCCGAGAACTTGAACTCGGGCGTTCCGGCCTTGTTCAGGGCCGGGCTGGTAATCAGGTTCGCCTTGAAGTGGAAGGGGATTGCAACGACCCCCTTAGGGACTCCGCCGACCTTCGCACGCATCCTTATCCTCCCGCGCCGTGTTTCAATTTCCACCCAGTCGCCGTCGCGGATTCCAAGCCTTTCCGCGTCGCGCTCATTGATTAAAGCCCTCGGCTCTCCCATGAGCTTCACGAGCGAGGGGCTTCTCAGCGTCATCTCACCCGTGTTGTAGTGGCTCATCAATCTGACGGTCGTTAGAACCAGCGGAAACTCCTCGCTCGGTCCCTCCCAGGGTGAGATTCTCTCGACGGCCATGAAGCGGGCTTTTCCGTCGGGCGTCGCGAACTCCCAGGTGTGAAGCCTCTTCCTCGGCAGGAATATTCCCTCTCCGTTCTTGAGTTCATCAACGCTTCTCTCCTCAAGCTCCGGGAAAAGACGGAAGTATTCTGCCGTTATCTCCTCAACGCCTGCGTAGGTGAAGCCAGGAAGCCCGAGCGCCCGGCCGAGCATTGCCAGAATCTCCCAGTCGGGCTTTGAGTCAGCGTATGGCTCGCAGACTTTGTGGCTCCACTGGATTCTTCGCTCGCTGTTCATGTATGAGCCCTCCTTTTCGCAGAAAGCCGAGGCAGGGAGGATGTAGTGGGCGTAGCGCGCTGTTCTCGTCATGAAGACATCTTGGACAACGAGGAGGTCGAGCTTTCTCAACGCCCGTCTCACGCGCGTAAAGTCGGCCTCGCTCACCGCAGGGTTCTCGCCGACAATATAGAGGGCCTTTAGGTCACCCCTTTCGATGGCATCCCACAGCTCCGTCAGGTAGAGCCCCCTCTCGGTCGGCAGGTCGTCAACGCCCCAGAGCGAGGCGACGCGCTTTCTAAAGCGCTCGTCGGTGAGAGGGACGTAGCCAGGCAGGAACTCGCTCAGCGCGCCCATATATGCCGCTCCCTGGACGTTGTTCTGCCCGCGCATAGGGTAGAGGCCGCCCTTTTCCCCGATGTAGCCGAGGAGCAGTGCAAGGTTTATCACCGCCAGAACGTTCTCAACGCCGGAGACGTGCTGGGTTAGACCCATTCCCCACATTATGGCCCCGCTTTCGGCCAATGCAAAGGTCCTCGCGACCTCCCGTATCGTCTCCGCTGGAATTCCAGTTACGCTCTCCGCGTACTCAGGTGTGTACTTCATAACCGCCATCCTGACTTCAGAGAAGCCAACCGTCCGACCCTTCACGAACTCCTCGTCGTAGAGTTCCTCCCAGATTATAACGTGGGCAATTGCGTTGGCCAGGACTATGTCTGTCCCGGGCTTTATGACGAGCCTGTAATCTGCAAAGGCCATCGTCCGCGTTTCCCTGACGTCCACGACGATTATTTTAGCCCCCCTTCGTTTGGCCTTCAGGATGTAGTCCATGACGACTGGATGTGTCTCGGCTGGGTTGTACCCCCATATCAGGACGGCGTTAAAGCGCTCGATGTCCTCATAGGGGTTCGTCTGCGCGCCGGTTCCGACGGCGAGCTTAAGAGCGTGAACGCTCGCTTCGTGGCACAGCCTTGCGCAGTTGTCTATGTTGTTCGTGCCGAACAGGCGTGCAATCTTCTGGAGGAGGTAGTTCTCCTCGTTGCTGATTTTCGAAGACGCTATGAACGCCACCGCGTCGGGACCGTAGAGCTCCCTTATCTCGAACAGTCTGTTAGCTATTTCCTCTATCGCGACCCCCCAGCTGATTGGAACCATTGCAGAACCAACCCTCTTGAGGGGCCTCTTCAGCCTTCCCGGGGAGCGGACGAACTCGAGCGAGTAGAGGCCCTTGGGGCAGAGCTTTCCTCGGTTTGGTTCCCCTGGGTAGGGCTTGACCCTCATGCTCTTCTCGTCAACGAGAAGCCTGCACCCAAAACCACAGAAGGGGCACATGACCGTCTTCACGCTACCACCGTATTGGCAAGAAAACGCTAAAATTAAAAAGCTTTATGGCCAAAATTAACGAAAATTTATCAAAAGTCAAAGCGCCTTTTTCAGGAAGTACTCGTGAACCCTCGTGTCGTCCGTCAGCTCGGGATGGAACTCGAGGCCGATGAGGTTGTCCTGCTCGACGCCAACAACCCTGTCGCCGAGCCACGCGATAGGCTTCACCTTATCGCTGAGGAGCTCCACTATCCTCGGGGCGCGTATGAAAACTCCCGGAAACGGCTCGTCGCTGAAGGCAAGCTTTATCGGAGCCTCGAAGCTGTCCACCTGCCTGCCGTAGGCGTTTCTGTTCACTTTAGCGTCGAGGAGCTCGAGGAACCTCTGCTCCGGCGTTGCCCCGATGACGTCTTTGGAGAGCATTATAAGACCGGCGCAGGTGCCCATAATCGGAAGCCCCTCTTCGCCGAGCTTTTTAACGGGCTCGAGGAGGCCGTTCTTGACCATGAGCCTCGATATCGTCGTGCTCTCCCCGCCGGGAATTATGATTGCCGATATTCCTTCAAGCTGTTCCGGCTTTCTGAGCCAGATTACCTCGCCGGTGACGCCGAGGTTCTCAAGGGCCCTTTTGCTCGCCTCGATGTGCTCGCTGACGTCGCCCTGAAGGCCTATAACCCCTACCTTGACCATTTCAACCCCTCCAAAAGAGTGGAAAAGGGCTCAGACGCCCCTCTCCTCAAGCCTAACCTCAAGCTCCTCAATGTCCTGACCGCGCATCGGCTCGCCGATTTCCTTGCTTATCTCAACAAGAACGTCGGGCTCGTCCCAGTGGTTGACGGCCTCGACTATTGCCCTCGCCATCTTCGGCGGGTTGGAGCTCTTGAAGATTCCGGAGCCGACGAAGACGCCGTCCATGCCCATCTGCATCATGAGGGCGGCATCTGCAGGGGTGGCGACTCCGCCGGCCGCGAAGTTAACGACCGGAAGGCGACCGAGCTTCTTTATCTCAAGGAGAACCTTGTAAAGGCCGTCAACTATCTCGCGGTAGGTGTAGTGTCCGTAAATCGGCTCGTTCTCGAGAACCCTTGCCGGAAGCCCGGCTATCTCCTTGACGTTGAGGGCGAGCCTGAGATAGGGCTCGGCGAACTTTTCGGCAACGCCGTAGACCTGCTCATCGGTCATGGCCTGAATCTGCCTTATTCCCTCCGCAACGAGGCGAACGTGCCTGACGGCCTCGACGATGTTTCCTGTTCCTGCCTCGCCCTTGGTTCTAATCATTGCGGCCCCTTCCCATATCCTCCT
>NZ_JAMOQU010000067.1 GCF_027063845.1 Thermococcus sp.
TCGGTGGGGCCAGATGCCGACGCTTCAACGAAGGAAGCCACGAGCCTTATTAGCCCCAACACGGCAGCGAGAACGACCGGAACCGCAATTAGAGAAGTCTTTGCGAGCTCTCTCGGCCCAACGCCGAGCCTGAAGGCAACGAATGCAACAAAAAGTGAGCCCAGCAGGAGTCCTGTTAAGTAGAGTGCAAGCGGAAGGAGCCCCCCAGCATCAATCCCGAGGAGGAAGCCTGCCAAAAACGACAGGAGCACTATCAAAAAGGACAATTCTGCAACTTTCTGGACGTCGCGCATATCCCCCACCAAGCGAAGTATGAATATTCATCTATTTAAAAGTGTCTACGGACTGTTCTCGACAACGACCTCGACCCGGGCGCGGGCGATGACTACGAGCAGTACCGCAAGGAAGACAACCTTGAGGGCCTTTGAAAACCACCGAGGATAGGGCTCCAGCGTGCCCGAGTTAGAAACGAGCGCCTCGCCGCGGTCAAAGACCTCAGCATCTGGGGGAAGTCCGAGGAACGCGAGGGTAACGATGAAGTCCCCTGCCATTCCCGCGGTGTTGAAGATGTAAACGAGGGCCCAGAAGTCGGAGCGGAGTAGCCACGCGAGGGCGAGCAATATGAGAGATAAGGAAAGCGGCGCAAGGGTAACTGCAATAGAGCGTCTCGCAGTTAGAGGTGTTTCAACCGCGGTGTAGGGCGCGATAACGAGCTTTTCAAAGGTCGTGACGCCGAACCTCATCCCCGCACCGAAGAGCTTGGCAACGAGCGCGTGAAGGCCCTCGTGGAAAGGTATTACGACGACCCAGGGGAGGACGAGGTAGTAGACAAAATCCCAGAGCGAGCTTACCGAAACTTCAACCCATGGAACCGTGAAGGCGGAACTTATGAGAAGCAGAAGAGAGAAGATAAGGAAGTCAGAGAAATAATCGGAGAGCCGGGACTCTCCCATCAGAACTCCCTCTCCACCAGGAACTCGGCAAGGAGCTCAAGGTCTTTCCGCGCCTCACTCTCGGGGAGAACCTTTAACGCCTCGTTGGCTTCCTTCACGAGGTTCTTGGCGTACTGAGCGGCGTAGTCGATGCTACCGTACTTCCTGAGGAGCTCGATGGCTCTGGCAACTTCCTCCTTGACCTTCTCGTCGCGGATGAGAGCGTCCTCCTTGGCGTCTCCCGCGTATTTTCCAAAGACCTTCAGGAACTCGGCCTTGTCCTCCTCGTTCGCGTGCTGGAAGAAGTGGCTGACTATGAGCGTCTTCTTGCCCTTCCTTATGTCGCTCCCGACGGGCTTTCCAAGCTTATCCTCGTCGGCAATCAAATCGAGCACGTCGTCCCATATCTGGAAGGCAATCCCAATGTTCCTTCCCCATTTTGAGAGCGCCTGGATGTACTCCTCGTTGTCAGTCCCGACGATTGCACCTATCGTTGCCGAGCCGTCGAAGAGCGCCCCTGTCTTTCCGCTAATCATCCTGAGGTACTCGTCAACCGTTACCTCGTCCCTCGTCTCGAACTCTATGTCGAGCGCCTGGCCCTCGCAGAGCTCGTTGGAGGTCTTTACGAGAACCTCAAGGATTCTTGCCTTCTTCTCGGAGCTTACCTCAGCCCGGGCTACCGCTTCGAAGGCCTTGCTGAAGAGCAAATCGCCAGCTAAGATGGCCATGTTGACGCCCCAGACCTTGTGGACTGTCGGCCTTCCGCGCCTTAACTCGTCCATGTCCATTATGTCGTCGTGGACGAGGGAGTAGTTGTGAATGAATTCCACAGCGGCCGCTGGATAGAGCGCCTTCTCGGGGTCACCGCCAACGGCCTCCGTTGCCCGGAGAACGACGAAGGGGCGAACCCTTTTTCCCCCGGCGAGCGGGTAATGCCTTGCCGCGTCGTAGAGGTTTTTGGGCTCCCTCTCGGGGATGAGCTCGAAGATTTTCTCGTCAACGGCCTTCACCATGGTTTTAACCCTGCTGAAGAGTTCGTCATATTTTCCCATGCTACCACCCCGTGAGCGATGAAAGCAATCAAAGGAGAAAAAGGTTAAACCTTTATGAGTTTTGCTATAACCCCAGTGGTAAAGGGGAAATAATCAGGGAATCTCGACAACGTAGCCGTTCCTCGACACGAAGACGTCCTTTCCAATCATATAGCCCTCTTCCTCGGCCAGCTCGGCGTAGTGGGTGAGCATCCTGAACTCGCCGTGGGCCGGGACGATGTTCTCTGGGTTGAGCATCCTTATCAAGTAGCGGTGGTCTTCCCTGCTCGCGTGGCCGGAAACGTGGAGGTCCTTAATCATTCTGACACCGCGCATCCTGAGCTTCGTTTCGAGCTTGTAGCGCTGGGCGTAGTTGAGCGGATTCGGTATAGTTCCAGCTGAAAAGACGACGGTGTCGTCCTTGCCGATGTCGTAGAGCTCGCCGTCTGCCATTCTGGTGAGAACGGCTCCGGGCTCACCCTGATGGCCCGTAACGATGAGCAGGTAGTTCTCCCTAGCCTGAGAGACCTCCTTGAGGACTTTTCTCACGGCGTTGGGGCTCCTGACGGCTCTTGCCCCCTTCATCTTTATGAGGCCCAGCTGTTTCGCTATGCCAGTGTACTTCGCGAGGGAGCGGCCAACCAAAACGGCCTGTCTGCCCATCTTGTTGGCTATCCATATTAGCTCCTGGAGGCGAAAGATGTGACTCGCGAAGGTAGTCACTATCAATCCCTTCTCGTCCATGCCCTCGTAGAGGAAGAAGTCCTCGAGGAGCATTTGAGCTACGGCCTCGCTCGGCGTCTTCGTCGGCTCCGCGACGCGCGTGGATTCGGCGATAAGAACTTTGACGCCCTCCTTTCCGAGCTCCTTGAGGCGCTTGTAATCGGGCCTCTCTCCGAGCGGGTTGTTGTTGTCGAACTTGAAGTCGCCGGTGTGGAGGACTATCCCGTCGGGGGTATGGATGGCCACCATGGCCGCCTGTGGAATCGAGTGGGTGATTCGGATGAACTCTATCGCGATGTTCTCGCTTACCTGGACTATCTCCCCGAACTCGGTCTCGTACATCGGGTTCTTGACCTCAAAGTACTCCTCGCTCTTGACCTCTCCCTTGGCGAGCTTAATCGTATAGGGCGTCCCGTAGACGGGCGTGTCGGGGTAGTGCGGGGCGAGCTTGGCTATCGCGCCGATATGGTCGAGGTGGCCGTGAGTGAGGGCTATCGCGACGACCTTCTTGTTCCGGCTCTTCCAGAGAATCCTGTCGTCGGGAATCGCGCCGAGCTTCTGGAGCTCCTTGTCGGAAAACTTCTGGATGCTCGTGTCCTCGTGAATCATGACGCGGTCGAGCATGATGCCCATGTCGATTATCACTACCTCTTCCCTTCTGCCGTCGGAGTAGCCAACGGCCGTCATGTTCTTTCCGACTTCCTCGTAACCGCTGATTGTGTAGACCTTTATCATCTCAATCATCCTCCCGCCCCGGGCCCCTCCTGAGGCGCGGGGCTGCGTTGGGCATTACTCTGAACGAGGGTTTAAAAAGGTGTGCATCACCTCGGTGACTTCAGCGAGAGCACCGACCCGGTAAAAACCGCCAGGACGAAGGCCAGAGGAATCAGCCCCAGAGAGCCCCAGAGTGAGAACCAGTTCCTTCCCCAGAGCGAGATGGCAACGGCCGAGCCCGACACGGCTCCGAGCAGAAAAGCCGGCCCGTCTTTTCCTGGTTTCCAGACCCTGAACAGCGAGGCTAAAAAGGAAAGGATTATGCCGGCAACCGCAGTCAGAGGAGTTAGCACTATGAGAAACCCCTCCAGAAATGAAAAGACACGAAAAAGGAGACGCCTCACCGTTCTCACCGGGCGCGCAGATAGCTGGGAAGGTCAATCCTCTGCTCAAGCCACTCCCTCGTGAAGCCCGTGATAACGAGCGGAACCCTTCTCAGCTCCTCGACGTTTCTCGCCCCCACGAGGAACATCGCGTTCCTTATCTCCTCGATGTAGCGCCTCAGGATTTTGATGACGCCCTCGACGTCGCCCTTTACAGCTGGCTTTAGGAGGGGCAGGGCCACTCCCGCGAAGGTAGCTCCCATTGCGAGAGCTTTGGCCATCGTTATCCCGTCGCGCATTCCGCCAGTGGCTATTATCGGTAGGTCTGTGGCATAGCGGACTTCGGCGACGCTTATCGCGGTCTTTATGCCCCAGTCCCAGAAGCGGAGGGCAAGGTCCCGTCCCATTTCATCCTTTGCGCGGTAATACTCGACCGCACTCCAGCTCGTCCCGCCGAGGCCGCCGACGTCTACTGCGTCTATCCCGATGCTCTCAAGCCTTACTGCGACTTCCATTGAAACTCCGGCGCCGGTCTCCTTCGCTATAATCGGGTATGGGAACTCGGCCTTGAGCTCCGCCAGAGCCTTCAGAACGCCCCTGTACTGCGTGTCCCCCTCGGGCTGAACGCTCTCCTGCAGAGGGTTCATGTGTATGGCAAGGGCATCGGCCTGAATCGTCTCGACGGCCTTTAACGCCTCTTCGATGCCGTAGCGTTCGGGTATTGTTTCAGAGAACTGGGGAGCGCCGAGGTTGCCGACGAGGAAAACGTCTGGAGCGACATCTCTTACGTAGTAGCTCTCCCAGGTTTCAGGCTTCCTTATCATCGCCCTCTGACTGCCGACGCCCATCGGTATGTTGAGCTCCTGCGCGGCCTTCGCGAGGGTCTTGTTTATCCTTCCAGCCAGCTGGGAGCCCTTAGTTCCACCTGTCATTCCCGCTATGAAAATCGGGTAGTCAAAGCGCCTCCCGAGGAACTCAACACTCAAATCAATCTCGTCCTTGTCAATCTCGGGCAGGCTCATGTGGACGAAGTGCACATCCTCAAAACCGTTGCTCACATGGGCCTGCACGTTACGCTTTAGGCAGTGCTCTATGTGCTCGAACTTCCTGATGATAGTGAGCTCTTCCTTACCAAAAGCCTCCATCACGACCACCGGGGAAGAGAAGGCGGAAAAAGTTAAGAGGTTTTGGGTGGGCAGACGGTAACATTCACGGTTTTCACAACCAGCCAGCCTTTCGGGTTCTCAATCCAGTTGCCGAGATAATGGGCGTTCACGGCCGAGGTGAGGAAGTTCGGCATTTTAGATGCCCCGATTGTGAAGTTAAACCTCGACCTGAAACCGGGAAGTATAGGAAACCTCTCGCCAAAATCAACCGAGAGGGGGAGCACGAGGTCCCGGTAGTCCCCTTTACCCGTGCTGTGGAAGTAAATCACATGGAGGGTAACGTTGTTGCAGGTTCCGTAGTAGGTTACCAGGTTAAATTCGATTTTTCCAGACTGAACCGTTGATGGGAAGCCGACGGGAACTGCAAAGACCCTCAATTTGGCCAGAGCGCTCCCGTTGGAAGCCAAGACTTGGAACGGGTAGTAGATAACGGTGAGGTTCCTCGGGTTTCCATCGCTCCATGTCACGGACAGGTTTCTGACATCGCCCAGCACAAGCCACGAATCGTTGTTCTCCACCCAGCCAGGATAAACCAGAATAACCGCATCCCTTCCTCCGGCGAGAGCTCTAACGATGCTCCCACCCCGGAGCTCCCATTTAACAATAACGGTGTTGTCCTCAGACTGAACGCTTAGGTTCAGGTCCCCGGGAGATGCATCGAAAGCGCTCAGATAGCCACTGGAAGATGCCTTCTGAAGCCCCCAGAGGGTGATGATGAAGAGCACCACAAAAACCAATATCTTACGCAACATGGTTATCAAAGTTGTTAATGTTGAAGAAAATAAAAAGATTTCGCCCTAGCTAAGGTACAATCCTCGTGCCGAAACCGTCTCCCCTGATTGCCCCGCTCAGCCTGCCCGGAACGAGCCCGTTGACGAACCAGACCTCCGAAAAGCGGGCTATCTCCTTCGCTTCCCTCAGCTTGTTTATTATCCCGCCCGTCACGTCGCCCTCTCCTGAGGCTTTCGCTTCCCGCTCCAGGCGCTGTATGAGGGCGTCAATCCTGTCGGCTGGTATCTCAAAGAGGAGCGTCCCCTCGCCAGGTTTTCCATCGTAGATTCCGTCAACGTTCATCAGAAAGATAACCTTCCTCGGCCTGAAGAGCTTCGTCAGGTAGGTAACTATCTGGTCGCCGGAGAGTATGTCTATTCCCTGCTTGAGGTCAACTGCCACGTCGCCGAAGAGGCTCGGAATGAAGCCGTTCTCGATGAGCTTCCTTATCGGCTCGACGTCCCCGTAGGCGACCCTGTTGGAGTCCATGAGGAAAACGGAGGAGCTCGAGACGGAAACCGCCGGAAGGCCCTCCGCAAGGAAGGCCTCGACGATTTTCATGCTCGCCCGCAACATGGCGTGGTGCGTGAGCGAGAAGCCCTTGCGTCTGACGAAAGCCGACTCCCCCACGAGTCCCGTGAGGCCGTCCCTGATTCCGTACTTCTT
>NZ_JAMOQU010000068.1 GCF_027063845.1 Thermococcus sp.
CGAGCGCTGGAAAGAGGCCGGAAACCTCGACACGTGCCCCCTCTGCGGCGGTGAACTCGCGTGGCGCGGTAAGAAGGCCCTCTGTCTGGACTGCGGTTACGGGGTTAAGGTGAGGTGATTTCCATGAGCCGAATAGCAAAACGCCAGCTCGTCCTCTACTCGAGGAAAGCCCACGAGCGCGGTTTAACTGCAGCTTTCGGCGGGAACCTGAGCGTCCGCGTCGGAAATTTGGTGTTCATAAAGGCGACCGGAGCGGTTATGGACGAGATGACCGAGGAGCAGGTCGCCGTGATAGACCTCAGCGGAAATCAGCTCTCGGGCGTTAGACCCTCCTCCGAGTACAGGCTTCATCTGGCCGTTTACAGAGCGAGGCCAGACGTTAAGGCAATAGCCCACCTTCACCCGCCTTACTCGATAGTTGCCTCTACTCTCCTCGAAGGAGAACTGCCGATAATAACGCCCGAGGCCGAGCTCTACCTCAGGAGAATCCCGATAGCGCCGTTCAGACCAGCGGGAACCGAGGAGCTCGCGGAGGTCACGGCAGAGGCCTTGAAAGAAGCTGACGCGGTTCTGATGGAGAAGCACGGAATCGTGACCGTCGGAAAAAGCCTGAGGGAAGCTTTTTACAAGGCGGAGCTGGTCGAGGAGAGCGCCAAGCTGTGGTACCTGAGCAGGAAATGAGCGGAAAAATCAAAGGCTCACTTAACCTGCTCGAGGGCACCAAGAACCTCCCATATGATGGTCCTCGTGTGCATGGGCATGTTCGGGTCCTCGCTAATCTCCTCGAGAATGGCTATGGCATCGGCAGCCCTAACCGCGGGCTCCTTGCTCTCGTCGAGGAGAACCTCAATCGCCTGCTCGGCGGCGCGCCTTATGTTCCTGGGAACAACGGTGTCCTGAACGACCTGCTCCTTGAGAACCTGCACAATCTGCTGAATCAGCTCGCTCATTCTATCACCCCCTTTCGATTATCCTAAAAAATTGTTACTAAAATCTCCCCGGCTTATCTTAAGCTTTCCTAACTAAAAAGCTTTTCGGTTCTTGAAGTGGACTTCAGTATTCAACGCCCCTCCTGGCGAGGATTCCCTTCTGATACGGGTGCTTCACCTCCCTCATCTCCGTGACGTAGTCAGCCAGCTCAAAGAGCTCCTCAGGACAGTAGCGACCGGTTAGAACGAGCTCGGTGTTCGGGGCCTTGCTCTTTATGAGCTCCTTGACCTCCTCGACGTCCAGCATGTTGAAGCCGAGGGCAACGCAGATTTCGTCGAGTATCACCAAATCCCACTCCCCGCTTGAAACGAGCTCCCTCGCCCTCGCGAGGGCTTTTTTTGCCGCCTCGATATCCTCCTCAGTCGGCTTTCCGTGAACGAACTTCGGCAGGCCGAAGGACTCCATGAGTGCTCCACACTCTTCAATCTTTTTCTGCTCGCCGTAAACCTTCGGAGCCTTCATGAACTGAACTATCGCGACATTTCCGCCGGAGCCGAGCATTCTAACGGCAAGACCGAACGCGGCGGTAGTTTTTCCCTTCCCGTTCCCTGTGTAAATGTGAACCAAACCAAGCTTCTCCTTCCATGACATTGGAACCACCATGGATAAATCGGCCATCCCTTTAAAAACCCCACGAAACCGTTAAAAACCTGAGCATCAATGTACATACATGCCTCACGTACTTTCGATGGGTTATTTCCTTAGGGATTTGACCGTGCTCCTACTATCGCTCGCTATAGTCATCATGCTGCTCACGATTGAAAAAAACGTTAAGAGGAATCTCCGAGTTAGCTACTTCACCAGGGTTTTTAATCTGCTCATCGGCGCCTTTTTTCTCGTTGTCATTGCCGAGTTCATAGGGGTGCTCCTTCGAACCTCAGTTCTTTACGGTAACGAGACATATGTAATCATACGGTCAATTCTCCTGACAATCGGCGCCCTTCTGCTATTCCTTTCCTCAGTAATGCTTTACTTGCCCTTTGCTAGGGGGCAATACGTCATCGTCCCCATAGCAACAGAGCCAAGTCAAGAAATAGCGTACGGTGCGTATTGGGGAAGGAGTGAAGCAACCGAAAGGCTATTCGTTGAGCTAACAAAACACAGGCACCTTCCGGGAATTGCCGTCACAAGAGACCCCCCTGAGGTCTTTAGGTCAAGACTAGGGCTCAAAATCATCCCGGTTCTCTGGGTCTCAAAGGTCAAACACGACGAGGCCGTAGACCCTACCAGACTTCCATACCTACTTGAGAATCTCAAAGCGTTCCTTGAATCCACCAATCTAGACAAGGTCATTCTTCTAGACTGCGTTGAGTACCTTCTGCTTGAAAATAAACCCGAAAGCGTTTTGAAGTTCATAGCCAGCCTGAGGGACCTTGCGACTCTTAACAGGGGAATCCTGCTCGTCTCAATAGAGCGGGAAGCTCTCGACGAGAAGACCTTTAACATGTTGGTCTCAGAACTAAAGCCAGTTGAGGAACTCGAGAAGATGCTCAGCAAGTGAGGAGTGAAGCTCCCCAAACGCTTGTAGCCCCCTCGTCCAAGGCTCGAATGGAGCCAGATTTTATTCACTTTCATTGACGCCCTTTTGGGCGCCTTTGGAGAGTAAAACACTCACAAGCAAGCTTTGGAAAAAGTTTGACCAAAGAAACTTTGCCTACAGCCTTTGAGAAAGGCTGGCGAAATGAACACCCTTCTTTCCAAAAGGGCAAAGAATAGTCGTGCACTACCTAAAAACAACTTTATAAAGGATTTACTTCTAGATACAACCTACAAACAGTTTCAACTTTGCTTTCAGCACCCTCTAGGCGCTTTTTTAGAGTGAAACACCCACCCAAGGGCAAGTTAAGTAAAAAAACCCATTCAAAACTTAACCAATTCTTAGAAAAACACCCAATCCTCCGCCAGCGCTTGCGCAGGAAGCTTTTAGGAAAAGCTTCACCAAAAGCTCGTGATTCCTATTTAAGGCATCTTCATCAAGGGATTTTAAACTCTAAACTGGCTCCTGAAGGTTGAATTTTTTAAAGATACACCCTCTTTCACGCGGGTTCTACTTAAACCGTGCTCCTTCGGAGCGCAAAACACTTGAACCCCCCGCTAAAAGACGCCCTAAGAGAAATTCATCTTTCCCCAAGAACAATCAGAGAAATCCACTCAAAGAATAGCAACTCAAAAGGGAATCACGAACTTTGATGAAACTTTGCCCAGCAAAGTTTCAATGGTGGGGGCGCGGGGATTTGAACCCCGGTCCGCGGGTTTCTCCGGGTCAGAGCTCCAAAGGCTCATCCCCAATCAGCAAACCCGCAAGTCCTCATACCTCTGGAGCCCGCGATGATGGACCAGGCTACACCACGCCCCCGTCCGTCTCAACCTTAACCGTCCCGGGTTTATAAACTTTGCTCCCGGAAGTTTTATTAACCTTGACACACAAAAATCTACCGAGGTGGTGGCGATGGAAGAGCCAATCGTTATCGGAAAGGACAAGTTCAGGATTGGGGAGGACGAGACCGCCAGGAGGGAACTCAGGGTTGTCAAAGTTCATGACGACGTTATACAGCTCCAGGAAGAGGTCCACGGCATCATAGCCCTCGTCGGCGCGAGCTCGAGCGTCAACATCAAGAAGGACGAGCTTAAGAACCTCATCAAGGTCGTCAAGGAGCAGTTCGGCTGGACCGACATCTGCGAGTGACTTCTCTCCTTTTAGGCTTCCCGTATCATTTACGGTGATATTAACGTTTTATAAGTATAAAACTCCCTATTCTCGTCGGGTGGTTGCCATGGCCGTTGGAGAAAAGATAACGATTAGCGTAATTAAGGCCGACATAGGAGGCTGGCCGGGGCACTCCAGGGTGCACCCGCAGCTGATAGAAACCGCGGAGGAAGTTCTTGCCAAGGCCAAGGAGGAAGGGACGATAATCGACTTCTACGTGGCCTACGCGGGCGATGACCTTCAGCTCATCATGACCCACAAGAAGGGCGTTGACAGCCCCGACGTTCACGGACTTGCCTGGAAGGCCTTCGAGGAGGCAACCAAGGTCGCCAAGGAGCTCGGACTCTACGGTGCCGGGCAGGACCTTCTCAAGGACGCCTTCAGCGGAAACGTCCGCGGAATGGGCCCCGGCGTTGCCGAGATGGAGATAACGCTGAGGAAGAGCGAGCCGATAGTGACCTTCCACATGGACAAGACCGAACCTGGAGCCTTCAACCTGCCGATATTCAGGATGTTCGCCGACCCGTTCAACACCGCGGGCCTCGTCATCGACCCTAAGATGCACATGGGCTTCCGCTTCGAGGTCTGGGACATCCTCAAGCACAAGCGCGTAATACTCAACACCCCTGAGGAGGTCTACGACCTTCTCGCACTCATCGGCGCCAAGAGTCGCTACGTCATCAAGCGCGTTTACCCGAAGGAGGGCCACCCAATTCCGAAGGACGAGCCAGTGGCTGTTGTCAGCACCGAGAAGCTCTACGAGATTGCTGGAGAATACGTCGGTAAGGACGACCCGGTCGCCATCGTCAGGGCTCAGAGCGGACTTCCGGCCCTCGGAGAGGTCCTCGAGCCCTTTGCCTTCCCGCACCTCGTCAGCGGATGGATGAGGGGAAGCCACAACGGCCCGATAATGCCAGTTCCGATGAACTACGCCAACCCGACCAGGTTCGATGGCCCGCCGAGGGTTGTCGCGCTCGGCTGGCAGATAAGCCCAGAAGGAAAGCTCGTCGGTCCTGTTGACCTCTTCGACGACCCGGCCTACGACTACGCCAGGCAGAAGGCCCTTGAGATTACCGAGTACATGCGCAGACACGGCCCGTTCGAACCCCACAGGCTTCCGCTCGAGGACATGGAGTACACCACCCTGCCGGGCGTGCTGAAGAGGCTTGAGGAGCGCTTCGAGGACATCGAGTGATTCCCTCGATTCTCTTCCTTCTTCGATTTCCTTTTCGCGCTATCTAATGCTCAGTTCTGTTCATCTTCTCCATGCCTTCAGCGCAACAGGAAAAACTTAAATACGTTCGAACCTTAGCTAACACTTAGAGTGATACAAAGGGGTGAGACCATGAAGTTCACGGTTCTCCGACTCAAGCTGGACGAGAGAAGGGTTGAAAGTGAGGAAATCGAGAAAGATGGCATTTACGGTGTCATAGATTACGGTCTTGAGCTCCACGAGGCTCTTGAGACTCACTCCATTGACCCATACGACCCGAAAAACGTCATGATAATGGGGATGGGGCCGTTCTCGGGTTCGGCCCTCCCTGGTGCACACAGGCTCATGTTCTTCTTCCGCTCACCGCTCTACGGGACTCTCTTCCCCTCGGCGATGGGTGGTGCCGCCTACGCCTTCAAGAACGTCGGCGTTGACTTCGTGACCTTTGAGGGCAAGGCCGAGAAGCCCGTTGTGGTTCTCCTCTACAACGACGGCGAGAACGTTAGGGTCGAGCTCCACGAGATTGAGCTTGAAAAAGTCATCGAGATATGGAGGGGCTACAAGGGCGAGGAAGGCGTCTATGCCCTTACCCAGTACCTCATAGACACGTTCGGGGGGCGCTTCGAATTCGAGTACAGAATAGCGGTCGTTGGTCCTTCTGCCCTCAACACCAACTACGGTGCGATATTCTCTCAGGCGTTGAGGAAGGGCAAGCGCCTCGTTGGTAGCGAGGACTGGGCCGCGAGAGGTGGCTCTGGAAGCGTCCTGCTCAGGGCGCACAACGTCGTGGGTATAATCTTCGGCGGAAAGCCGAGGAAGAGGAAGTTCCCTGGCGAGGACATCTCGAACTTCAGGACGGCGAAGGGCATAGTTGAGGGCGTGCACAAGAAGCCTTACAACGAGATTATAAGTGAAAAGACCACCAAGTACCGCTTCAACCCCAAGCTCAACACCGGCGGAACCTTTGGAGGCAACTACCCGGCCGAGGGAGACTTCGTTCCGGTACTCAACTGGCAGATGCCCTACATTCCGAAGGAGGAGCGCATAAGGATTCACGAGAACATAATGAAGCACTACTGGGAGCCCTTCAACGAGGAGGCCATAAAGCCGAAGAACTGGACGACCTGCGGTGAGCCGTGTCCGGTGGTCTGCAAGAAGTACCGCCGCGGCCACCACGTCGAGTACGAGCCCTACGAGGCCAACGGTCCGCTCAGCGGAAGTATAAGCCTCCGCGCCAGCGACATAAGCGTCCACGCTGTTGACGCCATGGGTTTCGACGCGATAGAGTTCGGTGGAACCGCCGCGTGGGTTCTTGAGCTCGTCCACCGCGGTCTGCTCAAGCCCGAAGAGGTCGGCATAAGCGGCAAGCCGGAGTTCACGAAGGAGGCACTCATCGAGCGCCCGGTCGAGGCGAGCGAGGTCAACGCGAAGCTCGTTGCAGAGCTGGCCCACAGAGTTGCCTTCGCCGAGAACGAGATTGCCAAGATAATAGGCCTCGGCAAGAGGAAGGCGAGCGTAATCTTCGACGAGAAGTTCAAGGACAGGCTGAGCTACGGCGAGAGCTTCAAGGACTACGCCGTCTTCACCCCGCTCGGCGAGGACGGTGAGATGACTCCGACGATGTACTGGGCGATAGGCAACTACATCCCGCTCCCAATCCAGGGCCGCTACTGGACGTTCTACCAGTTCGGCGTCTTCCTTGAGCCTGAGGAGCTCGCCCAGAAGATAATAGCCAGCGCCCTCTGGGAGTTCTGGTACGACAACGTCGGCTGGTGCCGCTTCCACAGGGGCTGGATGAAGCCCGTGCTCAAGGCCCTGTTCATGGACGCCTACGGCGAGAACGTTGACATGGAAGAGCACGCAAGGAAGCAGCTCAAGAGGCTCATCGAGTACGCGAGGAAAGCCGGCTACACCCCGGCTTTCTGGGACAGCATGCGCGTCATAGACCTCGTTGCAGCCGGAAGCGAGGAGTTCGGCAATGAGAACTGGGCCAGGAAGTTCAAGGAGGACAAGGTGGGCACCGCCAAGGAGTACCTGAGCAGGGTTTTGGAAGCTTACAGCGAGATTCTTGGAGTTGAGTGGAGGCTCTGAATTTTTCTTCCTTTTAGGAACAACCCTTATATTTCCCCTTTCCCTCAGCCTTTTCAGGTGGGAAAAAATGAGGGCAGTTGTGATAGGCTCTGGAATTGGGGGTCTTCTAACGGCTTCATTTCTCGCTAAAAATGGCCATGAAGTCACTATTCTTGAAAAGGCACCCTACATCGGCGGCCGCTTTACAAATTTGGACTACAAGGGCTTCGGTCTCTCCACTGGAGCGTTCCACATGCTACCCCACGGAGAGGACGGCCCTCTTGCTCACCTCCTCAAGCTCCTCGGTGCCAACGTCCGGATAGTGAACTCTAATCCCAAGGGTATGATATTCTACGAGGGGAAGACCTTCCACTACCGCGAGGGCTGGAAGTATCTGAGCTTTACCGAGAAGGCGAAGGCCACAAAGCTTCTCCTTGACATAAGGCGCGGGAAGCTGCCGGTGGACGACCCAGAGATGAGCGGCCGCGAGTGGATTCGGGAGAAGATAGGCGACAACGAGTTCGCTGACCTTTTCATCAAAAGCTTCCTCGGCTGGGCCGACAGCGTCTTAGACGTTCCCGCGCTTGAGCTGGCGAAGGAGATCAAGGCCACCCTGAAATGGGGCGGACCTGGCCTTGTTAAGGGTGGCTGTAAGGCCCTGACCGGAGAGCTCGCAAGGATAGTGGCGGAAAACGGCGGGAAGATACTCACGAGGAAGAAGGCCGTTGAAGTTGATGCAGACTCAAAGAAAGTAATCACCGCAGACGGTGATGAGTTCCTCTACGACGTGCTGATTTCAAACATCGGCATAAAGGAAACGGTCGAGCTGATCGGCAGGGATAACTTCGACCATGGCTACCTCAAGCGGGTGGATTCCCTCAAGCCCAGTGAGGGGATAAAGTACAACGTCGCCCTGAAAGGTAACCAGAGGATAGGCAACACCGTCGTTTTCACACTCGACACCGAGAGGGTAAACGGCTACAACGAGCCCTCATCGCTCAGCCCTGAGCTGGCTAAAGAGGGCTACACCCTGATAATGCTCCACCACGCCCTTCAGAGCAGGAACGTTAAGGCCGAGCGGAGGAAGGGCATCGAGGACATCTACAGAATTTTCCCGAACCTTGATGAGGAAGGAGAGATACTGCTAATCCAGACCTACCTCGACGGAAACCCTGTGAACAGGGTTGCGAGCGGTCAGGTAGTTGAGGAATTCTCGGTTGAGGACATCTATGTCGTCGGCGACGCCTACAAGCTCCCCGGAGGGATAGAAGTCGAGGGCATAGCGCTGGGCGTCATGAGGACGCTTGAGAGGCTCGGACTTGGAAGCTTTTCGGAATGGTATTTATGAAGGAAAGTCCTTTTCCCACTATTCTTTGCATTTGTAAGCTAAATCATAAATGAGCCGAACCTTTTTCAAATGAACATCGTTGGCACCTAACGAACGTTTTTATTCTCAGACCTGGAATTATTTATCAATGGAGGTGGCTGTTGTGAAGAGAGTTGTAATAGCCCTTGGCGGTAACGCAATCCTTCAGAGGGGCCAAAAGGGAACATACGAGGAGCAGATGGAGAACGTGAGGAGAACTGCCAAGCAGATAGCCGATATTATCGAGAAGGGTTATGAGGTCGTCATTACTCATGGCAACGGCCCCCAGGTCGGTGCGCTCCTTCTCCACATGGACGCTGGCCAGCAGGTTCACGGCATACCCGCCCAGCCCATGGACGTTGCCGGGGCAATGACCCAGGGACAGATAGGATACATGATTCAGCAGGCGCTCGTCAACGAGCTCAGAAAACGTGGTATTGAGAGGCCGGTGGCAACGATAGTGACCCAGACGGTAGTTGACAAGAACGATCCCGCCTTCCAGCACCCAACCAAGCCGGTTGGCCCCTTCTACGACGAGAAAACCGCGAAGAAGCTGGCGAAGGAGAAGGGCTGGGTGGTCATCGAGGACGCCGGAAGGGGCTGGAGGCGCGTCGTACCGAGCCCAGACCCCAAGCACCACGTTGAGGCCCCGGTTATTCAGAACCTCGTGGAGAAGGGATTCATAGTTATAGCCAGCGGAGGTGGTGGCGTCCCCGTTGTGGAGGAGGATGGAAAGCTGAAGGGCGTCGAGGCGGTCATAGACAAGGATTTGGCCGGGGAGAAGCTGGCGGAGGAAGTCGAGGCTGATATCTTCATGATTCTCACAGACGTCAACGGCGCCGCGATTAACTTCGGGAAGCCAAACGAGAAGTGGCTTGAGAGGGTTACCGTCAGGGAGTTGAGGAAGTACTACGAGGAAGGCCACTTCAAGAAGGGAAGCATGGGGCCAAAAGTTCTGGCGGTGATAAGGTTCGTCGAGTGGGGTGGCGAGAGAGGAATCATAGCCTCGCTCGATAGAGCCGTTGAGGCCCTCGATGGGAAGACCGGAACCCAAGTTGTAAAGGGCTGAACCAAAGCCTATAAATACTTCTCTCTCCTTTTCTATTGGGTGATACCATGAGCGACGCGGCAAGCGGTTTTTTTGGCT
Source organism: Thermococcus sp. (assembly GCF_027063845.1). GTDB lineage: Archaea > Methanobacteriota_B > Thermococci > Thermococcales > Thermococcaceae > Thermococcus. The sequence continues at coordinate 9,494 of NZ_JAMOQU010000068.1, forward strand.
CTCTCCTGTGGTGGCTCTTCTTCCTGTACCTGCTCCTCTGGCCTCAGATGCAGTACAGAAGCCTTCAGATAGCGAGGGCTAGAATCCTCCAACAGCTTTCCCGTAAGAGGGGCTCAACGGTAATAACGATGATTCACAGGCAAGAAAGCATCGGCCTCTTTGGAATACCCTTCTACCGCTTCATCAGCATGGAAGACAGCGAGGAAATCCTCAGGGCTATCAGAATGGCCCCCAAGGACAAGCCCATTGACCTGATAATCCACACCCCTGGAGGACTCGTTCTCGCGGCGACCCAGATAGCCAAGGCCCTCAAGGACCACCCTGCCGAGACTCGCGTGATAGTCCCGCACTACGCCATGAGCGGTGGAACGCTTATAGCCCTCGCAGCGGACAAGATAATAATGGACCCGCACGCGGTTCTCGGCCCGGTTGACCCACAGCTCGGCCAGTACCCGGGACCGAGCATAGTCAGGGCCGTCGAGAAGAAGGGCGTTGACAAGGTGGATGACCAGACGCTAATCCTTGCCGACGTGGCTGAAAAAGCCATAAAGCAGGTTCGCGACTTCGTTTACAACCTCCTCAGGGACAGGTACGGCGAGGAGAGGGCCAGGGAGTTGGCGCAAATCCTGACGGAAGGCAGGTGGACGCACGACTATCCAATTACCTACGAGCAGGCGAAAGAGCTGGGTCTCCCCGTCAGCACTGAGGTTCCAGAGGAAGTTTACGCCCTTATGGAGCTTTACAAGCAACCGATGAGGCAGAGGGGAACGGTGGAGTTCATGCCCTATCCCCAGAAGGCTGAGAACTCGAAGTGAGTTGCTTCCCTTTTACTCCTTTTCGATTTCGGCCAAAAAGTTTTTATTTGCTTTCTCATTTTTCAGTCCAGATGTTTGGAGTGAACAGAGCTGTTCTAAAAATGGGAGAGGGGTAAGAGAGATGCCAACGGTTAAAGTGGACCCAGAGGAGATTAAGAGAATCAAGAGAGAATTGGAGGCCCTTGAGAAGGAGAGAAACGAGATAAGGGCCAAACTTGATGAGCTCGAGAAGGAGCTCCAGACCTGGATTCAGAAGAGGGACGAGAAGAACAAAGAAGTCCAGCAGTTGAGGCAGAAGGGCAGGGAGTACAAGGCGAAGAGGGATGAGATAAACCAGAAGATAAAGGAGCTCAAGAAGAACAGGGAGGAAATCAACGCCAAGCTCGACCTCCTCTACCAGGAAATCCTTGAGTACAGGACGAAGAGGGACGAGTACAACCAGCTCAGAAGACTCCGTATGCCTCCAGAGAAGATACAGGAGAGGATAGAGAAGCTCGAGTGGGAGCTCCAGACCAACCCGAACATCACTCCCGAGAGGGAGAAGCAGATAGTCGACCAGATACAGGTTCTCGCGACCGAGCTTGAGATAATCCAGCAGGCCGACAGGTTCCACAAGAAGCTCGTCGAGACGAGGAAGAAGGTCGACCAGCTCAAGAAGGCCAGGAAGGCCATAAGCCTTGAGATACAGAAGCTCGCCAACCAGAGCCAGCAGTACCACGAGCAGATGATTCAGGCCTTCAACAAGGCCGACGAGGTCAAGAAGGAGGCCGACGAGTACCACGCCAAGGTCGTCGAGCTCCGCGAGAAGGTCAGGGAGGTCAGGAGGGAGCTCAGGGAAATCGAGAGGAAGATTCGCGAGTACGACGAGAAGCACAAGGAGCTCATAGCTTACAGGCTCGTCGCGAAGATGCGCGCCAAGAAGGACGCCAGCTTCGAGAGGGCAGTTGAGGCCCTTGAGAAGTTCAAGCGCGGTGAGAAGCTCACCCTCGACGAGCTGCTGCTCCTCCAGCGCTACAACCTCGTGTGATGCCCATGGAAGTCATCAAACACGAAGGGCCTGGAAGGTTGGGGTTAGTTCGCTTAGGGGACTACTCTTTCAGGACCCCCGCCTTGGCAGGGGTAGACTTCACGCTCTCCCCCTTCAACTCCTTCTTCCACCCCAGCGAGCCTGGCGACTACGACTTCAACTTGGCTCCCTCAATTCCCCTCGGGTTCTACACTCCCGCCGAAGTCATCGAGAAGGCCCTTGGAAGGCTCTGGAGCGTTAACTATGACGGCTTCAACGCCTTCTACCTTCCAGCCCTGAGGAGAACCGAGTACCTCGAGGATTTCTTCAAGATAATCGAGCGGTACAACTTCGAGGCGGTTTACCTTGGCAACTCCAAAATCCTCGTCAAGGAGTACCGCTACTTCGTTAAAATCCTCCGCGCGCTCCGCGAGAGGTTCCCCAACCTGATGATTATAGCAGACTTGGAGCCGTTCTTCTATCCGTTAGCAGTTTACCTCGGCGTTGACGCCTTCGACACGCGCTCGCTCAAGCTCTACGACTTCGAGGGCAAGGGCTTCACCCAGTACAGCCCGTTCCTCTGGGGGAAGGAGCCGAACTCCCTCGACTTCGCTCGGGAGACGATACTCCTGGTGAGGAAGGCCCTTGAGAGCGGTAAGCTCCGCTACCTCGTGGAGAACCTGTTTTACACCCAGTACCACGCGGGGATTCTTCGCATAGCGGATTTGGAGCACGCCGATTACCTCGAGAAGTACACGCCGATTCAGAAGGAGACGGTCTATTTCATCAGCGACGCCTCCATCAGGAGGCCCGAGGTCAAGCGCTGGCACTCCCGCGTCCTCGAGCGCTTCACCCCACCAAAGAACACTGAGCTGGTTCTCCTCTTTCCCTGCTCGGCCAAGAAGCCCTACTCCTTCTCAAGGAGCCACACGCTCTACCGGCGCGCCGTGAAGGAAGCTCTGGGCTCTGGAACGGCCAGGGTTCACGAGCTAATCCTCACTTCTCCCTTCGGCGTGGTTCCGAGGGAGTGGGAGTGGCTGGCAAAGTACGACATAGTCGTCACCGGCCACTGGAGCGAGGAGGAGATAAAGCCAGCGGCCGAGCTTTTGGCAAAGACCCTCGATAAGTACCCGAAGGACGTTCCAATAGTAGCGCACCTCGATGAAGCCTACGTCGAGATAGCGAAGCTCGCGGGCGAGCTCTCGGGCAGGGAGATAGTCTTCACCCGCGTTGAGAACGGGACGACGAGCAAGGAAAGCTTGAAATCCCTCACCGAGACCCTGAAGGAGTTCGAGCTCGAGGGAAGCAAAGAGGACAGAACATACCGCTACTTCGAGAACATACGGAAGGTCTTCGACTTCTACTTTGGCGCCGGCGCTGGCGAGGCGGTTCTTCCCGATAACGGCCACGTCAAGGGCTCTAAAATGCTTCGCCTCTTCGTTGGGGGCCAGCAGACGGGAACCTTCAGAGATGGCGTCATAAGCGTCACGCCCTTCGGAATGCAGAGGATTTACGACTCGCTCAAAGCCTACTGGGTGAAGATTGACTTCGACCTGCGCGGCGATGTCTTCGCGGTCGGTGTGAACGAGGCCGACGAGAAAATAAGGCCAGACGACATAGTCGGCGTCGTCCGCAACGATAAGGTTGTGGGTGTTGGCAAGGCAGTTCTGAGCGGGGAGGAGATGGTTAAGACGAAGAAGGGCGTCGCCGTCAAGGTGAGAAAGCGGGCATAACTTCTTCAAGTCTTTTCACGGGAGAGTAGAAGCCTTTTCAATCATTTTCTCCAGCAACTCATTGCCTTCTTCCAACGTTAAAAATGCCTTTCTTGACTCCAAGCACGAGAAGGCCTATCGTCCCCGACACTTTGACCCCGAGCAGTCTCGCTTTCTTTCGCGCGGAGGAGTCATCGCTGAGCAAAATTAACCCCCTGTGTTTTGCGACGGCTATGCAAGATGATTCTCCCTTTCCTAGCTTCGCGCGGAGGAGTCTGTACAATCTTTCTTCCTCGGAAGTGAGCTCTGTGATGGGTAGAGGGATTTCAACTGGAGGATACCTGCCTCGTTTAACTCCCACCATAAATTCCTCAACAACGTGGGGAGTTGTTAGCGCTGTTTCACCGAGAATTTTCCCGAGAACGTCCATCGAATTCGTCTTTGCAAAGTTGGACAACACCGTTGTGTCAACTACAAACACGTTATAACCTCCACCTCTGAGAGAACGTCTTCTCTGTCGGGGGTTCTGATGGGGATTCCCCGTTTTTTAAACTCCTCCATAAGCTCCTCTCTCGTTACTCCGAGGACCTCTGCGGCTTTTCCAAGGCTTATGATTCCATCAAGATACGCTGAGATTACTATCTCCTTTAAAAGGTCTGGGTCTTTCTTTATAAGGCGGAGGGCTTTCTCTGGCATCAACTCCGCCACTTTTTCAAACTCTTTAACAATCCACAGGTCCTCCATTCTCCCACCGATTTAGTTTGACATCGAGGATAACTTAAGCCTTGCGCAAGAGCTAAAAATCTCAGTTTGAATCTATGCCCATGCCCAAGCACTTCCGCAAAGGCGTCAAGAGGGAGCACCACTTCCTCAAGGGCCTTGAGAAACCGCTCGAGGAGATAGCCTCGATTCCCGGCGTTAAGAAGGTAATCCCTGGAAGGATTTACGCGAGCGATTCTCGGGGCTTCGAGATTAAGGTGACGCGGGAAACGCAGACCGGCCTTAAGCTTGTCGCCAAGAGCGATGGGAGCGTTCAGGAGGTGTTTCTCGTCGTTGACAAGGCCGAGAGGGAGAAGGTTCGAGAAGAGATAAAGCATCTTGCTAACGAGTGGGCGAAATAATTTTAAGTTCGGTTTTTAACTATTCATGATGGTGAACCTCAAATTTAAAACTCGATTATCAGCTTACGACATTACTGCGGTTCTCATAGCCCTATTCTATTCGCTCATTATGATTCATCTTAGCCTCCGTAAGTTCAAATACTTCCGCTACACCAGCTTTGACCTTGGAATCTTTACGCAGTCCTTCGCGGGCTTCCTCCACGGTCGTCCGTGGTTCAACACTGTGGAGTGGCAGGTTCACGGCGTTACCAGCTACTTTGGTGTTCACTTCCAGCCGATAATGTACGCCCTTATTCCCATTTTCAAGCTATTCTCATCCGCGAAGACCCTTCTCGTGGTTCAGAGTCTTGCACTCGGCACGTCAGTTTTCCTCGCTTACCTCCTCGCCAAGAAGGTTCTGAACGAGAGGCTGGCGCTCGCGCTGACGGGGCTCTACGCCTTCAACTCCTCCCTCATTGGAATCAACCTCTTTGAGTTTCACCCCGTTTCCCTTGCGGTTCCGCTCTTCCTTCTCGCGGCAGTTTTCCTCGTTGACGGCAGGGAACGTGAGTTTTTCGCAACCTCAGCCATCTTGCTCTCAGTGAAGGAGGACACGTTTCTCGGCGTGGTTTCGCTTTCGCTGTGGTGGGCCTTTCGCGATGGCTTTTCCATCGAGGAACTGAAGAAAAACCGCCACTTTCTCGTTTTTGCTGCCATATCTGTGCTCTACGGTGTAATCGTCATCAAGCTTATAATCCCCCATTTCGGGAAGGACTACATCTACGGTAGTCTTTACAAACACGTCCATCTAATCGGCAGAAAGCTCGCTTACTTCCTACTCTTCAATCTGAGCTTTGGTCTTCTTCCACTCTTCCTCCCGAGAAACTGGGTCCTCCTTACCCTTCCTTGGCTTGAGAACCTCCTTGCCTCAAGGGCCAGCCAGTACTCCTTCGGCTTTCATTATCCTTACATGGTCGTCCCGCTTTCCTTCCTGGGCACAGCCTACGCCCTGAAAGAGCTTGAATTCAGGCATCTCAAAAGGATTCTATCAGTGCTCCTCGTGCTCGGGTTTATAACGTCGTGGGCTACTATGCCTATCGCAGAAACTCCACCCAAAGAGCCATTCTCTCTTGTTTACTATTCAATTCTTGAGCCGCTTCCCAGATACAAAACTGCTTGGGAAGTTATAGGCGTTCTTCTGAAGACGAACCTCTCAATTTACACCCAGCCTGATTTTTATCCGGCCCTGGCGGTTAAGGAGAATGTCTACGTTTATCCCGCTAATATAACCCCTGACATAGTCGTTTTGGACATGAAGACCTATCGCGGAAGGTTATATCTGCAGAGACTTAGGGAGATGGTGAGGAATAACTACGTTCTCGTTTATTCGAAAAATGGACTTGAACTGTACGCAAGGGCGGGTTTAAAGCTCCCTCTTTCCCTCGAAGAACTCAATTAGCTCCTCGTCGCTTGTTTCTTCGTCCGCTTCGGTGTAGCCGAGTTCCCTCCTCTGCAACTCAATAAGGCCCGGCGTGAGCAAAAGCTTCCCGTCCAGCTTCGGAACCGCGTAGTGGAGCGTTATCTCGCTGAACTCGTCGAGCTTTATCGTCGGATTCTCCTCGTACTCAATCTCCTCCAGCCTCTTGCCGTCCGCGATTAGCTTGGCCACTATGCTTGCCCCGTCAATCGAGAACTGGGGTTTCCCGATGTGCCTGACTTTAACGCCTTCCATCTTTGACGTTATGAACTCCTTGGTTCTTCCCCTCGGGACGGCATCACCGAGGATTCCGCCGACGACTATTATCGTGTCATCATCAATGTCTTCCGGCTTCAGCTCTTCCTCCGCCTGAAGGTCGAGGACTATGATTTTTGAGCGGTCAAAGGGGAATCTCGTAACGCTTTCTCCTACGACGCTCCCGAGCTTCGCGAGTTTTTCCCTTTCCTCAGGCAGGACGTTGGTGAAAATCAGCTTGTCCTTCCACCACTCGCTCACGTGCTTGTACTCCAGCCACAGCCAGTCGCTTATCTCCTCAAGGTGCTCGATTACGAGGTACGGCATGCTCTCACCGCCCGGCTTTGGGTTCAACTTTTTAAAAGCTCTTCCCAATTTGGGCCATGTCGTTCAGGGAGAAGTACTCGCGCATTGCCCGGCACTACGAGACCCTCGAGAAACCCCTTGACAGGTTCTTCTGTCCGCTGAGGAAGAAGGCGGTTTCCTTTGTGAAGGGGAAAACCCTGGAAGTCGGCGTTGGCGTTGGGAAAACGTTGCGCTATTACCCGAATGGCGTTGAGCTCTGCGCCGTTGATGCCGTTCCAGAGGTCATTGAAATCGCCCGGGAAAAAGCCAGAAGGCTTAACCTGAACGTCTGTTTTGAGGTTGCCGACGTTGAGAAACTTCCCTTTCCCGACGGCAGTTTTGACACCGTTCTGAGCTCCTTCGTCTTCTGCACCGTTCCGAACCCCGAGAGGGGAATGAGGGAAATCTTCCGCGTTTTGAAGCCAGGTGGAAGGGCGATTTTCCTCGAACACACGAAGAGCGACTCGGTTCTGCTCAACTACCTCTTTCTCCTCCCCCTGAAGTTACCGCTGAGGTTGCTCCTCGATGACGACCCGCTCAGGAAGACTCATAAACTGGTCTCGAAGCACTTTGAAATCGAGCGTGAGGAGCGCTATTACCGCGGAATCGTCCGTTTAATCGTCGCGCGGAAGCCAGTGGGGAGTAAAACTTTTAAAGCTCCCTCCCCTTAAGAATAACGGGCGTGCGGTGGTAGTCTAGCCTGGTCCAGGACACCGGCCTCCCAAGCCGGTAACCCGGGTTCAAATCCCGGCCACCGCACCACACAAACTTCGCCTGCGCGAAGTTTGACCAAGGTTCATAGCTCCTTCTGGAAGGATTTCAAGAAGATTTTCCATTTAATTGGCCGTATTGAGTAAGAGAACTCTTTAAATTGCCCCCTTTTGGAAGGGTTTAACGTTTAAATCGACGCCGGAAGGGCGTCAAGAAGAGAGTAAACCCGTTGAAGAGATTGTTTTGGTTGGTTCTCTTTTGGAAAGCGCGATTTTACAGGAAAAATCTAATTCACAACCTACAAGAGTCCTTTAAAAGTGCAAACACTTTCAAAACATCCCTGTTAAAAGAATCACAAACTTTGATGAAACTTCGCCCAGCAAAGTTCCTTAGTCAAGCTTTTCCCAAAAGCTTCTTGCCAGCCTTTCCTAAAGGACATTAATAGCTCCAAACCGCTCTCATAGCGTTCAAACGTCCCGACTGATACCAAAAGATAAAGCCAGTTAAAGCGCCTACTCCTCCCTTCCAAGGAGGATTCCCACCACTATCAGAACCAAGCCCAGAACGGTTGTCGGTTCTATTCTCTCACCAAGGAGGAAGGAGATGAAGAGCAGACTCAGAAACGGGACGAGATAGGCGAGGTTCGAGGCAAAGGCAACGTCGCTCTCAACTGCTCTGTACCAGAGAAGGTAAGTAACGCCAATCTCGAACATGCCGACGTAAACCGCGCCGGCGAGGCCTTTCATGGGAGGCAATGAAAAACCCGCGAGGAGAATCAGCAGGGAGACATAGATGAGAGCAAAGGCGAAGTTCCAGAACATCTTCTCCTCAAGCCTCCTGACGTCCCGAACGTTCAGGAGCCAGTAGGCGGCCCAGATTAGAGCGCTCCCGAGGCCGAGGGCGTCCCCGACTGGATTCGAGAAGCCAAGGGATAGGACGTTGCCCCGGGTTGCAACAATAAGGGCACCGAGAAAGCCAAGAAAGAGGCCAAATAATGTCTTCAGGGCGAGTTTTCTCTTAAGCAGGGGGACAGAAAGCAGAACGAGCGCCAGGGGCCAGGTGTAGTTGAGCGCCTGCGCCTCCTGGGCGGGAAGAAGGTCGTAGGCAGAGAAGAGGACGGTGTAGTAGAGGAAGAGTACGAGGCCAAGGTAAGCGGAGCGTAGGTTTTCTCTGGAGGGCCTGAAGTTCCGGAAGTAGAGGGCACCGTAGAGAAAGAGCGACGTCAGAAGGGCCCAAAAGAGGAGCTGGAGAGGGCTCATGTAGCGGAGTGAGAGCTTGAAAGCACTTGCAACAGTTGACCAGAGAAGAACGGCACCGACTGCGTGTTTTTTGGACATGGACTCGACTAATTTTGATGGAATATAAACTCAGCGATTTCGGTTCCCTGAATAAAATTTGATTCTACCCCTCTACCCCCAGAACCAGGTAACGGTACCATTACCTAAAAGGGTTTTGGAGAAAGGGAAAGATTCACTCCTCCCTGAAAGCTCCGTATTTCTTGGGGTCGTAGAACGGTGGAGTGACAGTCACGGCCTTCTTGGGCTTACCCCTGATTTCCACCTCGATTTCGAGGCCGGGCCTGGCATACTCCTCCTTCACGAAGGCTATTCCGATTCCTATGCCGAGGAGCGGGGAGAGCGTTCCGCTCGTGACCTCGCCGATGACCTCGCCGTTCGCGTAGACCTTGTAGCCCTCCCTCGGAATTCCCTTGTCAACCATCTTGAAGTGGACGAGCTTCCTTCCCAAACCGCGCTCCTTCTGCTTGAGGAGGGCGTCCTTACCTATGAACTCCTTGTCCCAGAGTATCGCGAAGTCGAGGTTGGCCTGGAGCGGGGTGACTTCATCAATGTCCGTGCTGAGGAGCTGTAACTCTTTCGTCTCGTTGCCGTAGAGCGTGTAGCCGGCCTCAAGCCTGAGCGTGTCACGAGCG
>NZ_JAMOQU010000069.1 GCF_027063845.1 Thermococcus sp.
TATCGCGAAGTCGAGGTTGGCCTGGAGCGGGGTGACTTCATCAATGTCCGTGCTGAGGAGCTGTAACTCTTTCGTCTCGTTGCCGTAGAGCGTGTAGCCGGCCTCAAGCCTGAGCGTGTCACGAGCGCCGAGTCCGGCTGGCCTTATGCCGTACTTCTCGCCCTCCTCAAGGATTCTCTCCCAGACGTGGAGGGCCTTCTCCGGTTTACCCCTCTTCTCGGGGTTAGGGTGGTATGGATTGGAGTCCTCGAAGTAGACCTCAAAGCCGTTCTCGCCGGTGTAACCACTCCTTGAGAGGAGCATCCTGATTCCGTCGAGTTCAACTTCCTTGGCCTGGAACCACCAGAGGTCGTTGATGTCTATGCCGAAGAGGTCTTTGGCAAGGTCTCTCGCCTTCGGGCCCTGAACGGAGAACATTGCCATGTCGTAGGTCTTGTTCTCAATCTCAAGGTCAAGCTCGCCGAACTTCTCGATTCCCCGCTTTATAGCGTTGAACCATGCCTCGAGCTTCTCGAAGGCGTCGCTGTCGCAGACCATCATGTAGGTGTCGTTCCCGAGGTTGAAGACGAGGGTCTCGTCCTTAACAGCTCCGCGCTCGTTGAGAACCAGAGTATAGGTTCCGCTTATCGCGGGGGGCTTGCTTATGTCGTTGGTTGTGACGTACTGGAGGAACTCCAGCGCGTCCTTACCGCGGAAGATGAACTCGCCCATGTGGGAGACGTCGAAGATGCCTACGCCGTTTCTAACAGCCAAGTGCTCCTCCTTTATGCTCGAATACCAGATTGGCATCTCCCAACCAGCAAACTCCTCGATTTTCTTGGCGTGCTCCTTATGCCAGTCGAATAGGTGCACCCTTTTGACCATGGCAATCACCGCTCAAACTTGGACCTGAACGTTATAACACTTTCCAAAGGGCCCATCGCAACGATAATAAACATTGACGAACAGAATTATACTTGGGTGAACCAAAATGTTTGAGAGAATCCTCTATCCTACCGACTTCTCCGACATATCGCTCCACGCCCTCAGGCACTGCATCCCTAAACTCTTCGAGCTCGGTGCCAAGGAACTCTACCTCCTCCACGTCATTGACATAACCGTCGCGGAACTCGAGGCGTTCGAGCTTGAAGAAATCTACCGCGAGAAGCTTGAAAAGCTCGCCGAGGAGCTGAGAAAGAAGGGAATCAATGCCAAGGCCGACGTGAGGGTGGGAATCCCGTCGCTTGAGATAGCGGAGGCGAGCGAGGAGGCCAATGTTGACCTCGTCGTGACGCCGAGCGTCGGCGAGAACATATGGAGGCAGATGTTCATGGGGAGCACAGCCTCGAACCTCGCGAGGGCCACCAGGAGGCCGGTCCTCCTGCTCAAGTACGTCAAGAAGGACGACTCCTACGAGCTGGCCGTTGACTGCTCCGAGCTCTTCAGGAGGCCCTTAGTAGCGGTGGACTTCTCGAAGTGCTCAATCAAGATAGTCAAGACAGTCCGGAAGTTCGAGGAGCTCATAGAGCGGGGAATACTTCTGCACTCGGTTGACTACGGCAAAGTTGACGAGCTGGAACACAACATCGAGATAGCCAAGAAGAACCTCGAGAAGACGGCCAAAGGGGTCAAAGCCGACTTCGAACTGGAAGTTATGGTCGGAACCGCCAGCCAGGCGATAATAGGGACGGCACTGGCGAAGGGAGCGACGCTCATAGTCATCGGCAAGAAAGGCAGGAGCGTTCTCAAGGATTTGATACTCGGTAGCACGGCAGAGAGGGTCATGCGGGACTCGAAGCTCCCCGTCCTCCTTGTCCCGTGCGAATAGCCTCAGACTGGAACGGCTTCCTCATCAACTCGGTAGCTACCCTGTTGCCATCATCGGCTGTCCTTCCCTATTTTTCCGGCCTTATAAAGCTACTCCTTCGTGCTTTCTCCCCTCATGAAGGCGCTCGCCATTATGTGGGCGAGCCTCAGCGGTTCCGGAATCAGGCCGGTCTTCGTAGTTATCCTAACGACCTCGAAGGCCACACCAGGAGAAACGCCGAGTGCCTGGACGTAGAGCTTCCCTGGAATCATCTCGAAGAGCGGGGGAGCCTTCCTCAGGAGTTCAACCCTCTCCTTCCAGTCCGGAAAGTGCTTCCTCAGCGCGAGCTCCATCGCGTTTAAATCGGGCCTCTTCCTCACGAGGACGATTACCGGAAGACCAGTCTCGCGGTGAAGTCTTTCGAGGTCAACGACGTTGAAGCCCCCGTAGGTTATCCCCTTGAGCATAACAACCCGCAAATCCTTGAAGCGGGACCTGTTTACGGCATCAATCAGCTTCTCGGTAGCGTCGGTTCCGTCAACGGTTATCCACCTTGAAACGGCCCCGACAACATCCTTCGAGCCCTTCATGACGACCCCGAAGAGAACCGTCTTTCTCCTTTCGAGCTTGGAAGAAAAGGAGAACGTCCCGTCGTCGAAGCCAACGACCCTTATCTCGGGCTTCACCTTGCGAATCATCCAAACAGCACCCTCGCCATCCACTCCGAGTACTCCCTGTTGAGCTTGTCGAGGTCAATCCTCGCTATCAGCGGGACCTCGTAGGGGTGGAGCTCCCTCAGCGCGTCCCTCAAGGCCTTCCATCTGCTCACCTCGGTCTTGAGGAGAACGCCGATTTCTTTGCCCTCCTCTATCTTCCCCTCCCACCAGTACATAGCCTCATGCTCCCGCATGTTGGCGCAGACTATGAGCTTCCTCTCGAGGAGCTCCCTGACGACCTTTCTGGTGCTCTCCCAGTCAGGAAACGTCGTGTAAACGAATATCGCCTCCATAGGACACCCCAAGGAGAGTAGGCAAGTAAAGCTTAAATCCCTTGTGGAGAAACCGAAACGGGATGGTGTATGAGGAAGGTTAGGGCGCACCTTAGGATATACGGGCGCGTTCAGGGGGTCGGCTTCCGCTGGAGCATGCAGCGGGAAGCGAAGAAGCTCGGTGTAAGCGGGTGGGTCAGGAACCTGCCCGACGGTAGCGTCGAGGCAGTCGTAGAGGGCGAAGAAGAGAGGGTAGAAGCTCTAATCGGATGGGCCCACCAGGGGCCGCCACTGGCGAGGGTAACACGCGTCGAGGTTAAATGGGAAGAACCGGAGGGACTGGAGGGCTTCAAAGTCGTTGGCTGATGGCCTCAAGGAGAACCCTCTTGGGGCAGTACTTGACTTCACAGTAGTTGCAGACCAGCTTTTCCTTCTCCTTCTCCGGCGTGTGGAGTATGAGCCTCTGGAAGCCGTGGATGTCCTTTATTCTCGCGAAGGTCTCGACGGGAAGCGTTCCGTCGATGACGATGAATATCTTACTCGTTTCCTCCCTCAGGTTCCTGCCAAAGACCTCCATAACCGGGACGTTGCTCTCCGCGAGAATCCGCATAACTTCGGCAAAGGCTCCCTGATAGTCCTCCTTTTCAACGTCAATCTCGAGCACTTCCCAGCCCATGAGCGGGGCGACGTCTATCAAGCTGGGGAGCGGGTTGAGGCGCTCGAAGATGAGTTTGAGTGGGTAGGTCTTCTCGATGTACTCGATTGTGTGGTAGATTATCTTCCTGTTGACGCCTATCGCCCTGGCGAGCTCGCTTATCGGAATCTCAACGTTCTTGAGGTAGATTTTACCGTTCCTCACGCTCAGGCCGTTCTCAAAGAGGAACTCGGCGACCTTCCTCCTGGCGGGATAGTTCTTGAAGTAGGCCTCAAGTATGAGCATCATCTTTGTTCACCTCTTACTCATACCTGGGTAGAAATGGATATTTAAATCTTTCCCCGGCAAGAGTTATAACGCCCAACACCGTATTGGGAATTTAGGAGGTGGTGGAATGTTCGACGTAATCGGCATGGGAAACCTCAACTACGACATAATCTTCCTGCTCGACCGCTTTCCCGAGTTCCACGAGAAGGTCGTCTCCAGGGAGGCCCACTTCGGCCTCGGCGGTGCGGCTGGAAACACGATAAGCTGGCTCGCGACCTTTGGTCTCAAGACGGGATTCATCGGCGCCGTGGGAAAGGACGAGATAGGTGAGGCCCACCTGAGGTACTTCGAGAGGCTCGGCGTCGACACCTCGGGAATAGACGTCGTTGACGTTCCATCGGGAGTTGCCGTTGCGATGGTTCACGGGGACGACAAGAGGATAGTCAAGCACCTTGGAGCCAACTCTCTCAGGAAGTTCAAGCCCGAGTACGCAAAGAAAGCCAGGTTCCTGCACCTCTCATCCAATCCGCCTGAGCTCATCGAGGAGGCAGTCCGCTTCGCCAACGCCAGCGGGATTCCCATCTCGGTCGATATCGGAGAGGCAACCCTGCCAAGGGAAGTGGAGGGCATGGTTGACTACCTCCTCATGAACGAGGACGAGTACAGGCGGAAGTACGGCTCGCTTGACACTTCTCTCAGCAACGCCAAGAACCTCATAATAACGCTCAACGGTGGCGGGGCGATAGTTCGCGAGGGGGATGAAACCTTCGAGGTTCGCGGGCTGAGCGCGAAGGTCGTTGACAGCACGGGAGCTGGGGACTCCTTCGACGCGGGCGTAATCTACGGAATCCTCAGGGGATGGTCGCTCAGGGATTCGGCAAAGCTCGGCATGCTCCTGGCGTATCTCACCGTCCAAAAGGTAGGCGCGAGGAGCGCGATAGTTCCGCTCGATGAGGTGGTCAAACTGTCAAGGAAACTGAACCTTGATTTGCCGTGGTGAACGGAACCGTTTAATCCTCGGAAAACCTTAAAAATTCGGGTTTCAAAAAAGGTTAGGGAGCCGGAAGAGCGGAGGTGAGCCCTTTGGAAATAGTGATTGACAACTTCAAGCCAAAGATAACAAGGCCCTTCAAGAGGAAGAACGAGTACTGGGTCAAGCTCATCCTTCCCGAGGGTGAGGAATACATAATGAAGTTCAAGAGCCCCCTGGAGGCAGAGGACGCCATCTACGGCATGCTCGACGACCTTCAGGTTTACGGGGGCAAAGTAAAGCTCAAGCTCCGTGAGGGTAACGTCATCGAGGATATTGAGGTTCTCGAGCTCTACAAGCCGTCCGCGAAGGAACTCCTCAACGAGTACTTCAACGACTAACGTCCTTTTCTGTTCATTATAGTTGTCGTTTTGACAGGAAACTTATATATATCCCCGCACCCAATATTTCTATTGGGGTCTATCCGTTTAGGTGACCGTTAATCAAATCGTGTGGAGGTCGTCCCAGTGGCAAGACGGAAGAACAAGGAGCTCATCGAAATCGCAATGGACATAGGCGGTGAGGAGGCCGTTGAGGTAGTCAAAGCTCTCGAAAAGATGAAGGAAGCAACTGATGAAGAGATTGCCGAAAAAACTGGAATAAGGGTTAACACTGTCAGGAGGATTCTCTACAAGCTCAACGACCAGGGACTGGCAGATTTCAAGAGAATCCGCGACCCAGAGACGGGATGGTATTACTACTACTGGCGCCTTGAGACCAAGAGGCTGCCCGAGATAATAAAGGCCCGAAAGATGGCCGAGCTTAAGAGGCTCAAGGAGATGCTCGATGAAGAGACCAGCGAGATTTACTACTGGTGCGGTGAGGAGGGCCATCCGAGGCTCACCTTCGACGAAGCAATGGAGTACGAGTTCCAGTGCCCGATATGCGGAAAGATGCTCATGCAGTACGACAACAGTCGAATTGTCGAGGAGCTCAAGAAGCGCATAGAGGAACTCGAAATCGAGCTCGGCCTCAGGAAGAAGCCGAGGAAGAAAAAGAGCGGTTAAATAAGCGGAATGGCCTCTTAATGAACTTCGGGGATGGTGAAGATGGAAGAAGTGGTTATTCTTGAGAAGGTTTACGGGGACAGGAGTGGTTTTGACAAGCTCCACAGGAAGCTCCGCTCCCTTTTAGGGGATTTGGAGGTCGAGTGGAAGCTATCGGCAACGACCAAGAACTGGGTCAAGGTCAGCCTCAGCGGTGAGGACGAGGAAATCAGCGCGAACCTCGTTAGAGAAGAGTTCGGCGAGGTTCCCCACAGCCTCAAGAACGTTGAAGTCGGAAAGACCTACAGGGGACGCTTCATAGACCTCGGCAAGGTCGGCTACGGCGCCTACGTTGACATTGGAATCTTCAAGCCGAAGCCCAAGGACGCGCTGATTCCGCTCTACTACCTCAAGAAAACCTTCGGGGACATGCCGGTAAGGCAGATGATTCGCGAGTTCGGCTGGGTGGACAACCTGCCCGTTGAGGTTGAAGTGACAAACGTCGAGTTCGGAGCCAGGGAAGTGGAGTTAGCTTTCAGTGAGGGACAGTTAAAGACAATCAAGGGCTGGCTGAGCGACGGTTATGACAAGCTCTTCATAACGGGGACGATAAGCGAGAAGGTCGAGGAGGCTCTCATCAAGACGGGCCACGGCAGGGACGTCAAAAGGATGGAAGAGCTCGGCCTGATGGAGACGCTCCTCGTCCTCAAGAAGGGAACCCAGGCCCCAGGAATCATCAAGGCAATCGGCCCACACCTCAAGGGGGCCGTCTTCGGGGCAATCAAGTTTGAATGACGGAGTGAACGAGCCTGACGGCGAGTATCGAAACAAGGGTCAGAGCGTAGGGGAAGAACCCGCCCACGAATGGGGCAATCAGAAGGAATGCCAGCGTTGAAATTGTTATGAAGGCCGTCGGGCCCCTCCACCTTATTCTTCTCAGCCCGGTTAACAGGGCGTAGACCACTATGGCGAGCCCTAAGAGGGATTGGAGGATGAAGTTCTCGACGAAGCCAGGATGGGGCTGAAAGCTCATCCACTTCGACAGCCAGTCGAAGCCGTAAACCCTGCACAGGGCCCAGAAGCCTGCCCACACGAAGACGAGGTAAGAAGAGTTCCTGAGCTTCCTGCCAGGGTACGTCAGGGCGAAGAAGAGGGGAAAGAGCAGAAGGTACGGGTTGAAGATGGACGCGAGGAGCGTGGCGCCGGCCAGTGCCAGTATCTCCAGGGTTCTCCGCGAACCGGGGACGAAAGAGGAGTTTGTGGCTATCGAAATTGAGAGTAAAGTCAAAACGAGTCCGGGCAGGGCGGTTCCAACCGTGGCAACCTGGGAGCGGAAGAGCGGTGCCGAGAAAACGAGCCCGAAGGATATGAAGCCGAGAGCCCTCTCATGCTTAGGGGCAACGTAGAAGAAGAGCCCGGTCAAGATTAGAAGGAAAAGCCAGTGGGCCAACCAAAGGTTCTCGTCCGTGGGGGAAACCATGGAGAGGAGGTGCCCAACGAGGGCCAACAGCGGGGAGGATGGAACTGCACCCGCGGAAACGGACAGGGCCCGGGAGAAGAACTCAAGGAAGTTGCCCGGCAGAACGGGTGTTTCCGAGAGGGTAAACCAGACGAGGATTATGGACGCACCGAGAAGGAAGAACCTGGCGGAGTAGCTCCGGTCCTTCCTTAAACTCAGTCCAAAAAAGAGCACTATAACAAACGCTAGAATCGCAAAGACACCGAGGGCACTTCGGGAGGGAGCCCAAATCTCCGAGAAGGCGTTGTGGGTGAGGTAAATGTTGTCATTGCTTCCTGTGACGAAGAGGGTGTTGTTGACGACGATTATCATAGGGGAAAGAGAAACACTCTCGGGAAGGCCCGTCAGGTTCCAAAGCCTCTTCATCTCAGGGTTCTCGTAGACGTTTCCGACGAGAACGAGCGTGCCGTTCCCGTGCTCCAGGACTTCACCGAGCTTGGCGTCAACGTAGCGGGCCCAGCCCTTTGCCCAGTAGTCCCTGCCAGGAACGACGCGATAAGTGGTGTTGGAGTGTAAAAAGTTCTCGAAACTTTCTTTATCCGGATAATAGCTAACCCCACCGGCCGAAACGAGCGGTGAAACGAGCAGGAGGAGCAAAATCAAAGCCAAAGCCCTTCTCATCCTCTCCCCGGGATAGGTAGGGGAAGGGGTTAAAAAGCTTAACGTAGCCTGGTCCAGCGCGGCCCCATCGCAACGGCTCCCGCCGGCCTGAGCCGCGCCTTAAAAAGAATGAGTAGAGGGAGTTAAAAATCACTCGGTTTTCTGCTCCTCCTCGCCCTTGAGCTCCTCGAGCTTCTTCACGAGCTTATCGGCGAGCTCCATAAAAGCCTTAGCGGCGGGGGTGTCTCCGTAGAGGACTATTGGAATGCCTGCGTCGCTTGCCTCCCTCGCCTTGAGGTCTATCGGAACCTCACCGAGGAAGTCAACGCCCTCCTTCTCGGCGAGCTTCTTGCCCCCGCCCTTGCCGAAGAGGTCAATCTCGTTTCCACAGTGCGGGCAGATGAGGTAGCTCATGTTCTCGATGACGGCTATGTATGGAACCTCCATCTTCTTCATCATGTTAACGGCCTTGCCCGTGTCGAGCAGGGCAACCTCCTGGGGGGTCGTAACGATGACAGCGGCATCGAGCTGGACGTTCTGGACGACGGTGAGGATTTCGTCGCCCGTTCCGGGCGGGAAGTCGATTATCATGAAGTCGAGCTCGCCCCACTTGACGTCGCCGAGGAGCTGTTTGATGGCCTTGGTGACGAGGGCGCCACGCCAGATTACCGGCTGGTCCTCGGGGACGAGGAAGCCCATGCTCATGACCTTGATTGGCGTAATCTGACCCATGAAGTCGGCCATCGGCGGGAGCATCTCGAAGCGACCGTCTTCCATGCGCTCCGCCAAAACATCGGCCTTCTCAACGCCCAGCATCTTGGCGACGTTCGGTCCGTGTATGTCGGCATCGAGCAGGCCAACGTAGTAGCCCTTCTTCGCGAGCGCGGCCGCGAGGTTCACCGCGACGGTGCTCTTTCCAACGCCACCCTTACCGCTGAGAACCGCTATCTTGTACTTCCACTTCTTCTGTTTCTCCTTTATCCTCTCGGTGAGGGGATCCGCACCGAGACCTCCGACGTTGAGCGTTGGAGTCTTGATCGTCATCTTACACCACCGACGGGAATAGTTCTGTGAACTTAAAAACCTTTGTCCCAAAACTTAACAGAATTACCCAAACATGGGTAGAGAAAAGAGAGGAAGAAGGAAAACGCTCACTCCTCCGGCTTCGGGAGGGTGACCTCGACGCCGAGGACCTTCCACATGGCCTTTATCTGCTCGCGGAGCTGGTCAATTGCCTCTGGCTGCTTGAAGAGGTGCTTGAACCTGCCCTGGAGCTTGAGGTACTCCTCTATGGGCTTCTTGAACTCGATGGCAACTACTTTGCCTCCCTCGCGCTTGACCTTCGCGCCTCCTCCTGGGCTCTGTATCTTGATGTTGTGGAAGTCGCCGTTCTCAATCTCGAAGAGTGGCCAGACACCGGTCTCGATGGCGAGCCTGGCTATTTCAACGCCCTTCTCGAGCGGGCTCTTCCATCCGGTCGGACAGGTACAGTGAACCTGGACGAAGGCAGGGCCGTCAACCTTGGCGGCCTTCTTCATCTTCCTGACGAAGTCGAAGGGGTTGCCTATGCTCGCGGTGGCGACGTAGGGTATCTGGTGGGCGGCGGCGATGAGGGCGACCCACTTCTTGGGCTTGTCCTCACCGATGGAGTACTTGCCGGGAGGTGAGGTGGTCGTCCAGGCTCCGTAGGGGGTTGAGCTTGAGCGCTGAATTCCCGTGTTCATGTAGGCCTCGTTGTCGTACATCAGGTAGACGACGTTGTGTCTCCTCTCGAGCATACCGCTGAGGGCCTGAAGGCCTATGTCGGCAGTACCACCGTCACCGCCTATTGCGAGTATCTTACCCTTGAGTCCCTTCTTCTTCCAGGCGGCCTCGATACCGCTCGCGGCGGCGGCCGCGTTCTCAAAGGCTACGTGCACCCATGGAACCTTCCAGGCGGTGTAGGGGAAGACCGCCGAAACGACCTCCATACATCCCGTGGCCTGAGCTATGGCGAAGGCGTTCGGGTCACCGTACTTCTCCTCCATAGCCTCGCTGAAGGCCTTGGTGGCGAGCTTAAGAGCGGTGGCACAGCCACAGCCGGCACAGGCGGCGTGGCCCGGTGCCCAGTACTCGCGAGTTGTAATCGGGGGCTTCCTAACGACCATCTTCATCACCTCACAGTATCTCCTTCCTGAGGCCTATCCAGTTGACCTCCTCAAACTCCTCTCCATTGAGGGCCTTCTGCGCAATCGCGAGGGCCTCGTCGAGGTTCTGGAACGTGACGTCCCTGCCACCGAGACCGAGGATGTAATCGATGATAATCGGCTTCTCCTTCTCGTTTATCAGAGCCCTGCTGAAGTCCTGGAAGAGGGCTCCTCCAACGCTGAAAGTGACGTTCTTCTCGAGGAGCGCAAGAACTTTCGCCTTCTTAGCCAAAGCGCGGACTTCCTCAATCGGGAACGGGCGGTAAACGGTGAGCTTCGCGGCTCCGACCTTTATGCCCTTCTCGCGGAGGTGGTCAACGTACTCCTTGACGGTTCCGGCGAGTGAGCCCATCGTGACGAAGATTATCTCTGCGTCGTCAGTCCTATACTCCTCAATCTTCTGGTACTTCCTACCGAACTTCTTCTCGAACTCGGCAAAGGCTTCATCTATGACCTTCCTCGCGTTCTCGTTGGCCTCCCAGACGGTGTAGCGGGCCTCCATGTAGTGGGCCGGGAAGGCAAGAGTACCCTGGGTTATGGGCCTCTTCGGGTCAACGTAGGCGTGCTTGGGCTCGTACTCGCCGAGGAACTCGTCAACGAGCTCCTGGTCAGGAATCTCGACGGGCTCGACGGTGTGGGTGAGGATGAACGCGTCGAAGCCAACCATCGCCGGGAGGAGAACGCGCTCGTCCTCGGCAACCTTGTAGGCTATCAGGATTAAATCGAGGGCCTCCTGGTTGTTTTCGGCGTAGAACTGGAGCCAGCCGGTGTCGCGCTCGCTTATGCTGTCCTGCCAGTCGTTCCAGATGTTAATCGGAGCGCTAAGAGAGCGGTTTCCAATGGCCATGACTATCGGAAGGCGCATTCCAGCGGCGATGAAGAGCACCTCGTGCATCAGAGCCAGACCCTGGGAAGCGGTCGCGGTGAAGGTTCTGACGCCTGCCGCTGAGGCACCAACGCAGGCTGAAATGGCCGAGTGCTCGCTCTCGACCTTAATGAACTCAGCGTCGAGCTCGCCGTTGGCGACGAACTCACTGATTTTCTCGGGAACGAGGGTTGACGGTGTAATCGGGAAGGCCGCTATGACCTTCGGCTTGGCAAGCTTCGCGGCCCAGGCGGCCGCCTCGTTGGCTTTCATAACCGTCCTAATCGGCATCTTTCACCACCTCACTTGGTCTCCCTAACCATAACTATAGCATCGGTCGGGCACTCGTTCGCGCAGATTCCACAACCCTTACAGTAGTCGTAGTCGAAGACCGGGTAGTTCTCCTCGTCGAGGTAGATAGCCGGCTCCGGGCAGTAGATGTAGCAGAGGTAGCAGCGAACGCACTTGTCCCTGTAGAACTCGGGCATGAAGACACGCCAGGAACCAGTCTTGTTGATTACGCTACTCCCCGGGATGTAGGCAATCGCTCCCGGCGTCATCTTTTCGCTATACTCCTTCTGAACCCTCTCTATGTCGGCCTTAAACGGGCTCTCAGCCATATGTATCACCTCTGGTGAGTTGTCAGATGGAAACTTAAACCTTATGGAAACCCAAAGTTGGAAAAGGAAAGGCTCAGCCAAAGACCTCGGCGAGCTTCTTGAGCTTCTCCCACTCGCGAAGCACCCAGCTCTGGAGGTTCTCGATGTCCTCCTTGGTCATGTACTTGAACCTGCCCTGGAGCTTGAGGAACTCCTCAATTGGCTTCGGCTCCTTCTTGGGTGAGGGCATGTTTATCTTGTACTTGCCGTTCTCGTACTCGAAGAGCGGGAAGTAGGCGGTCTGGACGGCGAGACGAGCAATCTCGATGCTCTTGTCGGTCGGCGAGCGCCAGCCCGTCGGACACGGGCTGAACAGCTGGATGAAACTCGGTCCCGGTATCTTTCTGGCCTTCTTGAGCTTCCTTATGAAGTCCTCAGGGAAGGCGACGCTCGCAGTGGCCGCGTAGGGAACCTCGTGAGCTATGACGATGTCGATGACCTTCTTCTTGTGCCTCTTCTCAAGGAAGTGCCTCTTCCCTCCAGGCGTGTTGGTGGTCCAGGCTCCGTAAGGGGTCGAGCTCGAACGCTGAATTCCAGTGTTCATGTAAGCCTCGTTGTCGTACATTATGTAGACCGCGTCGTGGCCCCTCTCGAGGAAGCCGCTCAACGCCTGAAGGCCTATGTCAGCCGTTCCACCGTCGCCGGCCCAGCCGACGACCATTACCCCATCTTCGCCCTTGACCTTTATTCCCCTCGCCTTCAGAGCGGCCTCGATGCCGCTTATGACCGCACCTGTGGTCTCGAAGGCGGTGTGGAAGAGGTTAGCGTCAAGCGCGGTGTATGGCCAGGGGCCGGCTATGATAGTTGAACAGCACGCTGGGATGACGAAGATGGTCTTCCTGCCGTAGGCCTTGAGGACGTACCTTATTCCGAGCGAGGCGCCACAGCCCTGGCAGGCCGTGTGGCCGGCAAAGAAGTGCTCCTCGGCGGGGATGCTTAACCTCTTCTTAACGTTCTCGGGAATCTCCATCGTTCTCACCTCTTGAGGTGGTACCACTCAACCTCTCTATCGAGCTTTCCTGCCTCGATAACATTCTTCATGTCCTCGGCTATGGCCTTGACGTCCGGAACTGTGAAGTCCCTGCCACCGAGTCCAACGATGTAGTTCTTGATTATCGGCCTGGCGTCGGTGTTGTAGAGAACGCCCTTCGCCTCGTTGAAGAGTATACCTTCCTGGCCGAAGGAGAAGTTCCTGTCAAGGACGGCTATACCCTTAACGCTCTCGGCTATCTCAAGGAGTTCCTCCTTCGGGAACGGCCTGAACCATCTAACTTTCGCGTAGCCGACCTTGTAGCCCTCCTTCCTGAGGAGCTCGACGGCCTCCTTGACGGTTCCCATGAGGGAGCCCATGCCCATGAAGACGAAGTCGGCATCGTCAACGTAGCCCTTCTCAATCATCTCGCTGTAGTCCCTGCCGAAGCGCTCGCCGAACTCCTTACC
>NZ_JAMOQU010000070.1 GCF_027063845.1 Thermococcus sp.
CGAAGGTTGCCAAGCTCGAGGGGAACGAGGGACTCTCGAAGGTCAGCATACAGATTGGGAAGCCGATAAGACCGATGCTTGCCCAGAACGCCGCCAACGTCAAGGAAGCGCTAATCGAGATGGGCGGCGAGGCGGCCTTCGAGATTAAGTACGACGGCGCACGCGTTCAGGTCCACCGCGACGGAGATAAGGTGATAATCTACTCGAGGAGACTTGAGAACGTCACCCGCTCGATTCCAGAGATAGTCGAGGCGGTAAAGGCCTCGCTGAAGCCTTCTAAGGTCATAGTAGAGGGTGAGCTGGTTGCCGTCGGCGAGAACGGTCGCCCGAGGCCCTTCCAGTACGTCCTCAGGAGGTTCAGGAGAAAGTACAACATCGAGGAGATGATTGAGAAGATTCCGCTCGAGCTCAACCTCTTCGACATCCTCTACGTTGACGGCGAGAGCCTCATAGACACGAAGTTCGCCGAGAGGAGGAAGAAACTCGAGGAGAGCGTCGAGGAGAGCGATAAGATAAAGCTCGCCGAGCAACTCGTTACGAAGAAGGTTGAAGAAGCCGAAGAGTTCTACAAGAGGGCCCTTGAGCTCGGCCACGAGGGCCTGATGGCGAAGAGACTGGACTCCGTCTACGAGCCTGGAAATCGCGGAAAGAAGTGGCTGAAGATTAAGCCCACGATGGAGAACCTTGACCTCGTCATTATCGGGGCGGAGTGGGGCGAGGGAAGGCGCGCACACCTGCTCGGTTCCTTCCTCGTTGCGGCCTACGACCCAGAGAGCGGTGAGTTCGTTCCGGTGGGCAAGGTTGGAAGCGGCTTCACCGATGAAGATTTAGTCGAGTTCACCAAGATGCTCAAGCCCCTAATCCTCAGGGAGGAAGGGAAGTTCGTCGAGATTGAGCCCAAGGTCGTCATCGAGGTCACCTACCAGGAGATACAGAAGAGCCCCAAATACAAGAGCGGTTTCGCGCTCCGCTTCCCGCGCTACGTGGCGCTGAGGGAAGATAAAAGCCCAGAGGAGGCCGACACGATAGAGAGGGTCGCCCAACTCTATGAGCTCCAGGAGAGGTTCAAGGCGAAGAGATAGTGCCGGCCTCGATAAGGCTTGTAATCTCGGCCTCCGCCCTTCTTTTTTCCTCGATTTTTCTCTTGGCGTACTCATAGGCGAACCTGAACGACGTTTCCGAAGCCTTATACATGTAAACGAGAGCTCCCAGAGAAACCAGTGCTATCAACCCCGCCAGAGGGCCCGCTCCCGCAAGGAGTAGCATCGCCGGTGCATCGTACAGACTGTGGACGGCGGAGGCCTTGAGGTAACCCCTGAGGAGGTCGCCCCGGAGTGCCTCTTCGAGGGCTATTGCGGTCCAGAGCACGTGAAAGGCTATGACGATTAGCCTCACGAAGGCACCGATGGGATTACCGCTGAAGAAAAGGAGCAGGAAGTAGCCGATGCCCTCTATCACGCCGAAGGCCAGAGCGGCCTTTATGGTGAGGTTCCAGCGGTAGAGTTCGCTCTCGTTTTTCTTTGCAACGTAGGGAATGAGCTTGGCGCCCTCTTCAATGGGACCTACGGTGATGGCAAGCACCGCGAGGGCCGCGGCGAGACCCAGATGAGAATAAACGGTGTATAGGATAACCCCCTCAACAACCACCGCGACAACGACGGTTAGGAATCCCCACGCAAAGCCAATGGACAGGGAGACCATGTACATAACCCTATCCGTTTCGGGGAGCCATGATATCGTCCTTGTAAAGACCTTCACGCCAACTGCTATGGCCGCAATTAAATACACCACGACAAGGATTTCACCAAACATGGTACCACCTGCTAACTTTGTACAGTAGTATTTTTAAGTTTTCCCCTGGCGTGGTTTAGACATAAACGTGTTAACATCCAGGCAGGATAATCCTTTTATAGACACTCCCTCTTACATCACCGGTGGTCACTATGGAGAAAAGAGAAGAGCTTATCGAGGCCTTCTTCAGGGAGGAGGCAATTCTCTTCGGTCACTTCGTCCTGACCTCTGGAAAAGAGAGCGACTACTACATCAACGTCAAAAAGCTCATCACAAATCCCAAAGCCCTGAAGCTCATAGCTGAGCTCATGAGAGAAAAGGCTGAGGAACTTGGGGTCGAGTTTGACCGCGTTGTCGGCCCGGAACTCGGGGCGGTTCCCATAGCGACGGCCCTCTCGCTCGAAACCGGAAAACCCCTTGTAATCGTCAGGAAGAAGCCGAAGGGACACGGCACGGGGAGCCAGATTGAGGGTGAGGTTAAACCCGGGGACAGGGTTCTCCTCGTCGAGGACGTGACAACCACCGGGGGAAGCGTCCTCCGCTCGGCGAAGGTTCTTGAGAATCAGGGGGCGAAGGTGTCCGCTATCCTCGTCGTGGTGGACCGAGAAGAAGGCGCCCGCGAGAATCTCGGAGACTACCTCTTTGCACCCCTCGTCACGGTCTCAGAGCTTTTCGCCAGAAGGGACTCCGTGAAGGACTGACAGAAAGGCCTCCTTTATCCTCTCCCAGAGGCTCTTCTTTTCCCTTCTCCCAAAGACCCACTCGCCCAGAACCCTTCCCGCGGTCGTTATGTCCTTTGACGCCCTCGCGTGCGGAGAAAAGGCTATGACCGGAATCCCCTCGTTCTGGCTCGCCGGAACCGCGGGGTCGTGGGCAACGATTCCAACGACGGGAATGTTGAAGCTCCCCTCAAGGAAGCTCACGATGCCATCTATCACGGGCTCGGCCTCGCGAACCTTGTTTATCAGCACACCGACCTTGAGGCCGTACGCCTCGCCAAGGGCCTTGAGCTTCTCGACCTCGTTCTCCACCATCCTGTGGAAGGAGTAAATTGGTCCCCTCTCCACCTCGATGATGATTAGCTGGTACTTCGCCAGCCGGAACGTTGAGATGGTGTCGAAGGGAATCCCCACAGGCGAGTCAATCAGCGTAACGTCATACATCGCCTGCACGTCCATCACTATCTGCCTGAGCCGTCTTTGGTCTATGTCGAGGATATCGTAGAGCTTTGAACTCCCAGGAAGAACGTCAACGCCTGTTCTTACATCCCGGTATATGGACTCCTCGAGTCTTGAGTCCTCCTTCTTCAAGAGCGTGTGAAGGTTCGTTATCGGATTGTATATCCCAAAGTGAAAGGCGAGCTTCGGAAGGTAAAGGTCACCGTCTATTGCAAGGGTTCTCAGACCAATGCCCGAGAAGTACGTCGAGAGGTTGGCCGTCATCGTCGTCTTCCCGGCCCCACCTCGCCCAGTAACCACTATCGCAACCATAAATCATTTCTCCCACTCCCGTTGATTCAAAGAAAATGATTGAAGGTCAAATGTAGTCCTCAAGCGTCTTGGCCTTCACCATGATGGCCGCCTTCTCGCGGCCGTAGAAGACCTCAACGAGGCCCTCGGACTCCAGCTCCCGAACGGTCTTGAGCAGGGCCGGAGCGGGCGTTTCAAGCTCCGCGCTGAGGTTCTGCAGGGCAACGGCCCTCTTCTTGGTTGCCAAAACCTTGTAGACTATATCCTTACGGCGCCCGAACATGAACCCGGCACCGATAGTAATACGCTTTCGAACTAAATAAACCTTCCGTGAACACTTTTGGCGAACGTTCAAAGGCCCATCAATGGGCAGGTTTATAAGCGGTGGCGAGCATCGCCGGCCATGAGGGGAGTTATAGAGAGACTGAGCGACGATGGGCTGGGCGTTCTTCGGACAGGAAAGCGAGAAATCCTCGTCCCGCACACGGCACCGGGGGACCTCGTGGAAGTCAGAAAGTGGAGGAGAAAAAAGAGAAAGCTCATAGCAACTGAATTCGAGCTAATCGAACCCTCTGAAATTAGAACCGAGCCAAAATGTCCCTATTTCGAGAGGTGCGGCGGCTGTCTGCTCCAGCACCTACCCTACGAAGAGCAGCTCCGCTTTAAAGCATCAAAACTCTCAAAGCACCTTGGTCTTGACGTCGAGGTAATACCATCACCGAGGATATACGGTCACAGGAACAGGATTGATGTTGTCATTTCGACAACAGGGATAGGGTTCAGGCGCTACGGGACGTGGTGGGAGGCGGTTGATATAGACGAGTGTCCCGTCTTCGGCGATGCGAGCAGAAGGGTTCTGAAGGCGTTGCGGGAGTTCATCGAGGACGAAAAGCTTTCACTCTACGACATACGAAAGAACGAGGGCTTTTTGAGGTATATCGTCATCCGCGAGGGCAAGTTCACGGGTGAGCTCATGGTGAACCTCGTGACGAAGGAGGGAACCCTCCCGGAGTCCTTCCCCGACTATTTCCCCTTCGCCACATCTCTCTACTGGAGCGTCAACAGGAGCGAGAGCGACGTTTCCTACGGCGACGTCGAACGCTTCTGGGGCGAGCCATTCATCCGCGAGAGACTGGACGACGTGACTTACCTTATACACCCCAACAGCTTCTTCCAGACCAACAGCTATCAAGCTGTCAACCTCGTCAGGAAGGTGGCGGAGCTCGCCGACGGCAAAAGGGTTCTCGACCTTTACTCGGGCGTCGGCACTTTCGGCGTTTACCTCGCCAAGAGGGGCTTTGCCGTTGAGGGAGTCGAGATTAACCCCTTTGCGGTCGAGATGGCCAAGGAAAACGCCGAGCTGAACGGAGTAAACGCCCAGTTCAGGGTGGGGAGCGATAGGAACGTGGAGGACCTCTCGAAATACGACACGGTGATAGTTGACCCGCCGAGGGCAGGTCTCCATCCGAAACTAATCCGGAAAATCTTAAAAGACGAACCGGAGAGGCTAATCTACGTATCGTGCAATCCCAAAACGCTCGCCGAGAACCTCTCGGCTTTGAGGGAGAAATACAGGATTGAGAGCGCCGTCGGTCTCGATATGTTTCCCCACACACCCCACGTTGAGGCCGTGATTGAATTGAAGAAGTTCGATAGTTAAACTAAAAAGACCGATACCTTAATAAGGAATAGGTGCGTAATTAGAACTTAGGTGGTGGATTATGCTGGACGAGAGGGATAGGGTTATACTCGACATGCTCACCAAGGACGCGAGGACACCTTTCACGGAGATAGCGAAGGTGCTCGGCATAAGCGAGACGGCAGTTAGGAAGCGCGTCAAGGCGCTTGAGGAAGCAGGAGTGATAAAGCAGTACACCATAGTTGTGGACCCATCGAAGCTCGGATACAACCTCGTGAGCATCACCGGGATAGACACCAAGCCCGAGAAGATTTTTGAGGTCGCCAGCAAGCTCAAGGAGTTCGACTTCGTGAGGCATGTTTACCTGACGAGCGGTGACCACATGATAATGGCCGAAATTTGGGCCAAGGACGGGGAGGACCTATCGGACATCATCTCAAACAAAATCGGCAGGATTGACGGTGTCCTCAAGGTCTGCCCGGCGATAATCCTTGAGAGGATGAAGTGAACCGAAGGGATTTCTTTTTAACTTTTGGACCGTTAGACGGTTTTAAACGCTCTTTTTACATGCTTCTTTAGAGAACAACAGATGAAAACGCCATTCAGCGATTTTTGTTTTTAAGCCTCAAGAAGCGCTTAGAATTCTGGTGGTCCCGCGGCCCGGATTTGAACCGGGGACCTGCGGATCTACAGTCCGCCGCCACTCCCAGGCTAGGCTACCGCGGGACCCTACTGCTTGGCCCGAACCATTATCCCCGGGGCAGGTTTATAAATTTTTCCCTCCGAATATCGGCGGTGAGGAAAATGGAAGAGCCGATAACCGTCGCGGTTCCACTCGCGAAGAGAATGATGAACGTCATGGTCACGGAAAAGCGCCTTCCAAGTGGAGACGAGGTCAGGGAATTCCTGAAGGAGCTCGGCCTTGAAGAGCTCTATATGGGCAAGGGGCTCGCCCTGCTCAGGAGCAGGGACGTCGTAGTGCTACTCTTTCCGAGGGAGAGTCTGGTCGTTGACGTAATTCCCGCGAGCGGAGAGGTGAGCGACGCGCTCGAGGTAATAGCGTACCACGACAGGAAGCTCAACTCCCTTATCCTCGAGATACTGCCCGCGAACGACTTGGAGTACGAGGGCAACATCGGCCTCGAGCCGGTGATAGTTAACCTCGAAACCGGCGAGCTCGAGAGCACCCCCGTTCTGGGCGACTTCGAGGCGGAAAAGGATGGAGTTTACCTCCTCATAGACAGCGAAACCTTCGAGCGCTGGAAAGAGGCCGGAAACCTCGACACGTGCCCCCTCTGCGGCGGTGAACTCGCGTGGCGCGGTAAGAAGGCCCTCTGTCTGGACTGCGGTTACGGGGTTAAGGTGAGGTGATTTCCATGA
>NZ_JAMOQU010000071.1 GCF_027063845.1 Thermococcus sp.
GCCACTCGCTCCGCTAACTTTTTACGCTTCTCACTCTCACGCTTAACCCTCGACGCCATTTAGCTCACCTCACAATAAAAAGAATTCAAGACATATGAAGGAGTTTTACCAGCTCTTTAAGGTCCTGCACGATTCCAGTGAGTTCTTGGACGTGTTTCACATTTACAGTTCTTGATTTTTGTAAGTCCCTCTGAAGACTGCTTATCCTTGACTGGATGTTGGCAAACTTGCTCACGTACCTCAAGCGCACGTTTGCACCCCGCATCCAAGGCTCGGGACCAGAACCATGACCGTGCTCGCTTGCAACTCTCTCGACAAGCGAGGAGTAATATTGGACTTCCCCGATCTCGACCGGGTTGGCTCCCTGGTCGTCGAGGTAGATGCGGATGTACCTTGCGTAAGTGGCATAGAACCCGATTTCCTGCCATGAGTTGGGTTGGGGTGGGGATTTTTGTTTGTAAACCGGTGTCCAGTTTGTGGCGTCCGTGCTGACTTCCACAGTGAACGCGTTCGGCACGTTGGAACCCCAGTAAACTCTCAACCCGGAGATGATCTTTGGT
Organism: Thermococcus sp.; assembly: GCF_027063845.1. Classification (GTDB taxonomy): domain Archaea; phylum Methanobacteriota_B; class Thermococci; order Thermococcales; family Thermococcaceae; genus Thermococcus. The sequence continues at coordinate 561 of NZ_JAMOQU010000071.1, forward strand.
GCGCCTGCGTCAACATAAATCCATTCTCCAGAATTGGAGGTGGTAGGTTTCCAGAATGCTGTAGTTTCGTTGTCATAAACATATGGAGTTGTTGGTCTAAGAAGTTTAATTTCGTCAAGACTGATGTTGGTTGTGACTCCTGGAGCATAAATGTGATAGAAATATATGCGGAGAGTAAAAGTTCCTGCTAATGAAGATACATCCATAGATATTTTTTTCCATGTAGGAACGAGTTGGCCATGATAGTCATATAGAACAGTAGTATTACTGCCATCGTCTACTTCAACAATTAATCGCGCAGACGTGTCAGTTCCAGTGCTGTTGGTTATTGCAAAGGCCATTTCAAGAGTAGTATCTTTTGGATCTATATTTATTGATTTTTGTACTCCTGCTTTATAATAATTGCTAGAACCAGTTGACGAATTGATTGATATGTAGAGTTTTTTAGGTGAATAATATCCACTGTCTAACACAGAAAGAGAGACTGTAACATAGTTATCGGGATCTACTTCGTATATGGTAAAATCTTCTGTTGTACCATCGTCGAAAGAACCTATAATAGTTTCTTCGATAGCAGATGATGATGCGGTTGCATTATTGGGGATAATGTAATCACTTGTAGCTGGTTCGGGAAGTTTAACGCGTGCTTTGGGGATTGGCCAGACTCCTGCTTTAAACGGCATTCTCATCACCTCACTTTGCCATTATTACAATCGTAACCTTGTCCCCAGCACTCCCCGCCGGCTCAGTTCTGATCCTCACGTATCGTGAGGCATTGTAGAACCCTTCACTAATTGAGGTATACCCGCTCCAAGTGTGCACGTCCTCAATCCAGTTCACTCCGTCCGGTGAAACGTCCATATGAACCGTTGGAGAAGTCGTGGATCTCATATAAACCTCCAGCAACTGGCGGTTTTCCGTGTCAAGTGTAACCGTCTGGGACTGTGTAGCGTCCACATCCCATACTGCTGAATAGAGTATCGGTGCAAGGCTCCCCGTTTCAGGATCCACCGTGTCCTCTGCCTTGACCGGCTTAATGTTCGATCCCACTTCCGTATAATTAAGGTGGGAGAAGTCCTTCCGACCTTTTAGCTCCTTAACCGGCATTCCCCTCACCCTCCGTTAATGTAGCGCAGTATTTCGATTTCTTCAGGTGTAAGAATTTCCAGATAGCCGGTGATGTAGTGGTCGTTAGAGTCGTAGTTTACTCCGAAGATTTTCATTTTCCCCTGCCTGACTGGCAGGATGGAGTACCAGAAGTCGAGATTGCTATCGTCGCCGGTAAAGTAACGCTCAAGGCCGGTATCCCTCGGAATTCTCACTCCATCCTCAGTCTCGAACCTTATTCCAGCCGTGAGACTCCAACCCGCTGGGATGTCAATATAAATGTGAGTTAGGTATCCATCCGGAACCTCAAACTCTCCAAGGAGAGTATCAACGTTAGTATTCGCGGGAATCTTCACAGTAAACGGGAAAATCATTCTCTCACCTCCTAAGCTTCCTTAATCTCTCCTCATACTTCCTCACAATCGCGTAAGCCTTCCTCTTCTTCCCGACCAGCTTCTCGCTCCTCTTAATCACCGTCGTGCGGAGAAAGACCAAGCGCCTCATGGCGGTAGCGTAGGGAATCCTCCCACGCTTGTAGTCCTCCAGAATAGCCTTGCAGATGTCCCGAACTTCCCTGAGGTTGTCGAGGCCTTTCTTGCCAGTGTCCTTCACGCGTCTGCCGAGGTAAATGTTCCTGGTCACACTCTCACCTCCCTTCCCTCAAGCCGGCTTATTCTCTGCTCGTGGTTGAAAATGCGGTCCTCAAGCTCGTCCACGCGGTCCATAATGCTCCGGAGAACTTTCTCATTCGCCTTTGAGGTTGCGTAAGCTGTGAGAAGTGCAGTGACTGCTGGAGTAACTATCGCGCTCACTATCGCGAGCTCATCCGGAGTCATTTCACCTCACCCGCTCTAGGAATTTCTTAAACTCAATCTGGAAGGCCATCCACAAAAGGAAGAGAATGAACCCCTGAATGATTGTATCCTTATCCAGCCTCATGCTCTCACCTCGCGTAAATGTTTGGATGCCTGATCACTGGTGGAGAATAGACTTTTCCAGGTTTGGCCAGATACTTCTCGGCTCTCTCTTTGTAGTATTCAGTAGGACTCCCTCTGGACTTGTAGGCCGGGACTAGCCTTGAGGTGCTTGGGGGAGTTATCCCGTACTTAGAACAGGTCCTTCTCCAAGAGGGATGAGATAGCGCTTCTGGACAGTTCTTCGCCACGTACTCGCACATCTCTTTTTCGCTCATCTTCGCGGCTTTATCAGCGGGGATCTCACACTTTGAGTTGCTCCTTCTCTCAAGAGTCGGCTGTGGCTGAGGCTGTTTCTTCTCCTTAGCCTTCTTCTCCGCGTCAAACTTTCTCCCCCACTGAACCAGCTGGTCAAGGCTCATACTGCTCGGGTCCTTCCCCTCAAGCTTGAGCCTGTACTTGACCGAATCCAGCCACGCCTTGAAGTTCGCGTAATCCGAGAAGCCGTACTTCCTCGCTAAGCACTCTTCCTTGGTCATCAGCTCCCCGCCAGCGTAAGGACACTTGACCACGTTGTTCACTACCGTTTCAGTGTACCAGCCGCCTGCAAAGGTCTTAGTCTCGCCTGGTTTAACTTTCGTGCCGTACTTCTTGATCTCCCCGGTCTTGTGAAAGTCTTTAGGCAGTGTAACCTTTCCAGGCTCCCACTCTGCACCGCCATAGTGGAGGTTGCTCATGGCCTCATTGTACTCAGGAGTGTTTTGTTTACCCGTTATCGTTCCTTTAATGATCGTCTCGATGTCCCTGGCAGTTTGCTCCACCCTGTTTGGAAGATCCGATGGATCCAAGATCTCCCTAGCGTTGTGAATCCACTCCTCCACTTTGTGACCTAGGTCCTTGAACAGGCCGAAGAGTTTGTAGAGTGCGTAAATGATTGCTATAAACGAGATGAAGTAGAGGAGAATCTGAAGAAGCTGTCCGTAACCTCCGCCTGAGTCCACTTTAATGACCTCTGCCATAACTGTCACCTCTTCGCGAGTGCAAGGATAATGAGTGCTATTACCAAGTACTTCAGCAGCTCATCTCTACGCTGAGGCTGCACTGCAGTAGTGGTTATCCTGATTGCCTCGCCAGTGGGTGGTTTTGGTGCTGGCTTTGGAGCTGGTTTAGGCGCTGGCTTAACAACAGGCTGTGGTTTCGGGATAACCGACGGTTCCTTCTCAGGCGGCTTTGGCGCAGGAACATTCTTCACTCCAGTATTCTGCTCAAGCTTTTTGAGAACAGGTGACTCCTTGGGTTTCGGTTTTGGTTTAGTAGGTTTGGGAATTGGCTTTGGTGCCGGTTTAGGCCGGGAGATTACTCCCTTTTCAGGAATCACACTGTGAGGAGGCTTCGGAATCTGGGATCTTTCCCTCCCCGGCACAAATATTCTCTCAACGTCGCTCCGTTTGATCTTGTTGTTTGCCAGCTGGATGTATGCATAAAAGCCGCTCGTGTATATGGTCCTCCCATCCGTGAGTTTTATACCAACTCTATCAAACTTCTTCAAAAGATATGGACGTTCCTTCAAGGTCTCTGTATCTGGTAGTGTAATGTCTGGCTCCCCAGGAACCGGTTTGGTAGGGAGAACATGCTGATTCTGGTCCTTAAACCCACCAACCTTTGAGATAGGCTTTAGCGGTAGCTTCGGAGCTGGAAGTATCCTCCCTGCGGGAATTACATCCTTTGAAGGTTTCGGTGCTGGCTTTGGCGCTGGTTTAGGCCGTGAAAGACGCTTGTACATTACGTAATACTTACCTTTCCTCGCTAGGATATAATCAATCTCCCACTTTCCATCAAACTTCCCATTCTTAATGCGATTTACAGCCAGCCATCCCGGCGCTCCAAAGCCTGAATGTATGCCAGGACGTGGAGAATAAGAGAGGGTTATGTAATCATACCTCTTCAATATCTGCGGGTTCTTCAACACTTCATTTAAGTCCCTAACCTCCAATTTTACCACCCCACGAAAATTGATTTAAACCGGCTGATTTTAGCCAGCTGATTTGAGCAACAAAACCATGAAAAGGAAGAGAAGTCAAGCCTGCTTCTGCTCCTGGTACTCCTTCTCAGCAAGGTTAATCGTAACCGCTGCAGTGAAGCCAACCGCTGCTGCAAGTTCCGGAGTAATGCTCGGGAACACGTTCTGCGCCACTCCTCCGATAATGTAAAAGAGAGTTCCAAAAGCAAGTCCATACGGGAGAGAAGTCATGATGCGCCTACCCATCGCCATTTAACTCACCTCCTCCGTCTCCTACTCCTCCGGGTCTTCCTCCGGTGGGAAGTCCGCCGGTGAGACTTCCTCCTCTTCCTCGCCATCCCCATCGCCTCAAAGGCTTTTGACCTGCGGAACGACCTCGTGGCTGATGTAGCGGATCTTACCCGCAGCGTTGGTCTTAAGCGCAATCTTGAAGGTTCCGCTGGCCTCCTCGCGGAGGTCAAGGCCTCCGAACACGACCTCCCTGTCATAGTCGAACATAGTCATACCGGTTGGAACGCTCGGAAGCTTGTACTGAACCTTGTCCAGCTCCCTGCTCGTCTCGTAGTCGATCTTGTAAAGCTGTATCCTTGCAGGCCTAGTCCTGACAAGCGCGTACTTGTCCACAATGTCAGCTCTCTCCCCGGCATCGTTGTAGAACACAAGGAGTGCACGCTTGAGGACCGAACCGACCGGGAGCTCGAAGACCTCAGTCAGCTCGCCGAGCGCGTTAAAGTTCTTCTCGATGGCATAAACCTTCGGCTCCTCAATGAAGATCTCACCGTATTCCGCACCAGCGTAAGTCATCGCGTAATCCTCGGCGCTCTCGTAAACCTCCTTGTCGAGAGTGACTTTGATGGAAGCGTCGCTAACGCTAACGTCACTCGTTATGTTAGTGTTCCAGTCCACGCGAATCTGAAGCTGATCCTTTATGAGTGCATGAATCTGGCCGGCGTCAAGCACGATGAGGAACTTAACCTCCTTGCTCCCGCCGGCTGGAACGGTAACCGTATCGTCGAGGCTAAGCGCCTTCCCGTGAGTGTCGTAGATGTTCAGGTAAGCAATGTCCGTTCCCCTGAGCGCGTAGTGGACGACGTTACCATTGCTGACGACGCGAATCTCGTTGATGGCCTTGAGAACGTCCTCCATGCTGACGGTAGCGTCAGAAGTTCCGGAATTGCTGAGGGTGATTTTAGCAAGCAAAGCAATGCTGTCGATGACGCCGTTCCTCGGCAGGTCGATGGACTTCACCTGAAGGGTAAGAACGTCATCAAGAGTCTCCTTAACCTTATACACTCTTCTCACCTCCTGATTTTACTGCCTCGCCTTCAGACCTTGTTCTTCAGGAACTTCTCCCAGATGTAAAGCGCGGCCAGAACGCTCAGCATGTTCACGAGGAAGTCTCCCGTAAAGATCTCCTTCCACTCCATCTCTCCTCACCTCTCAAGCTCTCGCTTTGAGGCCGTGAGGCCTCGGCATAGAATAAGGCCTGAGAGTATTTAAGCACTGAACCAGAAAAAGGGAGAAAACGGCAGAAATCGGTAGAAAACTCCTCACGATGATTTTTTCAGCACCTGCTTGCTCAGGTGATAGAGGTGCTTAACCGCCATGCTCCTTGAGATTCTCTCCTTTCTCACTCCCAACTGTCTCGCCAGGCTTTCTCTCACTTC
>NZ_JAMOQU010000072.1 GCF_027063845.1 Thermococcus sp.
TGATAAATGAGTATTCATACATCCAATACTGATAAATGAGTATTCATACATCCAATACTGATAAATGAGTATTCATACATCCAATACTGATAAATGAGTATTCATACATCCAATACTGATAAATGAGTATTCATACATCCAATACTGATAAATGAGCTTAGGGTTTTCAAGAAGAGATACGTTCTGGATCCGGCGCAACCCATTTTTGGCTTCTACTCGATAGACAAGATATTTACCCACTACTACACTCCTAAAGAAGCCTTCAGAAACCGCAAGAAGCTAGAGGAGATTTACGGTAGATACCCATGGCTTAAGCAGTGCAGTCCCGATAGGCCGATAATCACAATTAAACTATTCAGAAAGTTCTTTGACAGCCATCTTCAGAACATGATATACAGCTTAGTAGATGAGGGTAAAGCTGATTTCATGAACTTTCTGAGCGGAATTCGGCTCGTGGATGAGCTGAGAAGGTACAAGAACTATCTTCTTGGAAGAGCAGAGGGCGTTGATTTCATGCACTACATTTCTCTTACAGAAGACAAAAGATTTAGCAGGCGGTATAAGAGACTTACACGACTGTTTGTTGATTCAATAATAGATGAAACCATGCCAGAACTTCTTTTAGTTCTGAGTGAAGAAACCGTCCGGAAATTCTTCTCCAGCCATCTCAATTCTAACTCTGTAGAAACTGTCCATGAGATAAAAGGAGTTGTGTAGCCACTGGGGTGGTAAAATGGGGAGATACGCTGTTAAAAAGCACGGAAAGATAAAAAGCAAAAATGCCAAAGCTGAAATTTCAAAACTGACTCTCGATGACGTTTATGCACACCTACTTAAACTGCAGGATAAACTAAAAGAAAATACTGAGAATTATCTCAGAGTGAGAGTGAAAATATTTGTTCTAAGTCACTTGGCTCAGAATGATTGGGCGTGGTTTACAGTTAGAGAGCTGATAGATGAGCTCTTAAAGGCCTCAATTCTCTCACCCAAAGATTTTGAAGACATGAAATGGGAGGCTTTTATCAGAATGTTTCTGTACCGCTTATACAAAAAGGGATTCCTTGAGCGGAAAGTCACAATCGTTGGGACACTCGCCTATAAATACAGAGTTAAGACAGAAAAGATGAAAAATCCGATGGTATTCTTTTATGAATCCTATTCAGAGCTGATCCGAGAGGAGGGTGATGTATGGTAACATTGGATCATGGCAGGAAAAAGAAAACTCGTTATAACCAAGAGAACGATGAAGAAGAGTTTATCCTCGGAATGCTCAGAAATATTGAGCCGATTTTAGCTGAAGACTGGAACAAACCTGAAGATGAATGGTGGGATGCTGTAAAAGGAAAGAGATACAAACAGAACCTTCAATGATAGCGTGTCAGCTGGCTTTTCATTTGAACAAATGCTAATACTCTGAATTAAGTTGACAAGACCAGGCAACTCATAGGACATTGGATTTGGAAGTTGTAGGTTCAGGCATAAAAATGGATGTTCTAGAATATCTCCTAAGAACATAGAATGTTCAGACATTATCAGACAGGATCATGAGGGAGCCTAGATGAAACAGGATGAAACTAGATAGAACAGGATAGAATTTGATAAAACGCTATAGAACTCATGGGAACGCAGAAAAGGGCTTTCCATATCTATACCTCTAACTCTTTCTTTTTCAAAACCCTTCAATGCTCTGTTATGAGCATTCTTTTAATATTTTAATAATTCAGCCTATAGCTGTTAGGACATACACTTATCTATTAGCTCATAACTAGCATGGCCTTCTGTAGCTTTGCAACTTTTGTTAGATTTTCACATTAATTCAGAGCTCTTAGCCTAAACACTTTGAATTCACTTCCATTTTCTACAGTTTTTGTTTCAGTCTCAACGATGACTGGAGTTCTATTGCAATTGCCGCTAAAGATATTCATTTTTATCATGTTTTTCACTCGATTAGCCCTAAGTCTCTGGGTGTAAGAGGTTTAACGTTCTCTTTCTTGCACAACTCTAGGGCCTTTTCTGTAAAGCCCGACTTTGAGAAAAAGAACATCTCCGCTGATCCGAACTCATCTTTTACTTTTTTCAGGAATGCTTCCACATCCCTATATGTTGCGGGTCTCTCCCTCCACTTGACCTCAAGCACGTAAATCTTGTCCCCAAACGCAACCCCATCAAATTCAACGTTGCCCCTTCTGTAGCTCTTAAAATCGAGCCCAAATATTTCCCTCATCTTCTCTCTTATCTCGGCCTCTTTTGCAAGTCCAAGTTCCATCTTTGCTCGGAGGTATTTTTCTTCAAGCTCCTGGATTAACTCTTCCAAAAACTTCTCCCTCTTGAGCTCAAGTTCCGTAATGCCGAGATACGTCTTTGCAAGCCAGAAACGCATGAGTTTGTCCGCGAAGTAGTACCTCCCTCCCTGCTTTACAATTAAGTCGGTTCTCAAAAGGAACTTCAGGTAGTTTGACACCTCTCCCGTGGGTTTGTTTAGACGTTTGGCTATATCTGAAAGCCTCAACCCTTCCTCCTGAGCCAGTATAAGGAGAATCTGCTTGTGAACGGGTCCCCGGTGTGCTCTAGAAAGGGATTCATTAAAAACGTACTCTAAATGCATGTATATATCGCCCTTTTCGGTCAGCAGTTCAGTAAGAAATGCATAGTGGACTTCTTTCCGTCTAACTTTTTCAAACCCCTCTTCAATCAAACGTCTGCACACTGCCAAAACGTAAAATGGATGGCCCTGGGTGAGCTTGTATATCAAATCCAGCGCCGACCGAGCAGACTCAATCCCAGCCTTTTCCAAAGTTGTTTTTGCAAGCGTTATTGTATCTTCTCTTGGCAGACCCCTTAAGTAAATCCTGCGGAACTGGCCAAAAAATGGATTCTTCGGTTCCAATATTTCTTCCATCATCCTTACGGCGGAGCCAGAGACGACATACGCAATGTTCTTCTGCTTTTCAGTGACGGCACGCATCGTATCTAAAAATCCTTTGAAATTGAGAACTTCTTGGAATTCATCGAGAATAAACAAGGCTTTCTGGCCGGTGTTGGCTAAGATTGCTTCCTGAGCTTCAAACAGAGTCTCAAGAGTGCCCGTTTTAATGGCCTTAACTTCCTTATCAACGCCGAGCTTTGCCGAAAGAATCAGCAGATCATCCCAGTTCAAGAGTTCACTTCTTTCGACAGTTATCCCTGAGGTGTTGGAGAGTTCATACAGGAGTTCTCTTGTGTATGCAAAGATAAATGAATCTAAGCTTCCAATTCTCTGAAGGTTCAAGTAAGGAATGACTCCCTGGGCTTTCTCCTTGAATTGCAGGAGAAGTTCGGTTTTTCCGATTCTCCTCGGCCCTATAACTGCAATGTTAACCTTGTCTCCCCTCTTCAACAGTTCATATGAAGACTTCAATATTTGGAGCTCTCTCCTTCTATCAACAAACATTGTGTTCACCTTACAGTTTTATGCATAAGATTGTAATGCATTATGATTTAATACTTTCTGATTTTTTGACTTCCAGAGCCCATAGAGCATCCAGCTTATAGCATAGTCCTTCTCAACAGTAAAAACCGGAACCCCAAGCTCAGAACTCAGGGTCTTTATCTCATCTTCAATCATTCTACCTCCCCCCAATAATCCTCCGGAACGTTGATTCTCAGGCCCCACCGATAGCTGAAGCGGCCTCCCTGAGGCATTGAGGGATCGAGGAGTGCAAAGCTCTTCTTATCATTTTCAGAAAGTCTGATTTCCTTCTCAATCCCAAGCCCCAGCTTCTCACTTAAAAATCCCAAACGCTTCAGGATGGCCTTGCTCTTCATCCGTTCAGCATATTCCAGCAACTTTTCATAATCCAGCCTCGCGTTCTTGAGAGCCTTAACGACCTCGATTATTCCCCCGCAGTACTTAGGCTTGTCCAGGCAGTCCACTATCGTCTTTTCTGGATCTGTTATCCGAACCTCCCTGCGTCCAAGACGTATAGTACCGATTCCAAAAAACTTCTCGGGGCTGACTACGACTACCTTAAACCTCTTACCGTCGAGTACTATGAGCTTCTGATAGCCTCTCTTTACTGGAGTTTGGATGAAAACCGTTCTTGGAATCTGCTCAGTCAACCCGTAGTAGTTGAGGGCGGACCAGTATGCAACTGCCCCGTTAGGCACCAACAACTGGCCCAAAAGGAACTCGTGAGGCGAAGAGGCCCTTCCAGGTTCTAGGGAGAGGGTATAGATGCCCTTGGCGATTCTCCGAAGAAATCCCTCTCTGAGGAGCATGTTAAGGTAGTAGTTTAGCTGTCTTGTAGTTATGCCAAGCTTCTCTTGGGCCTCCTTCTTGGTGAAGACATCCCCCAGTTCGGAGAGCCTTCTTAAGACCTCTGTGGTATTCATATTTTCTCACCATAATCACAATATAACTGGATAAAAATGAGAATTTTTGAATATAAAGGTTGTGGAAATTAAGTACCTCATGCTTTCAGCTGGATGACTTAGCTGGGAGATGCACAGATTCCTCGGATATCATCCAAAGCAAGATACAAGATTAAATTAAAACAAAAACAAAGCCCAATCAAAGTTTATTTGATCATAGCTTCCATGTGTTTGAGCTTTAGAACGTCTCTGAGCGGGCCTAAGAGTTCTCCAGCCTTCAATGAAACTCCAGCACCGAGAAGGATTAGGGCGAAGACTAACCTCGCTTCAGCCAGTCCCAGCCAGTCCACGACGAAACCGTAGATGAAGTAAAAGACACCCATTGCCAAGGCGGAAACCATTGAGTAGATTGACATTATTGTGGCTCTCTTTTCGCTCGGAATTCTATGCTGGAATTCTATTCCGAGGTTGAAGCCGAAGGCCGTGTGTATTACCGTAACGAGGATTCCCAAGGCGATTATCCAGAGCGGGTTCTGGTAAATCACGGAGAGGGCTGTCATTACTGGGACGATTACTGGGGCGAGGGAGTAGGCTTTGACGCTCCATTTGTCCCTGAGGCGGATTCCGATGAGTTTGGGCAGGACTTTGACAATGGCCTCTATGACTGCGAGAATGCCGAGCGTTCCCACGAGGGTGGTTTTTAGGATTTTGGCGAGTATGTCGCCCAAGTAAGGCTCGAAGAATTGGCGGAATTGGTTGGTGGCCATGACGACGGTTATTGAGAGGATTATGAGCCAGAGGAGTTCGGGCCGGCGGATTTCTCGGAAGGATTGGAGGGTGTGGGTTAGATAGGAGCGTTCGGGTTTCTGGAATTCGTATTCTGGGATTGTGTAGGCGACTATGAGGGTGGCTATTTCGAGGATTAGGGTTAGGATTAAGGGGAGGGTGAAGCCGTAGAGTTGGGCGAGGATTCCTCCGATGGCTACTGTGATGGCGGAGAGGGGTAGGGTTATGGTTTTGATGTCTTTCATGAGTTGTCTATACTCTTTTTCTCTGCCGAGGTGTTTGAGGTTGTCGTATAGCCATGCTTGGAGGCTTCCGCTGATGAATGCGACTGCGAGGGGTGTTATTATTGAGTAAGCGATGAGCATTGGGAAGTTTTTGAGGAATATGAGGATTAAGGTTCCGATTGGGTAGAGGGCGAGGCCGGTGAGGACGCTGGTTTTTCTGCTTATTTTGTCTCCTACGACTCCGGTTGGGACTTCGAATAGGAATGTTCCGATGGTTGCTATGGCCATTGCTGTGCCTATTTGGGCGTAGTTGAAGCCTTTGGTTAGGTAGTAGATGACGAGAATGTTTCCTACGAATCCAACGTTCATGAGGGCATAAAAGAGCTTGTATTTCCTAACCAGGTCCACTTAACATCCACCGCCCCAATTAAGGAGCAGGAAAAATAAAAAGTTATCACTCTTCAGGTGGGACATTCTTAGAGCGGTAAATATCCCCAATAATCTCTTTGATTGTGGCTTCATCTAAGGCTTTTTCAGTGGTTTGGAGCGGAAGTATGAGGAGCTCTATTATTATAGTGGGAGAGTAGACCCTCGACGTTGAGATGGCAGTTACCATTTCATCGAGAAGAAGCTGGTATTTTTCCACCAGAGACCGGTCCTTTTCTTTGAGGATGTCCAAGGTTTTGGCCAATAATGAAGGAGAAACTTCAGAAAGCCCTGTGTCTATCAATATGCGAGATATCTCCTCTTCAGCTTTCTTCTTATTGCGGGTTCTGTGAAATGTTTCAGTAAGTTTCCTAGCCAGCGTTGATATATCGGTACACGAGTCCAAGTTGAGTGATGTGCAGGCTTTAATTTTGATTAATCCCAAAGACTCAAATTCCAGCAGACTTTTCTTTACAGTCCGGGAATCCTTGTTCAGTGTTCTCAAAGCGTCAACAAAGACCACGGCGGGGATAGGCACTTTAGTCCATGGAACCTTGATGTCCATTTTCCATCTAGATAGGATTGTGTTCAGCACATTCTCATATCTCTGGAGAACCTTGTCCCGCCTCTTATCTTTCCGGTATTTGTTCAGCCTGTGAATCCAGTTCTTTCTTGCTTCTTTATGCTCTAAAATCTCTTCGAGAGCACTCTCTAGCTCTTCAGGGGTTTCAATTAAATTAAGGATATGCCCTAGGACCAGTAGATCTTCAAGGGTGTAAACTATCTGTTCTTGGGCCGGGTCCTTAGGGTACCATCCTGAAGCTAAAATATCCAGTAAAGCATTTATTCCCGGAGTCACCTTAATGCATTTCAGTTTCAATTCTCCCGGCTCCATGAGTCCGTAAAGCAACCCAATAATTTCTTTAATTTCCTCCCTTTTCATTATCTGCCACCCCAGTTGTTTTTATATCCATGAGTAATTGATCTGCATAATTTCTATGCTCTAATTAATTAAATAATTATTGGGTCTCACTTTTAACCACCACCATTTCTTGCCGTGAGATATACAAAAGGGAGCAAACAAATGTTTACGGAATAAAAAGCTCTTAAGGTGGCCAGAATCTGAATTGAAAACTTTATATAGTATAAGAGCATAAAAAATGCCCATTTCTCAAAGTTTATAAACTTGCAAATCTACATAATTACATAAGAACTCGTGTACACTACCATGAGAATTTGAACGAGGTGAGATAGTAATGGGGCAACTGCACGTTCTGATCCCAGACGAGCTGGATGAGGAATTTAGGCTCGCGGTTGGAAGGAGATACGGATCAAAGAAAGGCGCATTAGGAATTGCAGTCACCGAGGCCCTCAGGATGTGGATTGAGAAGAATGCGGTTACGAAAATAAAAGAAGATTGAAACTCTCCGGATAATAGCTCCAACTGAATAATGGGGGATACCCGAGAATGACTAGGTTAGAGGACACTATAAATTTTGTCCCTGCTAATGAATACAACAAAATATCATCAATCAACAGCTCTCATTTTGGATTACAGTCTCATTATTCCGCCGTTAGGCACCATTTTGTGATGTATTTCTCATACTCTAGCACATACATATATGATGTCTTGGAATTTCTAAGCAGGCATCTAATTAGGGCTCTAGTTCGGAATGTGATAAACAGCCGGGATAAGATAAGAGAGATAGAGCAGTGGAGATATATAGGTGAGACAAGAAAAAACGGGAAAAAGTACTATTTATTCCTAAAGAAACCAAAGACGGGAGAACTCCAGATTGTTTTGGAGGCTCCTCCAACCTCAGTCTATAAGTCAAACTGGATGAAAGACTCGATCGGAATACTTCCAGTCATCATAAAAGGTTTCAAAAATGACCAGGATCCATGGAAGGAACGTCCTCAATGGACAGTAACCGTGGAGCTCATATACAAGAACACAATAGACACCACATATACGAGAGCGGGATATATAAAATCGACAATGAGAATTGATCGCTATGATACTTATTATCCCCTTGACATCCTTAACGCTATTAGAGACCTTCCAAACAGACCTATAGATTATACTTACAGACTCAAAAGAATCAAATTATTAACTTCTGAACTCTACGTGAGGTTTCCCAGATACACTATAGATAAAGATGGTAGAACTGTAGACAATCTCTTAAAGATGAACAGGCTCTTAAATGAATTGAGAGAAAGAAATGGGAGATACCAGCATGTTATCAGCAAGGGAGACGTTAACAGTCTAGATGAGCATGGTAACAGTGTTGATATAATTTGGAGAGGCCATAAATTCAGATTAAAGTTGTATACTTCAAAATTGTACCCCTATAGAGATCCTAAGCTGGAAATAATAGTCAGAGACAAAGTAGAAATTTCAAAAAACGAACTACATCCCAATTTAATTATAAGGAAGCTAGATATCCTCCGAGAACGGCTCAACATGGCATCTGGAATCCTAGGTGCAATCATGGCCTTTATGGGGATAGCCCCTAGATGGGATCCAGTTGAGGACTACAAGTACCTAACTCAGAAGCTATTAGTTGATAAAGAATTTTTGGCATATCTGTGGGACACTGAGCCTGCAACCTATTTAGCATCCTACGGACAACACCTAACAGAATTAGACAAGTTAGATTACCAGATACTCAAAATACTTACTGAGCATGCTCCCATTGAAGTCCCAACGTTAGCTAAGATTCTATCTAAAAGTGAATCTACGATAAGGAGAAGATTAAAAAAGCTGGAGAGGCTTGGATACGTCTCTGCCACAAAGGGTAAGAGACCAAACTACTACTGGCTTAAGCTATCTGAAGATTTTTCAGTAGCCTCAATCAAAGAAGACAATTTTCCATATGTGGATCCAAAGTTTTTGGAGTGCTCGGTTAGTATATTAAAACAGATTGCCCCAGAGTCATTTTATAGTCAGGAGGACATTGAAAAGATGAGCCTGATCCTCTGGGCGACAGGGATTGGATGGAGCACGAGTGATCTATTATTTGAGTTTACAAAATTTCTCGGAAAGAGAAGAGGCCTGAGGAAACTGTCTAAGAAAACTATAACACGATATCTGAAATTTCTAACAAACATAGGGTTAGTAACAGTCGAGAGATTTAATGTGGGAAAGAAGAAAGTGAAAAGGTACGTTCTAATTGATAAGACCTTGAAAGCCTGCCTCAAGGATTTGGATTACTATAAGGTATTCGGAATATAACTCAGGTGAACATTTCTCTGCGGGAGCTTACACACCACCTGTCAGTGCATTGACTTTCTCAATCATTACAGTTAGCTTTCTGCTGAGCTCTCCGCTCAATATGAAGCTACCCTCCTTACCTCGGCCGATCAAACCTAAGCTGACCAATTTCTTCAATGTACGATAGTAGAGCTGGATGTCCCTTGAAGACTTAGTGGGAATTACAACCTTCCACTCATCCGGCCACAGTCTTCCGTTTGTCTTTATGTGGTTAATAATTCTCTCTGCCATCTCAGCTTCGTTTTTGGTTAATAGGATCTCTAGAATCGGCGTTTCATACAGAACTGTTATTTCTTTGGGTATTGCCACTTTAACTTCCGAAGGATATTTTGGACGTCTTGGCATTATTCACACCTCATAGTATAATATACTCATTACTTTGTAAATATTTCCCCTAAAGTGATTAGGGCAAGGTCATGCTTATTCACATTTCAATGTGAATAAGTGTGGTTCTGCACTGAATAGGCTAGCCCATACACAGGAAACCCCAAAGACAAAAGAATATTCACAACAACATGTGAATAAATATGCCTTTACTCTTTATCTTTTTCGAGCAGTTCAATAAATTCCTCAACGCTCAAGCCAGAGACATTATCTGGCTTCAAATTTTTCAGCTCAGCCTTCAATCGGCTCAACGTTTCCTTGTCAATCTCCTCTTCAGGCAGGTTATCAGCAATCATCTTCAGGATCATGATCTTCAGCTCTTCTACATCTTTCTCAATCTGGATAACCTTTCTCAATATCTCATTGAGATTATGAAGAACGTCATTCATGCTACATCACCCCTCTATCTATTTAGGAGGCCATGAATATAGACCATCAACCCACACAACTTTCTCGGAGGCTTGGAGAATATAAGAATATAGTGACGGAATGCCCTTGTGTAGAGACATGGTGTATCCGTCACGAAAATACCCATTAACGGGTATTAATGAACAGAAAGGAAGTCTCAATTTGTCTCAAATCTCAGATGTTAAAGCTTGTAGGGATTTATTCTAATAGTTATTGCTGGTATAACTGCTCCAAAATTCTAGAAAAGCTCTGAGAGTTCTTTAATAACAACATAACTATCTTTAATCAGGTATTGAGGAGTTGGGGTTGTTACTGCTGGGAAAGTTGGTGGATTTATTCATAATATTATTGCTGTTGCTATTGGTCTCTTTTCAGATCCTTTGGACTGCTAGCTTTTCTGCTATGAATTAGAAGTTAGAATTGATTCAGTATCTATTACGACAGCCAGACGGAAAAAGTAAACATGGAACGTAATACGATAGCGTGTCGTGTTTTGATTGCATGTAGCTGTTAAAGGTTAAATATCAGAATATCTTACTGTTTACCATGCTCCTAAAAGATGTCATAGATGTTGCTTCGTATCTATTTGAAAACAAAAAGTCATTAAGGATTTTAGAAACGTTTCAAGCGATTGTATTGTACTATACTCTAATACAGGCGATTCTTGTTATAAAACCCCTATCTTCATTCTGTAAAAGGGTAAGTTGTGCAATTGCCATTTATATCATGGGGGTAACACTCGTTGGACTTCTATACCTACTACTACGAGAAAGGGCCAAACCCGATAAAAAGGACACCCCATCTCCTGAAGATGTTATACAAGAATACCTTTCTCATGTCTCTTGGAAAGAGCTAATGGGGACTACCACGATTACAAAGGAAACTTTGGAGAGGACATCACTAGAGATAACAGACTTATTAGTCAACAGATTTAATTCGATATCCCTGTCCAAAGCAACATATAAAATGATAAGATCCATAGCAAGCGGCAGTCGTATTCTTCCCGCATTATTATTCTACGCGTTAGTTTGGATGTTAGTATATCTAGGAAGGGATATCCCCTATAACTCCATTCTTCGTGATATCTTAGAGCCTTCCCTTATGAATCTCGGAATGGGGGCCATTTCATACATGCTTCTTACCCTTCTGATAACTTTAACCACTGGCTTATTGTCTCCCCTTTTAGATACGTTAAATGCCAGTAGCAAAAACATACACTCTAGTCGTGCGGTTCGATACATCTTAGCAATGCTTATCGCATCCCTTTTCCCCTACTTCACCTTGGATCAGGTTTTGAACTCGCCCAAAAAGCCGGAAGTTTGGACATTCACCATTCTCTACAAGATTAACAATGGAGATCCACCTAGTCAAGAATTCCTAAGATTTGTACAGATACTCTTTGAGAGTAAGGACAATGAGAAATATTCTGTATACAGTCCGTTAACTCAAAAACAAATTACCAGAGAAGATTTTGAGAATGCTATCCAATACCAGCTTCAAAATGTTGTCTCAACAACTCCGGGTGTTATGAGTTCAGTCTATCTTATTCACAAGTACCCTGAAACTGTATCTATTGCTATCTTTACGATTGAAACAGAACTGAGATACAATTTGAAACGAACCCAAAAGACAATAACAAACCGGAGAGGCGAGAAAACTATTGAAAAGACTGTAATTACGGATCCTAAACAGATTTATCTCCTTAAAATTGTCGAAATTTCGCCGGAATCAGTAATCCAAGGGATATTGTTCCAGATAGGGCATGAAATCTTAGAAGGTAAGCTTTCTTTAAAGTGACCGAATAAAACTTTGTTAAATAAGAAACCTATCTGCTGAGCTATCAGAACATAAAGCATTTTAATAGTCTAACCCACAGGCTTCAGTGAGAGGTGAGCTGAATGGTAGAATCTGAGTCAACAAAGCTAAACATGGTATGTGGCGAGGACAAGAATGAGAAGCTTTCTAGGCTGGAGAGCATACTTTGGGAAGCTGCCAGCCTAATTCGGGGTTCTGTTAATCCCACAGACTACAAGAAATACATTCTTCCCCTCATCTTCTATAAGAGGCTTTCAGATACGTTCACATATGAGGTAAATAAACTAATTGAGGAGGGCGTGATCGACACTGTTGATGAGGTCTACGAATTGGTAGAGGCCGAAAGAGAGGAGCATGGAAGGCCCAAGTCAATTAGATACGTCATTCCAGAAGAGTATCACTGGGACACCATCGTTAAACTTTCAACAAACGTCGGAGAAAAGCTTACGGAGGCCCTCAGGGGCATAGCAAGGCTAAATCCTGAGCTTTCAGGCATAATTGACGTCGTAGATTTCAACGAGACTCATGGGGGAGAAAGAATAATCAGCGATGATATCATCCAGAGGGTTCTTCAGATACTAAACAAGATGAAAATGGGTCCAGAGGATGTTGAACCCGACATTCTGGGTAGGGCTTACGAATACTTGATAAGAAAATTCGCTGAAGACAGTG
Organism: Thermococcus sp.; assembly: GCF_027063845.1. Lineage (GTDB taxonomy): Archaea > Methanobacteriota_B > Thermococci > Thermococcales > Thermococcaceae > Thermococcus. The sequence continues at coordinate 12,340 of NZ_JAMOQU010000072.1, forward strand.
GCCAGAGTGCAGGGGAGTTCTACACTCCCTGCGAGGTTGCGTGGCTTATGGTTAATCTCCTCGACCCAAAGCCAGGCTCGGAGGTTTACGATCCCGCGTGTGGCTCTGGAGGTCTTTTGATAAAGTCTCAGCTCTACGTTAAGTATAACTATCCGGAAGAGGCCGAAAAAAGGCCCTTAAAGCTGTTTGGTCAAGAGAAACTGGCCTTCACGTACGCTATAGCCAGAATGAATGTTATTTTGCACAACATGGAGGCCGATATACGGAGAGGAGACACCATACGCAATCCCAAATTTTTGGACGAGGACGGCAAATTAAGACAGTTCGACTACGTTATCGCGAATCCTATGTGGAACCAAGACTTTCCGGAGGATGTTTACATCAACGACAAATTTGACAGGTTTAAATTTGGAATACCTCCCAGTAATACGGGAGATTGGGGCTGGATACAACACATGTTTGCCTCAGCAAGGGAAAAAGTAGTAGTAATCATCGATACCGGGGCTGTTTCGAGGGGTTCGGGAACAAAGGGGACGAATAGAGAGAGGGACATCAGAAAGAAGTTTGTGGAGAAGGATCTAATCGAAGCCGTTATTCTAACCCCAGAGAACCTCTTCTACAACACCACCGCAGCCGGAGTTATCATCGTTATCAACAAAAACAAACCTGAGGAGCGCAGAGGAAAAGTACTGCTCATTAATGCCTCTCAAGAATTCAAGAAGGGAACTCCCAAGAACTATATGACCGAAGAACACGTTGGCAAGATAATCAAGGCCTATCGGGAATTCAGGGACATAGAAGACTTTAGCAAGGTTGTAACCTTGGAAGAAATCAGGAAGAACGATTACAACCTAAGCCCTTCGAGATACATCCCCCTGATAACTGAAGGCGAGTACAGAGAGATACCCGAAATCCTCCAGGACCTCAGAAGAATTGAGCAGGAAACTAGAGTGATAGATAGTGAACTCAACAAAATCCTGATTGAACTTGGCTTTGAGGGGTATCTTCAGGGTGAGGACTGATGAAAACGCTGGATGAGTTCCTAAATAAGCAATATCACACAAAGACTCCAGCCAAAGGCAGTGCAGTCCTCCAAAAAGAGAGAAAGAAACTTTATGGTAGAGAACTCCCGGAAGGATGGGAGATAGTCAAACTTAGAGACATTTTTACGCCTGTTGACATGAAATCTAGAAGAATTAGAGTTCAAGACAATACCAAGTATATGCTAATATCTGCTAGCTTGTATTCAAAGGGAATAAAGTTTAGAGAGTGGAAATTTGGGAGAGAGATAAAAACAAAGACTATGTACATAGTACATGCGGGCGATTTCATTTTCTCAAAGATTAGGGCAAAACAAGGGGCCTACGGGTTTATACCACCACAATTGGAGGGAGCAATTGTATCTAACGAATACCCAATTCTAAAACTTAATCAGAAGGTTGCACTTCAAGAGTTTATTGAATATTACTTATCACAACCTATAATGTGGGGGTTATTTGGCCAATATTCTAGAGGACTTAAAGACAAGTCAAGAACTAAAGTTAATGAATTTCTTGAAGTCAAAATAGCACTCCCCCCATTAGAAGAACAACGCAAAATCGTCTATATCTTAAAAACAGTCCAGCGGGCAATCGAACAGCAGGAGAAGATAATCAAAACCACCAAAGAACTCAAAAGGGCTCTAATGAAGAGGTTATTCACCAAGGGCCTTGACCCAAATCAGCCGACAAAGATGACGGAGATTGGAGAGATCCCAGAGCATTGGGGGATACTTAGACTAGGTGATATTGGAGAACTTCAATACGGATACACTTCATCTGCAATTAGTATCAACACAGGTGTCAAGTTTTTGCGCATTACAGACATAAATGAAGATTATCGGATAAACTGGGAAGATGTTCCTTACTGCTATATCAGTGATAGAGAGTATCCTAAATACGCTCTTCGGATAGGAGATATTGTGTTTGCAAGAATTGGAGCAACTGCAGGAAAAACTGGATTTATTAAAGAGAATATTAAGGCCGTTTTTGCTTCGTACCTTATTAGGTTTAGGACAAAATCATCTAAAATACTGTCTGAATTCCTCTTTTATTACACTCATTCGGAGAGGTACTGGAGGTTTATTAAAAAAGAGAGAGAAGATAAACTGAAAAAAGGCATAAACGCAAGTATACTATCAAATCTCCCTGTACCAATTCCACCATTGGAAGAACAACGCAAAATTGCCAATATCCTCCTGACAGTAGACAAAAAAATAGAACTGGCCCAGCAAAAGCGCAAAGCCCTGGAGGAGCTGTTCTCAACGCTCAGGCACAAACTCATGACGGGCCAGATTCGCGTTTCTAACCTCAAAACCCCAACGGAGTGATTGCCTTCTCCTTTTCTCGATACTAGCGAAAGTGATAAAAATCCAACAAAGATAGAACTAACGTAATACGGGGGATGCCTATGTCGGGAAGTTTTAGAGAGTTTGATATGTACCCCTATGTGAGAGAGCTACTCCGGCGAAGGTTCCCCGCTTCTAAGGGATGGGTTATCAAAGAACGGGAGAGAAGGAACGGATACGAGCCTGATTACATTGTTGAGAGACGGAGAGGTAACAGAATTGAGAGACATATATTTGAGGTGAAAAGGGAACCCAAAGCAAGAGAGGAGCATGTTCGGCAGGTTAATAGGTATGCAAAATACCTCTCAGGTCCAAACGTCGAAATAAAAAGCAAGAACATCATTTACCCTGCCGGAGCGGATGTCTCTGGCCTCCCATCCGACATTAGAGCTCTAAAACTAAGAAAATTCAAGGTTGGGAACCAGAACTCAAGGCCAAAAAAGAAATCGCAAAAGAAAAAGTCTCAAAAAGGCCACACTCCAAGGAAGAAATCCGCCAAGCGGAGGAGAAACTGGAATGCCCTCTTATAAAGTTACAGTGGCCCTAAAGTCTGCAGGCGACAAAGCATTATCTTTTGATAGCCCTATTAAACTGGGTGGGATTATAGTAAAGTCGGAGAATAAAAGTGATTCAAATTCTCCAGTAATCCTCGTTGAAATGACCGTGGATTCACAGGATTTAGGGGATGCTAAAGAAACAGCTACATCTCTAATAACTGAACAAATTCTTCCTGTGATTGTTTTATGTGGAGAAGTGCCCTATGAGATCTCTGACATAAAAATTATCGATCTTGACCCAAGATGGGTGATTATCGGTTCTAAGACTATTTACGTTAAAGTAGTTCCTAACATCAAAGAGGTACGCTTAGATGAGTTTTTTGAAATTTTCAAGTCTCTCAAAAATCTAGATGAGGATTCAAAATCTGTTCTCTTTAGGGCAATTAAATACTGGAATCGAGCAATGAGTGATCCGGATCCTATTGATAAATTTCTTAACTTGTATATTGCACTTGAACTTCTAAAAGGGCTCTTATTAAGAAAAGAACCTTCAGAGAAAAAGCGAGAGTGGGTTAATACACTATACGAGAAGTACAATTTTAATGGACTTTATGGAGGATATAAAATAAACTACATTAGGAATGCATTACTCCATTACCAAAAGAAGGTACTAAGCAAAGAAGAGGCCGAGAGAATTATTGAAAAACACGTAGATGAATTTGGTCGGGAGATTTTCAATCTCATGAAAGACTACGTAGAATGCGGAGGGGATACAGAGTGTTTACAGAAGAAGAGACAGCAAAGAAACCGTTCATGATGTACCTTACCAGCCTTGGATGGGAATACATCTCTCCCGAAAAAATCGATTCACTGAGAGAAACTTGGAAAGAGCCCTTTATCCTGCCGATTTTCAAGAAAAAGTTACTGGAACTTAATCCCTCTATGAGTGAAGAAGAAGCTGATGTGGTTCTCCAAAGAATACGAAACATCAGGGCTAATATAGAGGGAAATAGGGAATTCCTTAGATATTTGCGGGGACAAAAGACGTTCTATAGCAAATCCGAGAAGAGGGAGTTGAATTTAAGACTGATTGACTTTGAAAATCCTGAAAATAACGTGTTTCATTACACCCAGGAATTCTGGATGGAGGATATGAAAAAGGATAGGGCCGATATTGTGCTTTTTATCAATGGAATTCCGCTTTTTATCGTTGAGACTAAAGCTTCTTGGCTGTTTAACATTGTAGATGGCGAGGTTAAAGATTGGCGCTCTCATGCTGTGGAGCAAATCTCCAGGTATCACGAAGAGGTTCCCAACTTCATGAAATATTTTCAGATGTATCTGGCCAGTAACGGTCTCAATCTAATATACTCGGCAACTTGGAACTTCAACGAAAGAAACGTTTATCGCTGGAAAACGGAGGAGGGTAAAGATTACGGCCTCCAAGACCTGATTTTTTCAATGCTAAGAAAAGAAAGAGCATTGAGATTTATCGAGGATTATATAGTATTCTTTGAACAGGATGAAGAGCTCAGCAAGTTCGTCTTGCTACCACACCAAGTTAAGGCAGTTGAGAGGGTAGTCAATAGGGCAATCACAGGAGATGCAAGAACTGGCCTTATATGGCATACCCAGGGTTCAGGAAAAACTCTAACTATGATGGTTGCCGCTTCAAAAATAAGGAGAATACCCGAGCTGGAGAATCCAACTATTATAATGGTCGTTGATCGTATTGAACTCCAGAAACAGTTAGTCCGTAATCTTACAAAGTTTGGGCTGGATTTCATTGTCGCAGAATCCAAAGTTCACCTTAGGGAACTGTTAGAGAGCGATTACAGGGGAATCATCGTCACGTTAATCCATAAGTTCCAGGGAATGCCTTCCAATATAAACACCCGTAGGAACATCTTTGTATTCATCGACGAGGCTCATCGGTCACAGGAAGGAGACTTAGGGATCCAGATGAGGTCAGCCCTTCCCAACGCGTTCTATTTTGGGTTCACTGGTACTCCAATAGATAAGGGGAAGGTCGGCAAGGGCACATTTAATCTCTTTGCCTTTGAGGACATGAAGAAATATCACAGACCATACTTAGACAAATACGGTATCAAGGAGTCCATTGAGGATGGAACTACCGTCCCCTTATATTACACCCTCGCACCACAAGAATATCGCTTAGACAGGAAAACAATTCTGGAGGAATTTTTCAAGTTATACGAAGAGAAAGGAATAGCCAGCATAGAGGAACTTAACAAGCTCCTTGATAAAGTATCGAAGATAAAAGAGGTCCTCAAAGCCCAAAAGAGAATTAAAAAGGTTGCTAAACATATATCCGAGCATTATAAAAAGTTCGTTGAACCCTCTGGATTTAAGGCGATGATTGTTGCCGTGGATAGAGAAGCCTGTGCCCTGTATATAGAAGCGTTTAAGGAACTCTATGAAGAGAATCCGCACTCAGCGATTCCTCCAGAAGAAATTGCAGTTGTATATACTCCCATGCATAATGACAAAGGTATACTAAAGAAGTACCATCTTAAAGAAGACCAAGAGGATGAGATACGAAGAAACTTCAAAAAACGGGATAGGCCACCTAAGATTCTCATAGTTACCGAGAAACTCTTAACGGGATATGATGCTCCCATTCTCCAAACCATGTATCTGGACAAGCCCATGAAAGACCATACACTACTTCAGGCCATTGCAAGAGTTAACCGCCCCTATTCAGATGGGGAGCTTCATAAGACAGCCGGTCTAATCGTGGATTACATCGGAATTTTTGAAGACCTTCAGAGGGCTCTGGCGTTTGACAGTAAGAGTATTGAAGGAGCAGTCTTTGACTTGGAAGTACTACGCAAGAGGTTTGCGGAATTAATGGGGAGAGCGGAAGAGTATCTCGGGCTATTACGGGATAATAGTCTAAGCTGGGATAAAAAGTTGGAGAAACTAGTGAAGGTATTCAGCAATCGCAAAAAGAGGGATGACTCCATTCAACTTTTCAAGAACATTCAGGACATTTATGAGATCCTATCTCCGGACCCATTTCTCAGAGACTATCTCGAAGACTATAAGTTACTATTAAAGCTCCACCGGTTTATCAAGGCCCAGTTCTATCCAACAGATTTTGAGAGAAGAGAACTGTTGAAAAAGACGAAGGAACTAATCAGAAACAGCGTTGATATTGAAACCATTGTGGATGGCCTTCCTGTTTATAAAATCGATGAGCATATTGCCGACACTATAAAAAATGAAAGGATAGACGACATTGTCAAGGTCTACAACCTCCGCCGTAGTTTGATGAGCTACATAAAAGAGCACCAACATGAGGTTCCGTATCTGGAGTTCTTAATCGAAAAGATAGAATCTATTATAAAGAGGCTTGAGGAAAGACAAATTAGTGCAAAAGAGGCCCTAGAAAAGGTTATAGGATTGTCTGAAAGTGCCGTCGAGTCGGTGAGAAACTACAAAGAATCAAAATTAGACCCTGCAACTTTCAGTGTCCACTGGCTTCTCAAAAGCTATGGCATAGATGATGTGACAGTATCTGAGGAGATTACCAAAGTCCTATTGTCAAACGAAGGCTGGACATACAATCAAAACCTTCAACAAGGACTGCTGAGAAAGATATATCGCATTTTGAAAGAGAATGGCGTCAAACAGGTGAGGGAACGAGTGAAAATAGGGAAAGATCTCCTTGAATTGGGAGGGAGGCTGATAAATGACACCAGAGGAAGTCCATGAACTTGTATCTAGATGGGCAAAAGAACTTGGTGTTTATCCTAAGAGAGTTCGATTCCAAAAAATGAGGCATAAATGGGCCTCTGCATCATCAAAAGGAACACTAACCTTTAGTGTAGACATATTGGAGCTTCCCTATGAAGTTGTAGAATATATCGTGGTGCACGAGCTGATACATATCAAGGTCGGTTCCCCACGTCATAATCGGCTGTTTAGGGCCCTTCTTTCGAGTTATATTCCTGACTGGCGAATTCTTCAAAGGAAGCTAGCTTCTAACTCTAAAAAGTGATGGAGTAAACTATATCTAAATAGTTTTAATATAGTTTCTTTACTCAATAAACAGTTCATAGTTAAAAATAGCATTATCAATAGAATTTTGATGACAAAACATGTGGAGGGAATATCATGGAGAACCCAGAAAGATGGTGTATAGACCCAAAAAAGATTAAAGAAGACCTATGGGAGCTCGCAAACCCAGAAAAAGAGAGTACTGTGGGTGTAGATCCAAGAGTGTTCATTGACGAAGTGTATAGAGTAATAAGGTGGGAACTTTCTCCTAGAGCGTTAGGAGAAATAAGTTGGACTATTGGAGATGACCTTCGCGAAATATGGAGAATCTTTGAAACATGCTCTGAGGAGAACATCGAGACATGTACTCAGAGGATATTAGAGATTTTTGATTATATATTCGAGAGATTACCTTCACTAAGGAGAATCTTTGATATAGCTGGCTCAAACCTACGTAATGAATTTGGAGAGATTCATAGTAGACATAACTTGTATTTCATAATAGACTGGTCCGGATACTCTTATGGACGTATTCAGAGAGTAGACACTCTGTTAACAAACACCCTAGCATTGGGAGTTTCATTGAAGCTCAAGGGAGAATTACATTTTCTTGAACCTGTTAACAATATGATCAGGAAGGGAAAGCCCAGATTTAAGGCTGTAATATCTAAGGGAAGACAATGGGCCAATAACAAGAAGCCTGTTTTAAAACTGAGCTGGGAATGCATCAAGAAGGTTGCATCTGACACAGTAAGAGATAATATAATCGAAGATCTACTAAATCAAGTAATTCCTGGATTGGGAAAGGCTATTGTTTTTACTGAGAGTGTGATCGATTGTATAGATGAAGAATACATCGTTATCACAAATTGATCGTTTTATTTTTCTCTAATTTATTGTGAACCGACTGACAAAATTTATAACAGCGTCTTGAGACTGCTAATTTGGTGGATCTTATGGAAAACGTAGATACAAAAACCATTAGGCTCACATTAGATGCATACAAAATCCTAAATTTTGAGAAGAAAAAGCTGAATCAGATTTCTAATGTCTCATACACATATTCAGACATAATACTAGCAAGCTTGGCAATACTAGAAGCGTTAAACAAGGAAAACCAGCCTCTTGTCATCGACATCCTTAGGAAGTTCAAAAATGCCAGGGTTAACAGTGATAAAACTAACATTGAAGAACTCTTTAAAAATACAGCCAATGAGATCGTTAGTGAACTTTCATCTAACCTTCTGGAAGAGGCTATCACCAAGATAATCGAACATTTGATTGAAAGGGGCTTCCCAGGAGCCGCTATGGAAGTTTTGTTAAGTAATGTTAACCTTTTTGATGCTCATGAAAGAAATCAACTTAGCTTTGAAATTCTTTCGGCAATGGCTGAGATTAGCCAGCCAGAAGTTAAGGAAAATCTAAAGAAGAAACTTGAAGGTTAAAGGTTTTGAGTATTTTTATTAACCGATGACGGCTAATTGACTCTTTTTTCTTAGCTGTTTTTGGATGGTAAAACCTTTTAACCCCTTCTTTCTTGGGTAAGTTTAAAGGGGTGGGATGACAGGGCCCCTTTAACCGATGACACCCACTCCGCTGAAAATGCTCCTTTGGCCGAAAGGAGGCTTGAGAGGGGAGGTTTGGGTTGCGAACCGATGAGGAGTGTCATCCCTCCTGATCTCGAGATGATGACATTATCCCCACCCGAGGTGGTCCAATGCTGGGCTTTTTGAAGAGGAAGAAAACCTACGGGCCCTTCGTTTACCTGAGCGAGCCCACCTTCCTCTACCACACCAGAACCGAGAGGGCAATCGTTGAAATTATCAAAGAAAAACTGAACTCCAACAACATCCTCGTGCCCTCGAAATATGGCCTGAGGGACACGAGCGACAGGATTAGGGATGCTGAATACTTCGTTGCCGTCGCCCCCCTCGGGAAGTTCACGTCCCTCGTTGGAAGGGAAGTTAAGCTCGCACAGGAACTCGGCGTTAAAATCTTCACCCTGCTCATAGCGAGGAAGGGGGATGAGCTCGTCTATCTCTGGGTTGAAGGAGTTCCCGAGGACGTCGAATGGCTCTCGCCGGAAGAGACGATGGAGTTCACCAAGACTTTTCTCAACAGCGAGTTCATGGACTACCTGAGAAGGGGCCTGTTCTTGGGTTCTAGAAAAAGGGAGTGGTAATCGGGAAACAGTTATTTACGCCTACATTTTACCTTCCACGGGTGGTCAAAATGGTGAAGATTCCCAAGAGCCATCCACGCTACTGGAGCCTCTACTACCGCGAGAAAATCATCGAGGGCATGGAGAAGGGAATGACGGCCAAAGCCGGTCTAATCGCCCACGGGCGCGGGGAGGCCTTTGACTACCTCATCGGTGAGAAAACGATAGAGCCAGCGGAAAGAGCCATAAGGGCAGCGGTTGCCAAGTTCCTGCTCGCGGAGTGGCCCGTAATCTCGGTGAACGGTAACGTCGCGGCGCTCGTTCCAAAGGAGACGATTGAGCTGGCGAAGGCCCTCAACGCGAAGCTTGAGATAAACCTCTTCTACAGAACGGAGGAGCGCGTTAGAGCCATAGAGCGGGAGCTCCGGAAGTACGACCCGAACATCGAAATACTCGGGATAAACCCGACGAAGAGGATTCCCGGCCTTGAGCACGAGCGCGGGAAGGTCGACGAAAATGGCATCTGGAGGGCCGACGTCGTTCTCGTCCCGCTCGAGGACGGCGACAGGACGGAAGCGCTCGTGAAGATGGGCAAGTTCGTGGTTACGGTTGACCTGAACCCCCTCTCACGCTCCGCGAGGATGGCTGATATAACGATAGTTGACAACATAGTCCGTGCATACCCGAGAATGGTTGAGCTGGCAAAGGAGATGCGGAACCTCCCAAGGGAAAAGCTCAGGAAGATAGTTGAGTCCTATGACAACGGGAAAACGCTGAGCGACGTCCTGCTCCACATAAGGAACAGACTAACTGAGCTCGCCGAAGAAGGAATCTGGAGAAGGAAGGAGCTTTAAAGTTCCCTCTCCGTTTTTTCAACGAGCTTTCTCAAGTTGGCTATGAGTTCTGACTCGCTTGAGGCCTTGGAAACCACGAGAGGAACCCTTTCACGCTCGGCCAGTTTAACAGCGAGCTCATCGAGCCTCTTGACCCCGTGAAGGACTATGACGGCCGGCTTCAACCCCTGGACTCGGACTGCTATCATGGGGCTCCTCCCTGTGGTCACCTTCGTGAAAACCAGGGCCCTCTCGGTAGTCCAGCCGTAGAGCTTGAGGAACTCCTCACTGCTCATCTCAAGGATTGCCCTTATGCTGTCAACGACGGTATAGCCGTAGATTCTCCGCTCGATGAGGTGTGGATTCGCCACGACCTCGCCACGGACGGCCTCAACGACGTCTGAAATCTTCACCGGAACCGCGAACTCCCTTATGTCGAGTATCGCACTCGTGGGGAGCTCCCCTTCGATGGTCTTGCTGAAGGCCCTTATGACGTTGCCACCGCGCCTCTCGTCGATTTCAAGAAGGGCCTCCACAAACTTCCTTATAGTTGAGGCGCCGGGGCTCTTTCTCCTTCCACCCTCGTAATCGCTGATGACCGAGGAAGAGACGCCGAGGTATTCAGCAAGCTCGGTCTGGCTGATTCCAAAGATTTCGCGCCATTTTCTCATTGTTTTCCCGGGGTCAGAGGAGAGCGTTATCTCACCCGCAATCCTCTTAGCGAGCGCTTCCTTCTCTTTCTCCAGCATGCCCGTTACTACTCGTAATAGATTATAAGCCTTTCGGCAATTGCTGAAACCCCACTCCGGTTTTTAGGCAAGCTTTACCAAAGCTCGTAGCTCTTATCTACTGGCTCGAATTGAGGAGATTTTGCTCGTAAAATCACGCTTTCCAAAGGGGAACACTCTTAAACAGCATATTCAAAGGAGTCTATTTTTCTTTGACGCCCTTCGGACCCTCTTCAGAGTGAAACACTCACGAACAAGCTTTTGGAAAAAGCTTGACCGAAGAAACTTTGCTTAGCAAAGTTTCATCAAAGTTCGTGATTCTTTTAATGGGGGTGTTTTGAGAGTGTTTGCGCTTTTAATGGGCTCTTGTAGTGTGGCGAATTCCTAAATTTTGGAAGCTTTCTCACGCGGGTTTACATTTTCCCGCGCTCCGAAGGAGCGCTTCTTAGAGAAACACCTTTAGAGTGGCTCCTTTTGAAGGGAATTCTTTGAGAGCACTGTCTTTTGAGAGTGCAAACTCCTTAGAATTACCTTTTAGACAAGAATCACGAGCCTTGGTCAAACTTCGCGCAGGCGAAGTTTGTGTGGTGCGGTGGCCGGGATTTGAACCCGGGTCACCGGCTTGGAAGGCCGGTGTCCTAGACCAGGCTAGACTACCACCGCACAGAAAGTGGTGGGGCGAGGGGGATTTGAACCCCCGACACCCGGATCTTCAGTCCGGCGCTCTCCCAGGCTGAGCTACCGCCCCACGCCCAAAGATAAGGGAAAGGAAGAGATTTATAAATCTTGCGGTGGCGAATGAACATGTATGCACATCAAATCTTCGGCTCGACGGCGTAAACGGTTCTGTCCTCTCCTATGCCCTCAATGAGACCGCGGTGCCTCCTGACACAGCTCTCGCACTGACCGCAATGTATAGGCTTTCCGTCCTCTGTGAAGCCCTTCGGCATGTAGCAGGAGTTGGAGTACTCGTATTTCGCGTCCAGCTCCTTGAGGAGCTTCGCTATGCCCCTCTTGTCGAGGTCTATGAGCGGGGCAACAACCTTAACCTCGGCCATAGTCCCGTATTTTAGAGCCTCGTTCATCTTCTCAACGAACTCGGGCGTGTTGTCCGGAAAGGTTGTCCCTTCCTCTGCGTTAAAGCCCACCACTATGTCCCCGCCTCCAAGGGCATCGAGGAGAGAAGCGGCAACGCTTATGAGAACGAGGTTCCTCGCTGGAACCCACACGCTCTTTGCGGTTTCCTGGGCAACGTTCTCGTCCTCAAGCTCCTCGGCGCTCACCCTTGGAGTCTCTCCTCCAACGAGCGTCGTTCCGCGAAGCTTTGAGAACTCCTCGAGGAAGTCGAGGCGAACTATCTTCAGCGGGACGTTCAGTTCCTTCGAGAAGAACTCCGCAACTCTGTTCGTAACGCGCTCCTCGTTGCTCCCGTAGTTGATGACGAGCATCATAACCTCGTCGTAGTGCTTCCTTGCCCAGTATAGGCAGGCCGTGCTGTCAAGCCCTCCCGAAAACAGCACCACCGCGCGCTTCATTCCAACTCCTCCGGAAGCAGTTTAATTCCAACTTCCCTTGCACGGTTTCTAAGCTTTTTGTCGTAGCTCGCGAGGGTTCCGACTTCCTTGGCCATAGCGAGGATTACAGAGTCGTTGTAGTGCTTGAGACCGAGGTTTCCAAAGAGCTCGAAGGCCGATAGTAGGTACCTCCTGTCGTCCACGAGGGCAACCCTTTCGTTAAGGAGGATTTTGGAGAGCGTTCTTTCGGCTTCCTGAGCAGAGATCCCCGCGACGGCAAGGTTCCACACAAATTCGTACACCACGATTGTCGGCAAGACGATTCTGTCCAGAGAATTTATAATGCCCCTCGCCTCTTCGTATCTCTCGGAGCTCCTGTTAACGGAGTAAAGGAGCACGTTCGTATCAACTACCGCTACCCCTCCCATCTGGACGCCTCCTTGAGCATCTTTTCGGTGTTTTCCTCGATTTCCTCGGGCGTGAAATCCCTGCCGAGGTCAATGCTCGGCCACTCCATCTCGGCTTTTCTTATGACTATCTCGTCCCCCCTCAGCTCGACGGTGAGGTATTCACCCTGCTTTATGCCCAAAGCTTTTCTAATCTCGGCCGGAATCGTTATCTGGTAGTTCCGCGTCACCTTCGTTACCGGCATAGTAGTTCACCATAGTATAGTAGAATTTCCTCCTATAAAGCTCTTCTGGCCAGAAGGAGTAGGGACAAAACAGAATGCAGAAATAAAACTTCACTCAAGGGCAAGACCAACTATCTCCTCCACGCTCGAAAAGCCCTCGCTTTCGAGGTAGGCTTCGATGCCCTCGTTGATTTCCCTGAAGACCTTCCAGCCCCTGAGCGAGACCGCCGTCCCAATCTGAAGCGCCGATGCACCAGCGAGGAGGAACTCAACGGCGTCCTGCCACATGGTTATTCCGCCGATGCCTATCACTGGAATGTCAAGAACCTTCGCGAGGTCGTAAACCGCTCTAAGCGCGACAGGCTTAACGCCGGGCCCCGAGTATCCGCCGACACGGTTGCTGAGGATTGGTTTCCTTGCGTAGATGTCAATGGCTATCGCCTTCAGCGTGTTTATCGCCGAGACTGCATCTGCACCGGCTTTCTCCGCCGCCAGACCGAGCTTTGTAATATCGTCTATGTTCGGCGTTAGTTTCGCGATAACCGGCTTATCGGTGGCGTCCTTGACGGCTTTCACCACCTCGTAGACGTTCTCCGGGTTCTGGCCGATTTCCATGCCATAACCTTTGGCGTGGGGGCAGCTGAGGTTCAGCTCGAAGGCATCTGCCACGTCGCTCAGCTTTTCAGCTAAGAAGGCAAACTCCTCGGGCGTTCCGCCAAAGATTGAGACTATCAGCGGAAAGTCAAAGGTGTAGCCCTCAACCATCTCGAGGAAGCCCTTCCAGCCCGGGTTCGGCAGACCCATCGCGTTTATCAAACCACAGGGAAGTTCAACTATGGTGGGGTTGTCGTAGCCCTTCCTCGGCTCGATTCCGATTGATTTCGTAACGACTCCTCCAGCACCTTCCTCGTGCGCTCGAATCCACTGCTCCGGAACCTTGTCGTTGATTCCCGATGCGAGAATAAGCGGGTTCTCGAACCTTATCCCGAAGAGCTCAACCTCAAGGCTCGCCATCTTGACACCTCAAAGGCAAAAGGAGCGGTTTGCTATTAAGGTTTTTGTCAGAATTTAAGTGGCGGCGGGCGCGCCCGGGGGTGGGAACCCTCCGCCGCGCCCCTCCACCGGGGCTCCCTCACCCCCGCTACCCCGGGAGCGCCGAACGTCCCGCCTACCGCTGCTCCCTTCCGGGCCTGGCGGGGTTCGGCGGGCAAAGGGCGTTAGCCCGGCCCTCCAGCCGGACCTCGCCCACCGCCGGCCCCCCGGGACGAGGGCTCATCGTTATACCCCGGCTTCGGGGCGCGGTTTTGGGAACCGCCCCCCGGGCTTCGGCCCCGGCATATCGGCGGTTTCCGGTTACAGGGGACGCCGAACCCCCCGGCCTAGCCCGCCGCCAACGTTAGTTTTTGAGCCCGATATATAAAGCTTTGGTAGGCGGGAAAACCAAAGGTTGCCCACCATCGGATTGAAAAATTTTCATAAACAAAGCTGAGCATCAATGCATAGGTGACGTTTAATGCGCCTAAATGAACATCCTGTTCTCAGGTTTGAACGCGGTAGGGAGGTCACGATATACTTCGAGGGACAACCGATAAAGGCATACGAAGGCGAGACGATAGCCACAGCTTTACACGCCGCGGGGATTAGGGTCCTCAACTATTCTCCAAACAAAAAGCGTCCGAGGGGGCTCTTCTGCGCCATCGGCAAGTGCTCCTCCTGCCTGATGGTCGTCAATGGAATCCCAAACGTTCGCTCCTGCATAACTCTGGTCGAGGACGGCATGAGGATAGAGCGCCAGCACGGAAGGTCCAGGCTCCCAACTAAGGCCAAGCCGCCGGAATTCAAGGATGCGAAGGTAGTTAAGGCCGATATCATCGTCATAGGCGGCGGTCCTGCGGGGTTGATGGCGGCGATTCATGCTTCACGCGCCGGAGCAAAAGTCGTCCTCATAGACGAGAACCCTAGGCTCGGCGGCCAGCTTGTCAAGCAGACCCACAAGTTCTTCGGAAAGAGGGAACAGTTCGCGGGAGTCAGAGGGGTTGAGATAGCGAAAATCCTTGAGAAGGAGTTGAGGAAGAGCGAGAACGCTGAGGTTTTTCTCGAAACCTCTGCCGTCGGCATCTTTCAGGAGGGCGAAGAGAAGCTTGTCTTGGCCGTCAGAAAGGAGCGCGAGCTGATAGAGTTCAGGGGAAGGGCAGTTATCGTCGCCACCGGCGCGATGGAGAGGATGATTCCCTTCGAAAACAACGATTTGCCCGGGGTTTACGGCGCTGGTGCAATCCAGACGCTCATGAACACCTACGGCGTCAAGCCCGGCGATAGGGTTCTCATCGTTGGGGCTGGAAACGTTGGGCTTATCCTCGCCTACCAGCTCATTCAGGCGGGCGTCGAGGTGAAGGCGATAGTTGAGGCCATGCCCAAAGTTGGAGGCTACTTCGTCCACGCGGCGAAGGTCAGAAGGCTTGGAGTTCCGATACTCACGAGGCACACCATCCTCCGGGCCGAAGGAAGGGAAAAGGTCGAGAGGGCCGTTGTGGCCCAGCTCGACGAGAACTGGATGCCGATTACGGGAACAGAGAAGACCTTCGAGGTTGACGTCATAGCACTCGCCGTTGGCCTGAGGCCCAGCATCGAACTGCTCCACCAGGCCGGCTGTCAGATAAAGTTCGTCCGCGAGCTCGGTGGCCACGTGGCAGTTCGCGACGGGTGGATGGAGACAACAGTCAGGGGAATCTTCGTGGCGGGGGATTCCGCCGGAATAGAGGAGGCAACCACCGCGATGCTCGAGGGGAAGATAGCGGGCATAGCCGCAGCTCTCAGGCTCGGAATAGCGGACGAGAGCTGGGTTGAGGAGATAGAGAAGGCCCAGCGTGACCTCGACGAGTTCCGCTCCGGTCCCTTCGGAAGACGCGTGGCCGAGGGGATTAGGAAGGCTCTTCTCGGAGGTGTCGCCGGTGAGTGAAATCCCCTCTTACCTTCAGAGGGGATACATAACCCCGGAGGAACTCTTCTCAATAATTCCGAAGCCGAGCGAGGAGAGGCTTAGAGAGAGGCCCGTCGCAGTTCCTGAGTGCCCGCAGGAGATACCGTGCGCCCCGTGCAGGGAGATATGTCCGACGGGCGCTATAAACATGCCCACCCCGAACGACCTGCCAATAGTCGACTACGACAAGTGCATCGGCTGCTCCCTCTGTGTCCAGATTTGCCCGGGTCTGGCCTTCTTTATGGTGCACTACGTCGGCGATAAGGCGAGGATTACGATGCCCCACGAGCTCCTTCCGATTCCGGAGCGCGGAGAAGAGGTAGTTCTGCTCAACAGGGTCGGCGAGCCCGTTGGCAAGGGGAAAGTAATCACAGTTGTCCCGAGGGAGAAAACGAAGGGTGACACGCCAATTATCACGGTCGAGGTGCCTATAGAGCTGGCGTGGGATGTCAGGGCAGTTAAGGTAGTGAGAGAATGAAAATCCGACACATTCAGACAGGAGAGCGGTTGAAAAGCGAGGCTTTTAGGGCAGTTCGCAGTCTTACCGCGCCCGAAGGGCGCATTCCACGTGCGAAGGCTCAAGGAGAGGCTTTGAGTTACGCTCTCACTCACGCCAGAGCGAGTTTGAGAGTAAAAGCTTTTCCGCCAGCGCTTTCCTCAGAAAGGGCCGAACGGAGGGGATGATATGGCGGGAAAGACGATTGTATGCCGGTGCAACGACGTTACCGTAGAGGAAATCGAAGCGCTCATCGATTCCGGCGTTACGGACATCGAGGAAATCAAAAGGCTCCTCCGCGTCGGCATGGGACCGTGCCAGGGGAGGACGTGCATTCCAATCGTAATCTCAATCCTCGCGAGGAAGACAGGGAAGAAGCCGGAGGAAATCGCGCCCCCGAAGGCGAGGGTTCCGGTTCGGCCCGTCCGCGTTGAGGTCATCGTGGGTGGTGCCGATGAGTAAAATAGCCATCATCGGTGGCGGAATAATAGGAGTCGCAACGGCCTACGAGCTGGCGAAGCTCGGCGAGGAGGTGGTTCTCTTCGAGAAGAACTACTTCGGCTCGGGCTCGACCTTCCGCTGTGCCACGGGAATACGCGCCCAGTTCACGGACGAGGCGAACATCAGGTTAATGAAGTACTCCGTCGAGCGGTGGGAGAGACTTGAGGAAGAGCTTGGGGCGGATATAGGCTTCAACCAGACGGGTTACCTGTTTTTAGCGACGAGTGAGGACGAGGTCGAGGCGTTCAAGGCCAACATAAAGCTCCAGAACAAATTCGGCGTTCCGACTAGGCTCATTGATATGGACGAGGGGAAGGAAATAGTGCCAATCCTCAACACCGAGCCGTTTTTGGCGGGAGCGTGGAACCCAAAGGACGCCAAGGCGAACCCCTTCAAGACGCTCTTCGCCTATCTGCGGAGGGCGAGGGAGCTTGGCGTTGACGCGCGCGAGCACACAGAGGTCGTTGGACTTGAGCGCGAGGGGGACACCATAACAGCGGTCAAGTTCAGGAGCAAAGGGAAGGTTGAGCGCGTTAAGGTTGACGCAGTTCTAAACGCCTGCAATGCCTGGGCGCCTCTAATCAACGGGATGGCGGGCTTAAAGCGTGACCTTGTCCCGATTAAGGCCTACAAGCACCAGCTCGTCAAGACCGAACCGCTTGAGAGGGGGCAGGCAGAGCCTTTAGTGTGCCCGCCGAGCTGGAACGACGCCTACATAATCCAGGACGGCGAGGACGGCGGAATCATCTGCGGTGCAGGAATAGAGCACGAGGCGAAGAGTTTGGACGACGTTGAGCCGACCTACGACTTCCTGCGCGGGGTTCTCCGATACGCTGTGAGAATCGCCCCTCCGCTCCGCTACGCTCACGTTGTAAGGCAGTGGGCCGGCTACTACGCCAAAACTCCCGACAGCAACCCTGCAATCGGGAAGCTCTTGGACAACTTCTACATCGCGGCGGGCTTCTCTGGCCACGGCTTCATGATGGCGCCGGCCGTTGCCCAGGCCATGGCCGAGCTAATCTCGAAGGGCCGCTCGAAGGTTCCCCTCGATTGGGAGTGGTACGACCCGTACCGCTTCGAGCGCGGTGAGCTGAGAAGCTCGGCGTTCCAGATTGGGTAAGCCGTTCCTTACTTTTTTTGCTTGTTCTTTAACATCCCTCCGTCAAGAAAAAGGTTATAAATCGAGCCGATTAGCACCGTGAGGGTCGTCATGAGAATCGTCTTCGATATAGGTGGCTCTGTTCTCGTTCCCGAAGACCCGGACGTCGAGTTCATCAAGGCGATAGCGTACGAACTCATCAAGATAAGCGAGGACCACGAGGTGGCGGTGGTAGTCGGCGGTGGAAAGGTAGCGCGCAAGTACATCAAGGCCGCGAAGACCTTCACGCCCAACGAGACCTTCAAGGACTACATAGGAATCCACATCACGAGAGCGAACGCAATGCTCCTGATAGCGGCGCTCGGCGAGAAAGCGTATCCCTTCGTCATTCAGGACTTTCGCAAGGCGTGGGAGGTCATCCAGCTCAAGAAGATACCAATAATGGGCGGAACCCATCCCGGCCACACGACAGACGCGGTCTCGGCTCTCCTCGCCGAGTACCTTCAGGCCGACCTTCTGGTCGTCGTAACCAACGTTGATGGAGTCTACGACTCCGACCCGAGGAAGAATCCAAACGCGAAGAAGCTCGACAGGATAACCCCTGAACAGCTCGTCGAGATTGCAATGGAGGCCGAGAGCAAAGCCGGCGGAAGCGGTGTCGTCGATGCATTGGCGGCGAAGTTCATCCAGCGTGGGCGGATAAGGACGTACATTGTCGGCAAGAAGGACGCCTATCATCTCTTCGACGTGGTCAGAGGAAAGCACAGCGGGACCGTGGTGGAGCCTTGAAGCCTTTCTTTTGATTTTGGTTGCTGAATAATCTTTGCTAAGCCAAAAAGCTTTTATATTCAGGACGAGTAATATGCGACCATGTGCAAGATGGCACATTTTGAGAACTGCGACCCTGAAACGGCCGACCAAGAGTACTGTATTTTCCATAAGCCAACCAAGAATGAGGAAGAGGCGAGAGAGTTTTACAATAAGTTTGTGTTGAAGTTCTTTGGGTATAAACTCCCTTGGAACGAAGGGTGGGTCTTTGCAGGACCAATAGATGCAAAGGGGTTTGTTTTTCCAGAGATTCCTTCAAAAACCAAGACTGGGAAAGAATTCACTTTTGAAAATGTTGTATTTGAAAGTATGGCACTATTTGATAAAGCAATATTTGAGGGAAGGGCTGATTTTTGTGATTCCAAGTTTAATGGATCCTCCAAGTATCGCACATCTTTCAACGAAACTATTTTCAAGAAAAGAGTCTCCTTTTCAGGGGCGCATTTTAGTGAGGTGTATTTTATTAAAACATCATTCAAGGGGAGGGCATATTTTGATAACAGTATTTTTGAATATTTCTCTTTTGTAGATGTGATTTTCAATGAAACAGCAAAGTTTGATAATACTAAGTTTATTGGCAAGTTATATCGTCTTGATAATACCAGACTTCAGTTTCTCAGACCTGATTTGACACAGGGAGGCGAATACTACAAGAGGACATTTAAAGCAGAATTTATGAAAAGTGTTTCTTTTGAAAGCGTGTTTTCCTCTGTTATCATTGACTTCTCCCAGTCAGTATTCCACGACTATGTACGTTATAACAACGCCTGTTTTGTTTATGGATTGGAATGTCATCAATGTAAGTTTAATGGTACTGTTACAGGATACTTCACCAAATTCCAGACGTATATGCCATTTATTATTAAACTAGATATCAAAGATCCACATCCATATTTCGAGACACTAAGTACGAATTTTGACCATTCAGTTTTCAAAGAAACGGCTATGTTTATAGGTGCTGAATTTGGAAGAGTTGTCTTTAACTTTGCTGTCTTTGAGAGGGGAGCGAGCTTTAATAATGCAACGTTTCATGATGAAGCTCGATTCAGGGAAACAAAATTTAGAGCGCCAGTTGAGTTTCATAATGCAGTATTTGTAGGGGATGCTAAATTTGAATCAACATTTTTTGAGAGCATCGCAGAGTTTCCGAAAGCGATATTCCTAAAGAGATCAAAGCTTTTAAAAGAGTGTATTTGGTAGTAGAGCAGATTTTAGAAAGGTCTTTTTCAATAAGGATGCTATCTTTCGGGAGGTTGCATTTAATCAGGTAGTAGATTTTTCTGAAATGCAGGACAAAGAAGACATTTCTAAAAAGGTTCCTGCGGGGGTGGATGTAAATACACTGAACTACGAGTATAAGTTCGGAGGAGACATTGATTTTTCATATACCTCAGTTAATATAGTTAAACTGATTTCACCTCCACAATCAACGAAGTCTACGAGAGATTTACTTTCAAATCTAAACCAACAATTTAATAGGATATTTAAAATTCCAACTGCCATTCCAGAAGCAGCTCGTATTCAGAGAATCAGTTTTGAAAAAGAAGGAAGAAGAGAAGAGGCGGATATCATGTTTATTTTCGAGATGCGTACTAAAAGAAAGCTAAGACTTGCTGAAGCAGAGTCAAGAGGAAAATTAGAGCAACTTTGGATAAAGATACTAAACTTATTTGAATGGCTCTTTGGGGACTTATCATCGGAATATGGGACTAGTGGACAAAGAATATTTTGGAATGTTATATTAACTATTGGAATATTTGGCATCATATATTGGCTCACTATAGTGAGTTACAGCTGGGATAGAATACCTTGGTGGTTAAACATTGGAATATTTCTGACTTTAGGCATAATATCGTATTTCGGTCATTTGGCCTATTCAGGAAAATTTGAAGATGTTGTGTCTCTTAAACAATTAATAAAACCGCCAGTTGATATGAAAATCCGAGTTACAATTACCACATTACTACTATATGCTCTATTTGTTGGTCATCAATATGTTAGCAGTCACTTCATCTCCTCAAAGTGGCAGGTACTAGCTCCCGCTAGGATACTCCTAAACAATACGCCTATAGGAATTACCGAACAGCAACCGTACGGAAGTTGGTTCGGAACATTCCTCAACGCCCTCTACTACTCCCTAGTCACCTTCACAACCCTTGGCTACGGCGACATGCACCCTACCGGTTGGCTCAAGGCTTTAAGCGCCCTTGAAGCCTTAACCGGAGCCGTCTTCATGGCACTCATCGTCGCGGTGATAGCGAGGAAGTGGATGCGCTGACTCAACCCTTTTATATTCTTCCGCGTATTCAGAAGTGGTGAGAGCATGGAAGCAGACCCAATAAACGTTCTCCTCTACGATATCCGCGAGATGAAGAAGCGACTTGACGAGATGGAGAAAGCCCTTCTGATGCTCAAGGCAAAGTTAGTTGAAGAGGAAGAGGGGGAAAGCCCGGGGGAGATAGAAGCCCTCGAAAAGGAAGCACTTGAAGACGGAAAGGACTGGGAAGAACTGAAGAGGGAGCTCGGCTTATGAGTTTTAAGGTAATCATCGGTAAAAGGGCTGAGAAGGGAATACGAAGTCTTCCCCCAGCTCATTTAAAGCGTTTTGCGGAACTCGTCGAGACGCTGAAAATCAACCCCGTCCCAGTTGAGAGCTTTGACGTCAAAAAGATGCGTGGTTCTGAGAGGGCTTACCGAGTTAGACTTGGCAATTACAGGGTTCTTTACACAGTCCGCTGGGATGAAGACACCATTGTTATTTTGAAGGTCGAACCCCGCGAAAGGGCCTATCGCTGACAACCTAAGGTTAAAGCCAACTTTTTATACCTCCTCTCCCTTCTCAAGCTGGTGGTGCTGATGAAAATCGTCGTTATCGGTTCTGGAACGGCAGGAAGCAACTTCGCCCTCTTCATGAGGAAGCTCGACAGGAAGGCGGAGATAGTTGTCATCGGGAAGGAGGAGACCATGCAGTACTCACCCTGTGCCCTGCCCCACGTCATCAGCGGGACGATAGAGAAGCCCGAGGACGTCATCGTCTTCCCGAACGAGTTCTACGAAAAGCAGAAGATAAAGCTCATGCTCAACACCGAAGCAAAGGCGATAGACCGCGAGAGGAAAGTCGTAATCACCGACAAAGGAGAGGTTCCCTACGACAAGCTCGTTCTGGCAGTTGGTTCCAAAGCGTTTATCCCGCCGATAAAGGGCGTTGAGAACGAGGGAGTGTTCACCCTCAAGAGCCTCGACGACGTGAGGAGGATTAAAGCTTACATCACCGATAGGAAGCCAAAGAGGGCAGTCGTCATCGGCGCGGGTCTAATCGGCCTCGAGGGGGCTGAGGCCTTCGCGAGGCTCGGAATGGAGGTTCTCGTCGTCGAGCTTATGGACAGGCTAATGCCGACGATGCTCGACAAAGATACCGCGAAGCTCGTCCAGAAGGAGATGGAAGCGAACGGCGTCTCCTTCCGCTTCGGCGTTGGGGTTAGCGAGATAATCGGCAGTCCCGTCGAGGCGGTTAGAATAGGCGACGAGGAAGTTCCGGCCGAGCTGGTTCTCGTTGCGACAGGCGTTAGGGCCAACACAGACCTCGCCAAAGAAGCCGGGCTGGAGGTGAACCGCGGGATAGTGGTCAACGAGCACCTCCAGACGAGCGACCCGGACATCTACGCGATAGGCGACTGCGCCGAGGTTGTAGATGCGGTAACGGGCAAGAGAACCTTAAGCCAGCTTGGAACGAGCGCGGTTAGAATGGCGAAGGTGGCAGCGGAGCACATAGCAGGAAGGGATGTCTCCTTCAGGCCCGTCTTCAACACGGCCATAACCGAGCTCTTCGGCCTTGAGATAGGGACCTTTGGGATAACGGAGGAAAGAGCGAAGAAAGAGGGAATCGAAGTAGCGGTCGGCAAGTTCAAAGGCTCAACGAAGCCCGAGTACTACCCCGGCGGAAAGCCGATAACTGTGAAGCTGATTTTCAGGAAGTCGGACAGGAAGCTCGTCGGCGCGCAGATAGTCGGCGGTGAGAGGGTTTGGGGCAGGATAATGACGCTCTCGGCTTTAGCTCAGAAGGGTGCGACCGTTGAGGACGTAGTTTACCTTGAGACCGCCTACGCCCCGCCAATAAGCCCGACGATAGACCCGATTACCGTTGCCGGGGAGATGGCGTTGAGGAAGTTCCGCTGAGCCCATTTCAACAACTTTTTAAAGTCAGTTTTTCTAACCTTTTTGGGTGATTGAATGAAACGTCGCCTCATCGTTCTCCTTTTAATCGTTGTCATTGCCTCGGGGTGCATCTCGGGGGAAAGCGGAAGACCGACAAAAACGTCCCCAACTCCAACCACCACACTCCTGCCCGCGGGAGAGCCAAGGAACTACACCCAAGAAGAGCTCCTCCAGAATCTTGAAAGGATAACGTTTCTTAGGTTCTGGGAGGAAACAACAGGCGTTACAGTAGTCATAATCGGAAACGCAAACCAGACGATGGAGATAAAGGGCAGTAAAGTAGGCTACGTTGACATTGCCAGCAGGAGGACAGAGGTAAACTCCACCGCCACGGTGGGTTCATCAATTATTAAATCGAGAATCATTGTGACCAACGAAAGCGCTTACTTCGAGTTCGCGGGCAGGGGCGAGAACCTGACCGAGCCAGAGGCCGTTGAGAAGCTCTGGGAATCCACCAACGTCCTTGAAGTAGTGAGAAGGTATCTAACGGAGCTTGAACCCTTCAAGGTGGACTTCGTGAACGGCACTCAGGAGTTCTACTACAACGTCACCAATACAATGATGCTCGGCGAAGTTCCCGGAATCGAGGGAAGTGGAAACGTCGCCATTAACGGAACCGCGATTCTGAGGTTCAGGGGAGGATACCCCGTTGAGGTCGTCTTTAGATACACCCTCAAAACAGTTTCAGAGCAGGGAGGCGTGAGGATTACTAACATTGTAACCGCGGTCGAACGGATAGAGCTCCAAGAAATCAAAACCGGGAAAGGGACTTAAGGCACCGTTCCTTTTCTTTCTCGGGGGTGGGTATGAACCGCGTGAAGGTAAGCAAGCTCATGGCCTACATTCTCAGACACTCGCCGGGAGAGTTCGGGCTGAGGCCTGACAGAGAGGGTTTCGTCCCGCTGGACGAGCTCGTTAGGGCACTTCAAACCGTCTATCCCGACGTTACCGAGGAGCTCGTTAGGGAGATAGTTGAGAGGGACTCCAAGGGGCGCTACGAGATTAAAGGCGGAAAAATCCGCGCCCGCTACGGCCACAGCTTTCCAGTCTCTTTGAACCATGAGGAGGACACGGAATCAAGGGTTCTCTACCACGGAACGCCGAGGAGGAACCTCGGGAGGATTATGCGCGAAGGCCTTAAGCCGATGAAGAGGCAGTTCGTCCACCTCAGCACGAGCAGGAGCGAAGCAATCGAAACGGGCAGGAGGCACGGGAGGGACGTGGTTCTGCTAATCATAGATGCGGACTGCCTGAGGAGGAAGGGACTAAAAATCTACAAAGCCGGAAAGAACGTGAGGATTGTTGAGAGAGTCCCGCCCGAGTGCATCACCCTGGCAGTCTGAGGGCCAAAACGAATGCCAGCCCGAGGGGAACCAGCGTGCTCATGAAGTTCAGCTGGAAGCTTATCCCCGAGAGGTAGCCCCCAATCAAAGGCCCGACGACCCAGCCGAGGCTCATCATGGCGTTTAACAAACCCATCCCTTGGGCCCTCTCGCTCACCCTGACGTTCTGCGCCACGTATGCTGAAGTAGAGTTTATTGTCAGAACCCACTTGACGCCTGAGAGGAAGGCTATTCCAAAGACGAGCCAGACGTTTCTAACGAGGGCGTAGAGCAGGAAAGCTAAACCGTAGCCCGCTATCGCAACCAGGTAGAACTTCTTGGCTCCATACCTGTCTATCAGCTTTCCTAGGAAGTAGCCAGTCAAAGCAGCGGCGAAGCTCTCGATGCCGAAGATTACGCCAACACTCCACTCGCCGAAGGTCTCCTTGAAGTAAACGGAGGAAACGCCGTAGAACTGCCCGCTCGCTATCATAACGAGGAAGACCGTGACGTAGAAGAGTCCAAGGTGCCCGCGCATGAGCCTCTTGAAAGCCGAGCCCTTAACGGTTGCCCTCCAGCTCTCCCTACCCTCCTGCACGAGAATCATACCGAGGAGGGAGCGCCTCCCCGTCGGGCGCTCGCGGATTAGGAGGACTATCCCAGCCGAGACGAATAGGAGAAAGCCGGAAATCAGGAAGAGCTTCCTGATGCCGAAATAGCGGACTATCGCGGAGCCGAGGAAGTTGCCCACCATGAAGCCGGCGTTTTCAATTGAGTTGAAGAGGCCGAATATCGAGCCCGCCCTCGTGGAGAGCTCTGAAATCAGCGCGGAGTGGGCAGGGGTCATTGCCGAACCGAAAATCCCCTGGAGTGTTCTGAGGATTAGAACGCCGGTTGCCGAGCTAACGAAGGCCATCGTAACGTAGAAGATGCCTATAGATGCCACGCCGAAGGCTATGAAGCCCTTCCTGTTGCCGGTCGAGTCGGAAAGCCAGCCGAAGGGGTACTGAAAGACCGTCGAGGTCAGGTTGAAGGCCACGCTCAAAAGGCCGACCATGAACATGCTCGCGCCGAGGAGGCGCATGTAGACGCCAAGGTATGGAAAGGCCATTCCAAAGGCGACGTTGGCTATGAACATGGCTATTGCCAGGATTACGACGTTCCTCCGCTTAACCCTCAGCTTATTGAGCTTGAGCGTTTTCTCGCGCTTTCCCTGGGTGACAACGAGTTCTCGCTTGCTCATCGCTGGAAGAACCGGCGAGGGACTTATAAAATTTCCGTCGAAATGATAAGAAAAAGGTGGAAATTATGGGCAATCAGCCCATCTGAAGAGCCTGCCCGCGGAGTTCACCGCGCTCGAAGCGGTACGGGTCGTACCACTCGACCGGCAGGTCGGTTCTGCCCTTGGTAATCAGGTCCGCCACCATCTCGGCCACCGCTGGAGCCATCATGAAGCCGTGTCCGCTGAAGCCGGCGGCAATGTAGTAGTCGCTCAGCTCCTCGATTTTTCCTATGGCTGGATTGCTGTCGGGAGTTTTGGCGTAGTAGCCGGCCCAGGTTCTCAATATTAGGAGCTCCCTCAAAGCGGGGATAATCTTGGTGAAGTAGTAGCTCACCTCGCGGAGGAACTCGTACGTTGGATTGAG
Source organism: Thermococcus sp. (assembly GCF_027063845.1). Lineage (GTDB taxonomy): Archaea > Methanobacteriota_B > Thermococci > Thermococcales > Thermococcaceae > Thermococcus. The sequence continues at coordinate 38,200 of NZ_JAMOQU010000072.1, forward strand.
GTCGTAGGTTGGCCCGAGCTCGTAGCCGACCCCACCGACGACGCCGCCGTGCGAGGTCTGGGTTAGGTATGCATGCCCGTACTTGAAGGAGATGACCATCGGCCTGATGGTTCCCTTCTTTATTGGCTGAGTTATTACCGCCTGGTGCTTGTAGGGCTCTATTGGAATCCTCACGCTTATCCCTGCCATCGCGTTGATTAGCTTGGCCCAGGCGTTGGTCGCGTTGACCACTATCCCCGTTTTTATGACCCCTCTACTCGTCTTCAGCCCCTTAATCTCGCCGTTCTCGATGATGAAGTCCTTGACCTCGGTATACTCGACGAGCTTGGCCCCAAACTCCTCGGCCTTTATCGCGAACTTTGCCGTTGATTTGAAGGGGCTCGCCTTTCCGTCCGTGGGGTTCCACGAGGCCGCTATAACCTCGCTGATGTCGAGGAGCGGGACTATCTCCTTGGCTTCCTCGGGCGTTATGAGCCTCGTCGGAACGCCGAAGCGGTTTTGTATCGCGATGTTGCGCTTGAAGGTCTCCACTTCCTCATCGTCGTAGAGCAGGAAGAGGTAGCCCGTCTGTTCGAAGGGGAAATCGTACTCCTCACTATAGCGCTTCCACAGCTCGACCGAGCGCTTCATAACCTGGACGTTGGCCTCGTCGTTGAACTGCTGTCTTATGCCCGTTCCGCAGCGGAAGGTCGAGCCCGAACCTATGAAACGCTTCTCTATGACCGTAACCTCCTCACCGCGCTTGGCCAATTCGTGCGCTATCGTAACGCCGACTATTCCTCCACCGATAATCGTTATCTCGCTCCTCTCAGGGAGTTCCTTCGTCGGCATCTTCAATCCCTCCTCGCGGGAACCTTCATCTTGACGTTCTTAATTGGCGGTCTCGCGACGGGAATGTCAAGTTTATCCATCGGCGTTCCGGTTCTCTGGGAGACCACCACTGCACCGTTGAAGAGGCAGAAGCGTCCCTGACAGAAGCCCATCGCAAGGTGGGTCAGCCTTTTGATTATCTGGAGGTCGGTGATGCCGGACTTCACCACGTCGTCGACCTTTCTTAGCGTCACGTCGCAGCCGCAGATGTGAACGTCCTCGCCGTTGAACTCATCCAACGGAAGCCTGTGGACTGGAACGGCTATCGGCTCGTAGTTCTTGAGCCTCTCCTCGTAGACGCACGGCTCGGCCTCAAAGCCGAACTCCCTGAGGATGTAAGCGCCGACGAGTCTTCCCTCGAGGTAGTTCGCGTAGTGGGGCTTTATTGAAACCGCACTGCCTGCAACGTAGATTCCCTCGCGGATTCTGTGGTTCGAGTCAATTACGGGCCTGTAGTAACCGCGCTTGAAGTACAGCCTCCCGCCGGCCTGAGTTACGGGGTTTATGTCGGGCCTCCTGCCGTCGGACATGATGACGGCATCAACATCGTAAACGTTACCGTTTGCATCTATGAGCCTCTCGACCTTCTCGTTGCCCTCAACGCGCTTCGGATTGGGCACGACAACGTACTCAATCCCCCAGCGGTCGAGCTCGGCCGTTATCTCCTCGGGAAACGCTCCAACGACGGCAACTTTTCTCCCCGGGGCCACTCCCCAGACGTTCATAACCTCGAGCGCGTCGCTCCTCCTGAAGATGCCGGGGTAGTCGTTGTTCTCGAAGAGCATGATGTTGTCAACCGCTCCGGTAGCTAAAACCACGCGCTTGGCGAGAATTTCAATCAGCTGGTCACCCCTCACTATCGGCACAAGGAAGTATTCACCCTTGTCAAAAACCCCAATGGCGACGCTCTTCAGGAAGACGCGGGTGTTCTCGGGCAAATCAGAGAGCTCATTCAGGGCCTCTTTGGGGTCTCCAAAGCCCTCCTGCTCGACGCCCTTGAGCTTTAAGTCTCCGCCGAGCCAGCCTCTCTCTTCGATTATCGCTGTCGTAAGCCTTCCGCCGATTTCCTTGACGACGCCGAGACCAGCCGGACCGGCGCCGATAACGGCCACGTCAACCACGTACTGAAGAACGGGCTTACCTTCATCAATTTCCACGTTCTCCTGGAAATCGTCGTAGCCCTGCCTTTCGAGCCTCATGCCGTCCTTTACAGCGGTTTTCCTCGCGTTGACGTTCTTGACGCCGTTGACGACCATCGGGACGGGGCCAAAGGTGAAGGCGCCCCTCCTTCTTCCCCCCGTGCTCGTCGTGAGCCAGTATATGCCGTTCGCGAGCAGGGCAACGGTAACCTTTTCTCCCTCGTATGCCTCAAGGGGTTGCCCCTCAAAGTAAATCGTGACTCTCTTAGAAGGGTCCTTTTCAGTTAGGTCGAGCGGTCTCATGCTCCCACCCCGAAAATTTTACGGCAAGCGTTCGACCTTATACACCGATGCTTATAAACGTTAGGTTGTCCAAAAATGGTTAAAAAGGAATCAGGCGAGGCCGCGCTCGATGAGGAAGTCGGCGACGTTCTCGACCTGACTCTTGGCCCTGGTCTCGGTGATGCTTTTCTTTCCGGTCTCGATGGGAACTTTCTTGAAGAGCTCCTCGTGGAGCTTCACAACGTCCTCTGGCGGCTTTGTGAATAGGCTGACGACGATTATGATGAACAGGGTAATGAAGAAGTTGATGAAGAACACAGGGACGCCGTTGAACCAGGAGCCGATTGTTCCGAAGATTCCGGGGGCGTCCGGGTTGAAGGCCCAGCCGTAGACCTTGGCCTCAAGAATGACTTCGCTGACAAGGCCATAGGCCATGCCGACGATTGCGCCTTCCTTGGTGACGCGCTTCCACCAGAGGCTCAGCACGAGAATCGGGCCGAAGCCGACCGCGAGACCGCCCCAAGCGGTCGCAACCATCTCGTAGACGACCTTGTTGCCGGTGAGCGCGAACCAGAGTCCGACGAGGGCGACAACTGCAACGACAACCCTCGATATGTTGACCATCTGTTTCTTGCCGACCTCCTTGCCGAGGACCTTGTGGTAGAAGTCCCTCGCTATGGCGGAGGAAGCGACGAGAAGCTGTGAGTCGGCGGTGCTCATGACAGCCGAGATTATACCAGCTATGACGAAGCCAGCTAACCAGCCAGGCATGAGCTCGACGGCCATCGCGGGGATTACCTTCTCAGGGTCGCTGACCTGGAGCATTCCAGCCTGGTGCATCGCGAAGCCGAGGAATCCGGCGAAGAATGCACCCCAGAGGACAATTATTGTCCAGGTCCCGCTTATGAAGATTCCAGGCCTCCTGAGCTTCCTCGGGTCCTCAACACTCATGTAGCGCGTAACTATGTGTGGCTGGCCGAGGTAACCGACTATCCAGGAGGCGTAGCCGATGGCGAATATTATCGCGGCCCAGCCGGTTGCTCCTCCGAAGGGGTCGAGCTTGGTCGGGTCTGCCTGGGCTATTATCTGGGTAGCCTTGTCAAAACCACCTATTTTGGCGAGTGCAAGGAACGGAACGATTATCAGAGTCAGGAGCATGAACATTGCCTGAACGACGTCGGTCCAGACGACCGCGAAGAAGCCGCCGGTTATGACGTAGGCAGTTAAGATTATCACAGTCAGAATTATTCCCGCGTTGTCGCTGATTCCAAAGCCCTCTGCAAACGTCTTTCCACCGGCCGTGAACTGGGCGGCAACGTAAGCGGTCATGAATATGAGGATTATCAGCGCGCTGAGGATTCTTATCATCTTTGTGTCGTCCTTGAGCCTGGCCTCGAGGTAGTCCGGAACGGTTATCGCCCTGAATTTACCGGCGTAAATTCTCAGCCTTGGTCCAATGAGCACGTAGTCTGCGAGCGTTCCAAAGAGACAGCCCACCGCAGCCCAGAATGCACCGAGACCGGCTTTGAAGGCGCTTCCCGGATAGCCGAGCATCAGCCAGCCACTGAAGTCGCTCGCCTTATCGGAGAGTGTAGCGGCCAGGACATGAACCTTTCTTCCACCCACGAAGTACTGGTCCTCGGTCTTGGTGTACTTGTTGGCCCACCAGCCGATGTAGGCCAGCAGCGCGAGGTAGAAGAGGAAGCCAATCAGTATCTCGGTGTTCATTTCCCTCCCTCCTGCTGTCTAATCAGGTCTTCGTCGTAGGCGAGAATGTCGTCGTCAACGTAGTACTCCTCACCGGTTATTCTGTCCCAAAAACCATAGAGGAGCATCGTTGCTATTCCCAAAAGGGTTGGAACCAGTAGCAATGCCCATCCACCGGCACTGAGCCCCATATTGAACCCTCCTGCATATGTATGCTGGCCAATGACCAGCACTGTATATTATTGCCAAAAAGTTATAAACCTATCGTTCAAAACTATATTTTGAATAGTTTGTGAAAAATCTGGAAGCCGAATTAGTACAAACCGTTACGGTGTTGAGCATGAACAGGGTAAAAGTCATGAGACCTATATTCCGTCCTGAAATAGAATCGAGCTTCGTTTTGTACCCATACAGGATATACCACCTCAGGCTCTACTACAAGAGGTTGGGAATGAGGGATAAGGTCTTCGACTACTTCGCCTACGTTGACCTCTACCGGCTCGGTGCCGAGAGGGGAGACAGGTTCATAGAACTCCAGGAGTGGGAGGTTGAGGAAAAGGCCGTTATGGACCCGCTAGTCGATGAAGAGGAAGCCAGAATGAAAGCCTTTGAGAGCGCTATAACCTGGGGAAACTCGCGCGTGATTTCGTGGTGGCTCCCGAGGATTGAGGTCGTTCGAGAGGAACTCGCCTACAAGGTCTTCTGGATTTTCGAAAGGAGGGGTGAGAGGTTAATCCTCGACAGCCTCGATGGAAGGGAATACAGCCTTGACGTACTGACCGGGAAGGGAAGAAGAACCTGCGAGGGGCCGTTCTGCCGTTAGCGGGCGTGAATCTCCACTATGTCTCCGTCCTCAAGCACGTGGTCGGCACCGACCCTCTGGCCAGGGAACTTGACGCTCTTGCCCCAGACCCTCGCATAGCGGAAGTTCTTGGCGAAGTCCTTGTGAATCCTCTCGGCCAAATCCATGACGGTTGAACCCTTCTTGAGGGCGACCGGAGGATAAGCCGGCTCCTCGCCGGGGCTCTTGGTGAAAACGCGGATGATTCCGGCCAAATCGTAAAGCTCGTCCTTCAGCTTGTCGAGGTTTATTTTCCTCTTGGCAGAAACTGGGACTATTTTAAAGCGGTCGCCGTAGACCTTAACGAGCCTCTCGTAGTTCTCCTTACTGCCGGGAGCGTCGCCCTTGTTGGCTATGATTATGGCTCTCCTCCAGACGAGGCTCTCGTCTATGGCATCGGCGAACTCCTCGAGCGTTACGGGCTCCTTGACGGTAATTTCAGCGGAGTGTATGCGCTCCTCGCGGAGCATCTTCATGACTTCCTGGATGTCCCCCTTTATGTTCTCCTGGCCGTTGATGACGATTCCGCCCATTGCTGTTCTCTTGATTTCGACCCTCGGCTTCCTCTTGTTGACCTTTATTCCAGCCCTCTCGAACTCCCTCAAAAGAATCTCCATCTGCTTGACCGGGTCCTGGGAGAGGTCAACGACTATCGCTATGGCATCGGCGTTCCTTATGACGCTTAAAAGCTGTGGGCCCATTCCTTTGCCTAAAGCGGCACCCTCAACGAGGCCGGGAACCTCAACGAGCTGAATTTGAACATCCTTGTGATGCATCATTCCCGGAATCGGCTGAACGGTTGTGAAGGCGTAGTCGGCAACGTCCGCATCGACGTTTGTTAAAGCCTTGAGGAGGGAGCTCTTGCCGACGTTGGGAAGACCGGCCAAAACTATCTGCGCCGCGCCCTCTTTCCTGACTGCCATTGAGGGCCCGCCACCGCCCTTCTTCATCTGCCTCTGCTTCTCGAGCTCCTTCCTGAGCTCCGCTAACTTGCGCTTTATCTGGAGCCTGAGCTTCTCGGTTCCCTTGTGCTTCGGAACCGTCGAGTACATCTTTTCAAGGGCTCGAATCTTCTCGGGAATCGTCTTTGCATTCCTGTATTCCTCCTCCGCGGCAAGGTACTCCGCTGTCACGTTCGTTGGCATTCCTGCTCACCCCCCCGGCCCGGAACTAAAAGACGAACGGCGTTTTATAAACGTATGGTTATCGAGAATCGGCAAATTTATAAGGGTTTCCGAAAATTTTCCATGACGGTGGTGAGAATGACGAGGAGCGGCCTAGATGATGTTGATAGAAAAATACTCACGATACTCCAGCGGAACAGCAGAACGCCCCTTCGTGAGATTTCCAAGGAAGTCGGTCTCGCCGAATCAACCATATACGAGCGCATAAAGAAGCTGAAGGATAGAGGAATAATAAAGAGGTTCACGGTCATTCTCGACCCAGACTCATTGGGCTTCAAGATTCTCGCCTTTATTCTCATAAAGGCCCACGCGGGCATGTACAGCCACGTCGCGGACGAGCTCAAGAAATACCCCCAGATATGCGAGGTCTACGAGACGACCGGGGACTACGACATGCTCGTCAAGATTAGAACAAAGAGCAGTGAGGAGCTCAACGAGTTCCTCGACAAGATTGGAGAGGTCGACGGAGTCGAATCAACCCACACAATGGTCGTCCTCAAGACCCACAAGGAAACGACCGAGCTCCCGCTCTAACCATTTTTGCCCAGTTAGGGTTATAAGCGGTCACCCATATATTCTTCTGAACGTTAAGGGGGTGGTTGAAGTGAAGGTTCTGTTCCTCAGTGCCAACGATTTTGAGGACGTCGAGCTGATTTATCCGCTCCACAGGCTCAAGGAAGAGGGTCACGAGGTCTACATAGCGAGCTTCGAGCGCGGGAAGATTACTGGAAAGCACGGCTACACCGTTGAGGTTCAGCTGGCCTTTGACGAGGTTGACCCCGATGAGTTTGACGCCCTCGTTCTGCCCGGTGGAAGGGCACCCGAGAGGGTGAGGCTCAACGAGAAGGCCGTCTCGATAGCCAAAAAGATGTTCGAGGACGGAAAACCAGTCGCGAGCATCTGCCACGGGCCGCAGATACTCATCTCGGCCGGTGTGCTCAGGGGCAGGAAGGGAACGAGCTACGCTGGAATAAGGGACGACATGAGGAACGCTGGGGTAGAATGGGTGGATGAGCCGGTTGTCGTTGACGGCAACTGGGTCAGCTCAAGGCACCCCGGGGATTTATACGCCTGGATGAGGGAGTTTGTCAAACTGCTCCGCTGAGAAAGCGTTTTAAGGTTTCTCCCCTCTTTTCTACCGGTGGAAGAATGAACCGGTGGGAGCTTATCAGGGCTTTTCTCACGGGGCCGTTAATAGAGGTAGCCGTCCCAAAGCCCGGGAACGTGAGCAGGAGGAGAGACTTTGAGGATTTGAGCATCTACAACTTTCTCGTTGCGTATCCTGCTTTGGCCGGCATCTACCACGAGGCGATAAAGCGGGCCGAGTCAATCCGCTCCGGCCTTCTCAGGCCGAACGAGGCAGGGATAGGGGAGCTTATAAGGCGGAGCGTTGAGGCGAGCAAAAGGGTTCAAGGTGGGAACCCGAACTTTGGGGTAATCGTCCTCTCGATTCCGCTCCTCATGGGGCTCGCAATGACGAAAAAGATACGCGAGGGTGGCGAGAAGGCAAAGCTACTCATCGAGGAGTCAACGGTCGGGGACACGATGGAGCTCTACCGGGCGATAAGAATCGCGAACCCCAAGGGGCTCCCGAACGGGGTGAAGTACGACGTCTACTCGGAGAAGGCCTTCGAGGAGCTCTTCAGGGACAGGATAAACCTTTCGAGGATTGCCGAGATTAGCGGAGAGCGGGAGCTCGTCTTCCGCGAGTGGATTGGGGGTTACCAGCTCACCTACAAGACCTTCGAGAGGCTCGCCGAAAGAATCCCCGGCCCGCTGGAGGAGACCGTCGTTGGAGTCTTCATCGAGCTCCTCGCTGAAAACCTCGACACGCTAATCCTGCGCAAGGCAGGCAGGGAAGAGGCTGAGCTCGTTAGGGAAAAGGCGAGAGACGTCGTGGAGGGAAGGATGAGCTCCGAGGAGTTCGACGCGTTCATGCGCGAGAAGAGTGACTTAAGGAACCCGGGAAGCTTAGCGGACATCATGGCAGTCTCGCTGAGCCTGCTGTTTTTGGCTGGGGTAAGGGTCGAAATGAGAAACGGAAGGGCCTGGCTGGTCACCTCACAACGGTGAAGCGCTTGGCGGCGGGTGCGTAGCCGAGGGCCTTGCTGTCTATCACAACCGCGTCCTTGCCGAGTTCATCAACTATCCTCACGGGGAGCCCAGAGAGCTCAAGAACTTCCTCGTCGCCACCGAACTCCTCGTTCACCTGGGCCTTTATGAACTCGTAGGCCTCCCCTCCAACGAGAACCACGTCGGGCTCGAAACCCTCAAGCTTTAGCTCGTTTGCCTTCTCCTCAACGGCGCTCAGAATCCTTATCAGGTCTCCGCGCATTTTCAACACCGGTGAAAGTTCAACCCGGACGATTTAAGGGTTTTGGAAAAATCAGAGGCCAAAGGCCCCCTTGATGCCGTTTATAATCATCTGGACGGCCATTGACGTCAGGATTAGACCCATCATCCTCGTCATTACCTTTATGCCAACCCTACCGAGGCGAGCCTTTATCACGTTTGCCGAGCAGAGGACGAGCCAGACGGTAACGCCGATAAGAACTATCGTGAGCAGAACAACCGCCCTCTCAGCAACGCTCCCCGCCTTTGCCATGTAGAGCATCACCGTCGTTATGGCACCTGGGCCGGAAATCAGGGGAATTGCGAGGGGGATTATGGCGACCTCCTCAAGCGTGACGACTTCTTCATCGAACTCCTCCGTCTCCTCCCTGCTTATCTTGACCGAAGAAAGCTTGCCTGAAAGCATATCCATTGCCATCCTGAAGAGAAGGATTCCACCGGCTATCGCAAAAGCGTCAACGCTCGAACCGAAGAACCTGAAAATCCACTGACCGATGAGGGCAAAAACAATTAGGGTCACGATAACGGTCAGGGCCGTTTTCGTCGCTATCTCCCGCCTCTCCCTCAGGCTGAGGTCATGGGTAACACTCAAGAACACGGGAACGGCTCCAACTGGGTTCGTTATCGCGAACAGGCCACCGTAGAGAATCAGAAGGTACTTAAAAAGAGTCACAACGTCCATCATGACACCACCAACCGAGCACGATGGGCTGTCCTTAAAAACTTAATGGGTTTGTTACGTTACAAAGTTGCATCAAGAAAAACTTTTTAAGGTTTTGTTATTACCTCAAACGGTGATATCGTGGGGCATTCCATCCACTATCAAACGGATGTGGAAGAGTGGGGAGAGTTCAGCAAGTTTGTTGAGAGGGTCGCCTACGGGATAGGCTACGAGATAGAGGCCATCGGGGAGTCCTTAATACTCGACCCGGGCCATCCGCTGGTCGAACCCCTGGTGATAGAGAAAAGGGGAAGGGGCTTCGCCAAGACCAATCTGATAGAGCCCCACCACTCCATTTACCTGCTCATCCTTCATTCCATAGCGTTCTTCGGCTCGGTGGAGCTCTGGGAGGACTGAGAGAGATAGACCTCGATTATCCTCACGGGCTTGGCGCTCCTGAAGGCCCTGTCTTCCACGAGAATCTTAACGACCCTGCCAGGCTTAGCGTCTGGAACAGCTGGGAGCCAGTAAAGGCCGGGCTTGACGTTGGCGGAGAGGTCATCGTGCACGAATACCCTGACGAGGTCGCCCTTGAGCTCCTCGACGACACCGTAAGTGTAGTCCCTGCCGAAGGTTCTCTTGAAGTACCAGCGGAAGAGCAAAACTGCCACTGCTACTGCTCCTACATATGCGTAGTAGTGATAGATTTTTGGGGATGTTAATTTCAGTAGCGAGTACCCGAGAAATGCCAGAAAAGATATAATAGAAACTCCATAGTAAAAAACCCTATACGGTTTCTCTTCGATGAGGAAGTTGCCATAGCGGAGTATAAAATAGCGAAGGTAGAGAAAGTAGGGGATTGAAACAGCTAACAGATAGAGGGGAGTGCTTGTTAGGAACACTACAGCAAAGTTGGCTATAAGGTACGTCAGGAAGCATAGCTGGAGATGAAGGCTGATGAGTTCATTGACTGTCATGGTCTTTCTAACCAACCGACAAAGAATTCTAAACTCAGGAGGTCTTAACTGGGGAGTCGGATGTATGATCTCCTTAATGTGGTACTTAGCTTTCCTAAAAAGCTCCTCTGTAGCTTCACCAATTGAATAAAAGAAATCTAAAAGGGACATTCAATCACCTCACGAACAGTTATACCCATAAAGAAGGTCGCATGCTCCTTGAGACCCCATGATATCCTCACCTGTCTGGGGATCTAAGAAGAATGGCACTGTACTAAGGTCTCCTGAGGATAAAATCCCCTTTGATATACCCCATACTCTATAGCCCCAAACCTTTGTTTTATGCTTAAAGTAGTAGCTAAGGAAGTAATAATCCGTGCTGGATTGACCTTCCTCCACTGAAATTCCAAGTGTGAGGAATAAGTTAAAGAGTTTCTGGTCGTAAATAGGATCAGGTATCATAAAACTTACAAGTCCGATGGGATAGTACCGAGTTCCGTATTTGTAACCCATCTCATCCTGCATCTGATGAGAGAGTGCAACGTAAGAAACGTGATTGATATTACTTCCTTCGAGTCTCTCAAAAAATGACCACCCATCTTCTATGGCTATATACCTCTGATCCAGGAGACAGTTAATAAAGGGTTGTATATCATATACCGTGGCATTGCTCGATGTTAAGGAAGAAGTTGCTAAAGCGGATTTGGACTCTATGACTTGATCTAATGTTGTAGTCTTCCAATAAAGTGTTATACCATTGAAATAGGGATCCTCAAGTAAATCAGTAGATGTGTCATACTTGCGGATGGCTATCCATTGGTATTCTGTCCTTCTATTTGCTTTTTCACTATCAGTAACTGCATAAACGTAGGTAAGTGGCTCAACCCATAACCGATAATAGTTATCGTTGTTAACTCTTCCATCAGTTACGTCTTTGAGCTGAGAATCTTTGGAGACTGAAGAGTACGGCTTCATAAGGGCCTCATAAACGTGGAAAGTGTTTATTGGATTCCTACCCACAATCCTTGAGAGATGATTCCACCAGGGTCGGTGGATTGCAAGACCATCATTACTTTGGGTTCCATCATCCGTGAAAAGTAACATGTTACCGGTTGCGTCTTCAATACCAACGCCAGAGTCCCAGTCTCTAAAATTCCTCTGAGCTCTCATTCTGAACCTAACAGCAAATCCACCGTAAAGATTCAAAGGATTTTGGTTCAGCGGAATCTCAACCTCATCTCCACCATCGATTGTAAGTAAATCTCTAAAGAACTCAAACACTGCACTTCCATCTCCTTTAGTTGGAATAGTTTCGTTGCCAAAGTACATTTCCACAGTCACGCGCCCGTTATTTGGAATCGACAGCCTGAGCCACACCAAAGCGGTTTCTGTCGTTGGATCCCAATACTCTATCCAGAACGGCACCGGATTGCAGTTTGTATCATAAAAGGCAATTGAAGAGTTTGTTTGGTAAGGATCTCCGGAATATGTATTCTGAGTATTCTGGAAAATAAAGTCCAGAATCTGAGTTGTGAAGCCTTTGGCCGTGCTTAGCAGGAGAGGAATCTGGTAGTTATTGAGATCCATTCCCACGTTGTTCTCAATGGTCAGGTTTATACGATAGCCGAGAGGAGAACACCATCCCTGTGGAAGTCCCGTTCCAGTTCCAGAGGATGTAACGTTGCTGAACTTAAGGACTCCAATATCTCCGCTGTTGAGGATTATATCCCTTGTCGTCGCAGGGATTCCGTTAATGCTTAGGTTAGAAACATGATTACCAGAAGAGTCCCATATGTCCGTTAGGTTGTACTGAAAATCCGTTCCAAAGTAACCTATAACCGTCGACGAGGTACCAACCCCTGTACCGTTGGCAATAGTAAGTGGCCTTAATCCGAGCTCTGGATAGGCATAGGGACAGGCCCTCAGAGATCGCTGATACCTTCCCCCGGTCATTGCTGAGAATATAGGATCCTCAAGATTGCGAATGTCAACAGTTGAGTACACGTATCCGCCTGTTGAGGGTATTGGCCCTTCATAAATGACAAGACCAGATAAATCTGTGATCCTAACTTGCGGTATACGAGCTTTAATAACAATTGTAAATGCATCAAGAGGTGCCACTGTTATTTCCGCAGAACTAACAATATCGCTTATTGAGGGATGGAGGCTATACCCCTGATCATGAAGTAGCCTGCTCACATTTAAGAGCCAAGTTTCGAGAGTCTGACCTTTCATAATGCGGAAGGTATCGTATCCAGCGAGTGGAGGGGATGTACCATTCTTCATTAAATCGCGAATAGTGTTGTTGGCCCCATACGAGGGATTTATAAAGTTTCCTGTAACGGCCACGTAATCAACCGCGGCAACAACGGCCCTTTTTCCGGAGAGTTCCATAACCTTTTGAAATTCAATATTCAGGAAACTAACTACATCATAGGTCCTCTCAACCTGAGTTCGTTCACTCTGGGCTTTAATTACTAATAGAGATACATCCTCATATGTTGCTAAAAGAAGGAGGAGAGGAATTAAAAGTACAATAGCTGTAGAGTTAAGAAGGAAACCTCGCCTCATTAGCCCTCCCTCCATACGCGCAGGGTTATCTGGATTGGTTTAAAGAGACCGGGAATATCTCCCATGGACGCAACTTCTATACGAATCGTTGAGGGGAGTTCAACGAGAATCGGATTGCTCTGGGTTCCGTCCCCACCAAGGTTGTTGAACAGTCTTATTATCGCATCGTCAACGGCATATATAGTACGGCCATTCAGCAGATCATCTGCGGTTAGGTTACAGTAAGGAGCATCCCCCGCAAGAATGTTGTGAGGAAAGTTATCACCTATCCAGTAGTAAGTTATGTTATACCCATTACATCCATCACGAATATGCTTTGGGAAGACGTTACCATAACCAGCGTAAGCTTGGATAAAGTAGTTTATGAGTGCCCTGCTTTCTTGATATCTAAATCCATACTGGTCAACATCTGAGCTCTCAGCCACATAAGTGTTCATTTGACCAGGTACCATCATGCTATCGGTTAGTTTAGAATACGCAGCTCTTATCATATAGATGTCCGAATAATAATCGTAGAAAACCTGACCGTTCTCTGAGAGCGTGGTATACGAGGTTGGCGTAAATGTTGTGAACTGAATAGCAGTCCATATATCAACATACCAGGGCTCAGCGTTCGATGGTAAATAATAACTAAAGCTCATCCTCTGATACCTGTTGCCAACTGAAGCCCCACCATATTGGATATCATCATAATCCTTAAAGATTGAAAGGGGAATCGAGTACTTCGTAGTTATAGCTCGAGGGATATAATCTATAGTAACATACGACTGTCCATTGCCATATAGTCTGCGTAATCTGTAGTTTGTGTCGTATCTAAAATATCTTATACTCCTGTCCCACCACGAATCAAGGGCTATAACAAGGTTAAAATATGTTTTTGAAAGGTTTTCCAACGTAAATCCATAGTTCGCAAGTCCTTGCTCTATATCCTGTGCCGTTATATCAGTTGTCACGACACCCGTAGGACTTAGTGTTTTGTGAACGAGCTCGTAGTAATTAGCACCGTATGCATAGTATATCCTTATATCACTCACCCCCTCAGTCACAAGATGTAGTGAAATTGATGTTATGTTCCCAGGGACAAAAAGTGCATTAAGATAATATATTCCTGTATAACTCTGAACATCGTAAAGCTCCCCGTACCTCTTTGCTGGATCAAAAAGCGATGTATTTGTGCTTTTTGTGATGTATTTAACATACATCATTGAACCGCTACCATACCCGAGTTCGTAGCAGTAATTAGGTAAGTAATGCGTGGTAAACTCAGCAGTCAGATTATTATCTCCAGACGCTAAATAACCCGAAACATCAAAGTGATAACCAGCACTCAAGGGGTAGCCATTGAGCTTGAAGTAGGAAGTCTGAGCACCGGTCCTCTCTACCAAATTAAGATCCGCGCTCTCTATCACTGCATCATAGGGCAGTTTAAAGTGTGTCTCAACGCGTAAGGTGTTGGAGTGCCATCCGTAGTAGGAATAATAGTGACACCGTGCCAGAACTCTCTGTATTCCAAATATGTCGGACCTCTCAAAGGTTGCTCTCGTTAAGTATGCCCTAGCCATGTACCCCCGTGGCGTTTGGTTGTATGCGTAACCGCTCATTATTAGCGTCGCAGGTGAAACATCAGAAGCCGTGGAGTAGCTTGATCCAACCTTTCTCAAATATGGGCTGGTGTAATTGTTAATTAGGAGCTCGTAGTTGTATTCCGTGAGCGTTTTATTGAGGATATACCCCAGGATGATTTCCGCCTTGTGGCTCAGGTTTAAATTAGGATATATCGGAGCAGTTGCCCAGTAGGTTGCAACTATGTCAAGAGGACTCATATCAGGACTCACGAGATCAGTTTCAAGGATTCCATTGTGGATCCAACTTTGAATGACACTAGGATCGACTATCTCATTAAGGGGAACTGTTCTAAGGGCCAGTAAGGTGCTCGATGCTATCTTTCTTGACTGATCCCTCATGTAGGTGGAGTAAACCTTTGAGCTGTTTTCAGTTACAGCAATTATGCCAGTAACGAATAATGTTATTATTATTAAAGATAACATTGCATCAAGTGTAAGTACAAATCCTACCCTTGCTCTCATCTCTCATCACCCATCGTCCCATACAACAAGTTTTAGCATGCCCTCCTCGAACTTTGGCTTTAAGTTCCACTTTATAGAGGGTATGATGGAAATTTCAATACTTTCTCTATCCCAGCCATTTACAGAGTAAAGCCATATCCCTATAGGAATCTTTATCTTGTTCCCTATGAGATCTTTTAGAGGAATTATTAGGGTCGTCGAATTTCCTTTGTATAGAATCGTTGTATTGTCTCTAACAAGAACTGCTCTAACTGGTTCATTAATCTCATCTTTATAAACCATCAAACCTCTAACATCCGACCCACTCAAGATTACGAAGGTTAAATTACCCACTCCCTTGGGAACTGAGATAAGCAACTGTGCATTTAACGGCAATTTTCCGTCAAGAATTCCGTAAACAAGAGGTCTCTCAGGAGAGGGTCCCCTGGATAGGTTGTATTCGAGTCTTTCGACAATAATATTTTTCTGAGCAACTTCACTCCACGGGGAGTTATTTTTAGATTCTTGTACAACATTCATGTTTGTCGTTAAAGTACCATTTATAATAGCAAAGTAGTACGTGGGGCTTCCCTCATCCATAAGCTCTGATGCGTAGGTGTAATTGACCGTTATATCGGGTACGGTACTATCATAGGCAGATACTGTGACAATGACGTTTCCGTTTCCGGAGAATTTAAAGGAATAAGGACAGCTACCGCCTCCAAAGTTTATCTGAAAATTACTGGAGTCTGGTCCAGTTATGTATATCCTAACAAAGGTACCCTCGGGGAGTGTTTTGGTGTATATATATTGGCCTCTCTTAGCAGTCAGTATCGCAGTATCAGCTAGAATGAAACTTAGAGTGTCACCATCTGCAAGGTTAATACTACTGCCTGTTTTCAGACTACATATCTCCTCATTTATATAGTGGTTCCCATTTCTAACAATCTCAATGTAACTCACTGTTACAGGGTTGTTTCCATTTCCGCCGGATACTTGAAAGTATACCCCCGGTGGATTACCATTGGGATTCGAAAATGTCATGTTATCAATATAGACTTTAGGAAAGCTTCCACTGATTCCTACTTGGAACTTTGAGATATAAGTGAAAATAAGAAAATCCCTTCCCATCGACAGATTGGTGAGCTTATCAATGAGCTCATTCGCGTGCTCGTTCATAGCGGTTATCTTGTCATAACTAAGGCCAAAACCCGTCTTCCCTCTCAGTCCAAGAATTTTAACTCTCACAAAATTAGTTTCCCAGTCCTCCGGCTCACCAGGGCTCTTTGTCAGAATGTCCAGCATGTTGTCCGCTATGTTTACCCTCTCATACCATCCAACCATCGAGGCTATCTCACTCCTTAGGTTCTCAGACGTAGCCGAGACTGTACCAAGTATCATGATTACAAGAACTATCGAGACGAGCGCATCCATCGAAAAGAGCTGGCCGCGTCTCACGATACCACCTCCCAAGTCCCACCAACCGTGACGTTGAATTCGATAAGCCGTCCCCGATAGTAAAGGTGACCTTCTTCAAGCTGAAATCCTTTTACATCCTTAAGATACTCCTTGAAAAATTCTCCTATATCCCTAGCTATTCTGGAGTCCCTTGAAGTGTTCTGAGAGAGACCATGGATGAATTTTACAGCTATCGTGATATTCCTGTCGCTTTCGGAAGTTACACCGAGTCCCACAAACCGAAATCCCACACTTCTGTATTCAGTATAGTTTTGTATAATCTCATTCAGCTTCTCGTATCCTGGCTTGTTAGTGACAACCCCCGTCTCGATGTAAACTGCGGCCTGTGCCGCGGCGTCCCTTACCACCGTTATCATGACTGAATCTCCGCTCTCGTGGACATATAGAGGAACAATAACAACTATCCCAGTGAGTATTATCCCAACTATGAAGAGCATCTCAATCGCGGTCTGTCCTTTACGGATTCTCGCTGACCCTAACATCTAACCCACCGACAGTCTCGTTGTATTTACAAACTATCCAGAGTTCATCATTTGATTGTGTGAGCGTGACCGCACTACTTGATACAATGGGCACGGGAACCTTCTGGGCGGTTGTATAGGTTTCCCCGTTAATTTCCGCTTCGACTTTTAGTTCGTTAGATGTCGCGTTTAATATGACCCTTACGTACTCACCGCTTTTCAGCGCGAATGGGCTTGTCTTCCTAACCGCGAATCCATCTCCAGAGGCATAAACCTTGGTCACAGTATCCCGAAGGTCAATTGTGAAGACTTTTAGCTTAGTGGATGCGTCGAACGCCTTCACCTCTTCAACTTCGTGGGTTGCAAGACTTATCAGACTTACGATGGTTAGGGCGACAAGTGTCACGGCGAACATGAGGTCAAGACTCACCTGGCCGCCTCTCATTTTATCCCCCCGGATTAATATTTATCCTAAGCTCACCAGCCGTTCCGTTATAAAACCAAGAGTCCTCTCGGTCAGGATTCCATTCAACGACGATTTTCAATTCAGAGGGTAAGGTAGCAGGGTCAAGACCCAGCCCATAAACAGTCACTCCATCGTCCGCCCATTTAAGCGTGACTCTAGGGCTTACCCACACAGAGGAGTTCTTAAACAGGTCTGCTTGGTACATGGCTCTACTCCAGAATGCGTTTTTGCCCTCACCTAAGCGAATCAGCCTTGCTGTTCCGGTGCCGTTCACGACAGCCACATAGGTTCCATTTCCCCCCGAGGGATACGACCCATACGTGATGAATATCCTCGGAGTGACTACATTTAGCCCTTTTTCTAAATACGAGGGATTCCTAAGATACACTACTTTAATATATGTTGTTGCCTTTGAACCTGGCCCTTGGGCGTAAACTTGGCTTATGGTGTTGGAGATTGCGTTGGCGAGGCTTTTTTCCTCAAGGGCGATTTGAATCGCTAAAGTACTGGAGGAGGGAGAGCTTGAATCAAACCCCACGTTCTTGACGGAGTAGAGTAGCATAATCAGCATTACCGAAAACACCAACATAAACTCAAGCGAAATTTGACCGCGCCTTCTAAGGACTAACCCCATCTCACTCCCTCCATAAGGTCATAGGATTGAACCATATTTAACGGTTACTCCCCAGATTTGTCTTCAACGACCGCAAATATGCCAGAAGGCGTTCTCTTTGTTTCTACGCCAAAATAACCCCCCGTGAACAGCTTAAACTTGTACTTCTCGGGAGTGAGCCCGTGTTTGGTGACGATTGTCCGGAGTTCGTCTATGAAGAACTGGGTGAGTTCGTAGTAGAGCAGGTCGAGCGAGCTCTTCACTCTGTCCCTTACGGCGACCACCAGGGGGAGAATTGCAAAGCCAAGCAGGATTAACGGTGTGCCCGTCAGAACCGTCGCAAGGCCGGTCAGTCCAACAATGCCCCCAAGAACCGCGTAGGAGAGCCTTTCAAGCCTCTTGAGCTTCTTCCCGAGCTTAACCTTCTCCTCCCAGATGTCGAGTAGGGCTGGATTGTAAAAGTCGAAGGCCGTGTGGCGCTTTCCCTTGGCCATCCTCTCCCTTATCAGAGCGTCCCAGTCGTCGGTGTAGTAGATGACCTCCCCGCGAAGCTTCGCCCTCTCGGCGTCGAGGGAGGAGATAATCCTGATTATGTCCTCCGCACTTTCGTGGGCGATGTGGGAGTAGACGGACTTCTCGTCGAGTTCAAGCGCGACCTCCACCGAGTCTTTGATGTTCTCCATCACCCCTCACCCTCGGGAACTGGGTAGATGTCGTCGAAGTCAGGCAAACCGCTGAGGAGCTCGCTCTTCTTGGTTTCAGCCTCCTTCTTGGCCTCCATAAAGGACCTCGCGTACTGCTTGGCGGTTTTGACGATTTCCTCGATGCTCCTGCTCTCGTAGATTCCGCTGAGGAGCGTGACGACCTCAACTTCCCTCTCACGCGGGTCCGGATAAAAGCCCCTGAAAATCTGCTTGCCACGGATTTTGCTCGTGAGGTAATCGAGGGCCTCGAAGATGTCTCCGGCCTTGAGAACCTCCGGCGGGCCGTGTATTGCGACGAGACCGTAGAGGGCGGACTCGATGTTGGCGTCGAGGTAGAGACCCTCACTCTCAAAGGACTTGATTATCAGCCTCGACAGGCTCTTCACCTTGCTCGCTTCAGCTTTTGCGTAGCCAACGGTGGCGAAGCTTCCAAAGGCCTTGAGGACGAACTTGAGGTCGCTCGCGTCGAGGGTTTGCTCGCCAGGGACATCCACAAGGGCCAGAAGAGAGGCTATCCTCTCGACTATGGTGTAGTTAATCCTCTCGTAGGCCCTGCTTATGTCGTCGTTGCCCTCCTTCAGCTTGTTGTTGTCTATTGCTATTATTGAGTCGGCAATCTTGGAGAGCTTGTCTATCGTTATGGCGGCGTTGATTGTGGGCCTTATACCCTCTTCCCTGAGCGGGAGCGCGCCGATGGCAACGACAAGCGAGTCTGGGTACTCCTCCTTCAGGGCTTCCGCGAGGACGGGCGTTCCGCCGGCACCGGTTCCACCGCCAAAGCCAAAGGTAAGGAAGAAGATGTCAACGTCCTCGTAGCCGACTAGGGAGTTTATCTTGCGCATCACGAGCGGTAGGTCGCGCTTCATGGCTTCTCTGCCCAGTATTGGGTTCGCATTGACACCCTTACCGCCTGTGAGACTCTCACCTATGAGTATCCTCCTGTCCTGTGGGACGTGCTTGAGGTACTCCAGGTCGCCGCGGGAGGTGTTCACCGCGAGGGTTTCAAAGTCAACTAGCGCGAACAGGTCGGCTATCTTCGTCCCGCACTGGCCGATTCCTATTATCAGGGCCCTCAAGGGCCTTCACCCCACGACCTTCTGGATGAACCTGTCGTTTTTGTACGTCAGCACCATTGCATCACCGCGAATGTAGCGTATGAAGCCCGTTGTGAAGAGCTCGACGGCCATCCACCTGCTCGATGGGGAGTAGAACACAAAGAGCACGTTTCCGTCCGGGGTGTAGCCCGGAACCAGCACTATCGAGGAATCCACCGGCGCGGTGTAGTTGGCCACCACTACACTTCCGTTCTCAACGCGGAAGTTGAGGTAGGGATTGTAGGCGGAGACGTTGTAGCTTCCGTAGGGCGCCACGACTAGGTAGTAACCCTCGCCTATTTCAGTCGTATTGGACACCACAAAGGAGTTTCCATAGAGCCTGACGAGGGAGTTCACTATCTCGTAGGTCTCGTTCTTGGAGAGTCCGGATGTCACGATTGTAAAAAGCTCCGAACCGAGGGCCAGCCTGACGTCATCAAGGGTGACCTTCGGAACGAACTTGTAGCGGGAGAGGTACATCACTGCAAAGGCCGTCTCGACGGGCTTTCCGTTGATTTCACCGCTCTGCTTGGCCTCGATGACAAAGTTGAGGGTGTCCCTGCTGAAGTTGTAGCCGAACTCAGCCAGAACGTCGGTAACGCGAACGGTCAGCTCAACGGTGGGTTTCTCCCGGATAACGCGGCCGCTCATCGGGTCGTAGTAGGGCTTCCAGTAGGCCCATCCACCGTCAACGCGCTGGGAAACGAGCCACTCCGCGTGGGGCTTGAGCTCGTCCTTGGGCACGATTCCCCGAAGGGCCTCAATTATTGAAACGGTCGTCATGACGTCGGGCCTCAGCATGTAGGAGAAGTATGGAGTCGAAACGTAGATTCCCCATCCCCCGTTGGAGGTGCCCAGAACCCACTTAACTGCGCGCTGAATCAGGGAGTCGTTGGCAGGAACGCCGAGGTCAAAGAGGGCCCTGACGGCGAGTGCCGTCTGGTAGGGCTGGGGGCCGAGGTTGTTGCCCCAGAGGCCAATTCCATAGGGAAGCTGAGAGGAAATTATGTCGTTGATGGCCTTCTCCTTTTCCTCCGCCGAGAGGGCGTTGAAGTGGAGCAGTGTCTCGAGGGCGTAGAAGTAAGCGGGGGAGAACCTGTGGGTGCTCACCATCCTCGCCCCATCGACAGTGAGAGCTTCCCTGGCCCACGAGAGTGCCTTCTCGACGGACTCGTTGGTCGGAACGCAGTATTTGAGAGCGAGGAGGGCGTAGTAAGTTGCCTTCTCGTTTGACGGGCCGGGTTTGACAAGGGGCCAGCCCCCGTCGTCGTTCTGGAGCGACTCAAGGGCGGAGCACGGGGCAACGTAGGGGTTCTGCTCAGCAGGAAGCTGAGGGGTGTACTGCTCGAGATATGCAACAGCCATGAGTGCGAATGCAGACGTCTTGACTACCTCAGGAGTCGTGAGGGGATACGTTGGCGACGAGAGCCAGTAGGCGTAGTCGCCGGAAACGTTGGCGAGTTCGAGCAGTTTGCTCACGAAGAAGGACGTGGTGAAGTCAAGGGGCCTGACGAGCTCAAGGGCATAAGTGAGCATGGTCCTGTCGAGGGTCGTTATAGAGTCGCTCCTGAGGAGTTCCTCAACGTTGGAGACAAGGTCCTCAGACACAGGGTAGTTAACGGCGTGGAGGGCTATAACCTTGAGCGCAAGAGCCTGGGGAGCGGGGAGGGTCGAGGGGGCGGAGAGGAGGAAGCCGACTGCGTTCTTTATTGGGTTCTCCGTATAGTAGTAGCCGTACTCACCGAGAGCCCAGACCGCCATGACGGTCGGGTAGAAGGCGGGAGCACTGTCCAGGACGTAGCCCCAACCTCCGTCGGACGAGGACGTCAGAAGATAAGATACCGCACCCGAAACACCCTCGATGAGAGCGGAGCGATGAACCGGAGAAACGTACGGTTCTGCCTTAAGAAGGGCAATAAGGGCATAAGAAGTGTCAACCACGTTGCTTGTCTCGTTCGGAAGGTAACCCCACCCGCCGTCAGAGTTCTGAAGGGAGAGCAGTCTCATGGTGAGGGAGTCGATTTTATCGGCAGACGTGTTGCCAACGGCCTTCTGGGCACCGGAAAGGGCCATGAGAACGAGGCTCATTTCTCGAACGCTCTGAACGTTGGAAGAGGTATCTTCGAGAAAGTTAACGCTCCAGCTGATTTGGCCAGCGTAAGCGCCGGGAATTACCAGGAGGATGACCATTAAAACCGCCATTATCCTGTTCATATACTCACACCCCAACCAAAAATGGAGAGGAATCTAAATAAAGTTTTCCACGTGGCGTGGAATCAATCAGAGATGAACCTTCCCGTCAATCCCCTTCCTCTGCCGTCCACGTCGTCGCGCATGATGAGAACGACCCTGCTCGGCTCGTACTCGTCCTCGATGTGGTAGCCGGGGAGGTGCCTCACGAGCTCCTCGGTGAAGGCCCTGATTTCCTCGTGCCTCGGCATGTTGTTGATGGTGAGCCTGTTCCGCGAGAAGCCGACGAACATGTAGGCTTTGGCCTCGACGAACATCGGGTTCGCTATCTTAATCAGCTCGGCGTACTTTTCGGGACTGTGCATGTTCTCGCCTTTAACGAGGGTTAGCCTTATCACCGTCCTCGTTTCCGCGTCGCGCATGAGCCTGAGCGTCTCCATAATCCTTTCCCAGCCGTCGGGAATCATCGGGACGTTGACGCGGTTGTAGGTCTCGATGTCCGGAGCCGTGAGCGAGACGTAGAGCTGGGTCGGGAGCTTGTCCTCCCTTATCATCTCCTCCAGCCTCTCCGGAACGGTTCCGTTGGTGACTATGAAGGTAGTGAAACCGCGCTTGTGGAACTCCTCAACCAGGTCGCCCATGTAGGGATAGAGCATCGGCTCGCCCGAGAGACTAATCGCCGCGTGCTTCGGGTTCCAGGCCTCTTCGAACTTCTCCCTCGGAACCTTGGGGTTGCCCTTGTAGCCCACCAAAAGCTTCCTCTGGGCCTTTATGCTCTCCTCGACGATGAAAGCAGGGTCGTCCCAGGGCCGGGGAAGCTCTGTTCCCAGAAAGCTCTCCATCGGGCGCCAGCAGAAGATGCAGTTGTGGGTGCACCAAGCTAAAACTGGTGTCATCTGCAGGCAGCGGTGGCTTGCTATGCCGTAGAACTTCTGCTTGTAGCAGAATCTGCCCTTTGTGAGGCTCTCCTTGAGCCAGTGGCAGAGCTTAACGCCACTGTGCCTCCCAACGAGCTCGTAGTGCTGTTTTCGAAACAAGAGCGCGATTTCCTCCGGCATGTTAGGGTTGGCCTTAACCACTATCGCCATTAGTCTCACCTAACCCAAACTCGGAGGAGGTTTTAAAAACCTGATTGGTCGCGACTGTGCATCGTCGAAAATTCCTTCGTCAATCTGCGAAAGGTTTAAAAGGTGGAGGCCGAGCCCACAACCATGATGCGCATAAAACCCGAACCCATGCTCAAGCCGAGGGAGATAGTTCTCTTCCCTGGAGAGGAGCCCGAGGAAGATAACGAGAGGCCTAAGGTAAAGCTCCTCCACGAGATAAGGCGCTACCGCTTGGCCTGAACAACCACGATGTCCTCAAAGAAGAGGTGCCTTTTGGCGACGACCTCAGCCCTAAGGCCGACTTTCCGGAAAAGATTCAGCGTTTCTTCAATCCCGGTTATCGAACTCTGGACGAGGTAAACCCTGCCGTTCTCGGTCAGGTAATCAGGCACCTCCCGGATGAACCGGTCTATCACCTCCCTCCCGGTTTCCCCCCCGACGAGGGCCAAATCTATCGGTTCCTCCGGCTCGCCCGGTAGGTATGGGGCGTTGAAGGTTATCACGTCGAACTTTCCAGAAACGTTCTCAAAGAGGTCGCTCAGGCGAAACTCGACGTTCCCGATTCCGTTCAGCAGGGCGTTCTTTCTGGCGAGTTCTACGGCCTTTGGGTTCACGTCAACGCCGAGAACGCGTTTGGCTTTTCTCGCCATGAGGAGGGCTATAATCCCCGTCCCGGTTCCAACGTCGAGTGCAATCTCACCGGGCTTGACCTCAAGGGTCTCGGCGAGGAGAAACGTATCCTCCGCCGGCTCATAGACGTCCGGGTGGAGTTCAATCCTTATTCCGTAATAGACCGGCATCGCCATCGCCAAGAGAAAAGAAAGGGAAATCACTTCTTCCACTCGGTGTAGCCGCACCTTCCGCAGGACCAGCGGTCCTTGTGGTTGGCCATGAAGACGCCCGGCCCGCAGCGCGGGCAGAACTTGTTCTTCCTGACGACCTTTCCACCCTTAACCTCGTAGAGCTTCCACTTCTGGCTGGTCTTCTTCTTGCCCTTGGCCATTTACACCACCTCACTCTTCCTCCTTCTGAATGAGGCCGTCCCTAACGAGGATGTACTCGGGCTCTATGTAGAGCATCCTCTCCCTCGTCTCGTAGGCCTTGGCGTAGCCCTTGCTGACGTGGCTTCCGAAGTAGCTCCTGATGTACTGGAGAACGGTGGTGTTCGGGTCGAGGTCGAGCATGGCAACGAGCTTACCCTTCACCGCTTCCCTGCTCGGGGTAGGCTCGCCCTCGTGGATGATGTCAAAGTATATCTCCTTTCTTCCGAGGAGCCTGTTCTCCCTTATCTCGGTCACCTTAATCTCCATCACGAACCACCTCCATCTTGGCAAGTATTTGCGCACACCTGCGCTTGCATTCGGGTGTTACCTTTATAAGCACTACCCCCTCGTCGGGCTGGCCGTAGAGGACGACGGAGTTGAGAGGGGCGTAGAGCACCGCTGGAACAGCCCCCAAATCCTCCTCACCGCTGACGAGTATGTGAACCGGCCTGCCCCGCTCGACGAGGCGGAAGGCCTTTCTGACGGCGTCTAATAAAGCTTTCGTTATGGTCCCAGGGGGATTTGAAACGGTCATGAAGACGGCCTTCGCGTTTATGTCGGGAGAATAGTCGGTCCTCTTCGTCCTGAGGTCGTAGAGGGCAAGGGAAGGAGAAATGCCAAGCTTGAGGACGTTCTCGGTGACGACATCCCCAACGGTAATTACAGTTTTACCCCTAAGCTCGTCCTTAATCCGAAGGTAGGGCTCCGGAATCGGGCCCTTTATCAGCTCCCCCAGCGGTTTCTTGAGCTCTCTCCTGAGCTCCTTGGTTAGGCGGAACAACATTTCACCTGACCCTTATGGCGTATTTGCCAGGAACCTTCGCCGCCTCTGGTATGCTCTCGCGGAGCTTCTTCGCTATCCTGCTCTCGGTGTCGAGGATTATGACGAGGTCGAACCAGTCGTCGCTCAAATCCCTGCTCCCGCAGACGGGACAGCGGTCCTCGGTCGTTATGTAGTGGCAGTGCCTGCAGGCCCTCTCCTTCGCCATGCTCACTCCTCCTTGGCCTTTCTCTTCTCCTTCTCAATCCATTCGAACTTTCCGAGACCGGGCTGGCGCATGGTCATGTTAATCTTGTTCTCCCTGATGATTCTGCTCTTGACGCTTATGCCGATTATCCTCGCCCTCACGAAGTCGCCGAGCTTGAGGACGCGGTTGGTTTCCTTGCCTATGAACTGCCTGTTCTTCTCGTCGAAGACGACGTAGTCGTCCATGAGCTGGCTTATGTGGACGAGACCGTCCATCGGACCGATTCTGATGAAGGCTCCGTAGGGCATCATCTCCACGACTTCGCCCTCGACGACCTCCCCGTTCTCGGGCTTCCAGACGAGGACGTCAAAGGTGACCTCGTGGTAAGTGGCCCCGTCGCCTGGGACGATTATTCCCTGCCCCACGTCGTGAACGTCGAGGATTGCCAGGATTACTCCCTCGTCCCTATCGTAGATGCCCTCGTAGGTCTCGCGGAGGACCTTCTTGGCCGCATCCTTCGGGTCCATAGTGAACATCCTGGGCGGAATCCTGACGACGTCCTTAACCGTCAAAAGCTTGTACATGGCCTAACCTCCAAAAAGAGTTGAAGGGAATCACTCCTTTCCAAACTTCTCCTTGTAGAGCTCTATGGCCCTAAGGATTTCCTTCTTGGCCTCCTCGGCGTTGCCCCAGCCCTCAACGGTGGTGACCTTGCCCTGGAGCTCCTTGTACCTCTGGAAGAAGTGGGCAATCTCGTCGAGGAAGGCCTTTGGAACGTCGTCTATGTCCTTCCAGTCCTTGAAGTACGGGTCCTCTACAGGAACGGCGAGAACCTTCCAGTCCTTGTCTCCGCTGTCCTCCATCTTCATAATGCCTATCGGCCTGGCCTCGATGATGGTGAGCGGGTAAACCGGCTCGCGCATGATGACCATTATGTCAAAGGGGTCGCCGTCGTCGTACCAGGTCTGCGGGATTATTCCGTAGTCCACTGGGTAGAAGAACGGGCTGTAAAGGACGCGGTCAAGCTTGAGGAGTCCGGTCTTCTTGTCGAGCTCGTACTTGTTCCTGCTTCCCTTCGGAATCTCTATGAGAGCGTACACAACGTCCGGAACGTTCGGTCCGGGCTCAAGCTCGTGGAACGGGTTCATCTCTAACCACCTCTAACCCTTTTAGAATTCCTAAGGTGGCTTTCCGCTTGGGCTTTTAAAGTTGTTGGTGTCCGGGCTAATTCGCCCGGTACTCGTAAACGGTTTCACCGTCGGTTATCGCGTAGACGTCAGTATCGCCGTCGCGGTAGTGTACTATAGGCCTGTCAACGAGCTCGAAGACCCTCTCAAGGTCCTTCGGGGAGGAAAGCTCAACGCGCCTCCCATCGGGGGACGTTCCCTCAACCGTGTACTTCTTCAGACTCTTCAACTCCTTGGGCTCGCGTTCCTTCTTTTCGCGCTTGGCGTAGATGAACCCCACCGGGGGAATCGCGAAAAGCAGTGCCATGGCCGGGAAAACGGTTCTGGCCGTTGAGACTCCGACGTCTGAGCCGGCAAAGGAAAGCGAGTTCGTGGTTGTGCTGACCGTTCTCACGACCTTCTGGTACTCCTTGTCCGTCCCGCTGAAGTACAGCATCCCCGATGCGTCGCGCTTCAGCCGGATTTCCTGGGTGAAGGACTCCCTCCCGTTGGCCAGAACTTTCACGGTGACGTAAACTTCCCTCTCGGCACGGTAGAGGCCCGTTCCTTCGCGAACCATCTGGAGTCTCTCGTTCAGCTCAGTAAAGTTCAGCTCAACTGGAACCTCGAAGGAATTCACGAAGGTACCCCTGGCGAGGAGCTCCGTGTCGTTGACGATGTAGACCCTCTTCTTGCCCGAGGTGACGTAGTAGTTGACGTGAAGAACGGCTTCGTAGCTTCCCCTAGCACCGTCCGATGAGAACTCGTATGTCCCAACTATCATGTCGGTTATCTTTGAGGGATAGTATTCAAGGGAAGTCCCGTTACCGTAAACGGTTTCGTTCGAGAACAGCCCATAGGCCGTAAAGTGTCCCTCCTGCGCGTAGGCTTTTGAGTAGGTTGCCTTCGTTGTTACGGGTTCCCTCGAGTAGGCAACGCCCGAGTAGAGGGCAAAGATGAAGGCGAGGGAAACCGAGAGGGCAAGACCTCCGAGGAGCGCCCGCTTTTTATCAATCTTCATAATCAACGACCTCCAGTTACGTGAACCGTGATTTTATTCGAGACGACGTCGGTGCCGCACAGATGAGCCCCGCAGTTGAGGACGTAATCGCGCGGACAGTAAAAGATAACGCTCATTGGGATGTTCAGGGTTACCGTTTCTCCGTGAGCTACGTGGACGTGCCACACTATGAGCCAGCCCCAGCATCCACAGTGACCAACCCGGAAATGCATGTCTGCATCGCCGGAGCTCGCCTCTGGGTGGTGCACTATGTAAAACGCACTCCTCGGATATGGGATGAAGTCCTTTATGACGAAGTCGCCCTCCGGACCGTTGTTGGTAAAGTTGAGTTGCAGGGTTATTGAATACCAATTCCAAACAGTGTAGTTGTAAACGTCCCCAACTATGGCCTTCCTGAGCACGTAGGTTGGCTTCTCAACCTTAGCATACATCGAGCAGTCCTTGAGCTCGGCGCTTCCGCCGTCCCACTCCGCATAAACGGTCAGGGGAACCTCGTAGGTGCCGTCATCAACGTCGTCATCCGCTGAGAAGCTCCCACCGATTGTAACCGACTCGCCCGGCTCAAGGGTGTAAGTTGAACCGTTAACGCTCCCGCTGAGGCCATCCGGAAGGGAGGAGTAGTTCCCCTCCACGTGGAACGTTATCGGTCGGTCCATCAGGTTTTCAACTGTTATGGCCGTGAACTCCACGCCCGAGCTTGCGTTAACCGGAACCGGCTCCGACAGACAGCGGTACGCTATGTAGGAATCGCTTCCACCCACAACCTCAAACTCGGCACTCCTACTTGCCGTGTAAGCCCGAAAATTCCCGCTCGAACCCACTATCAGGAGCAGCCCGAGGAGGAAAGTCGTGATAAGTATGAATTTTCTCATGCTAACCATCTCCGAGTACCTTGGAGAGGATACTTCCCCTCCGTTTCCTGATTCTAAGAACGTCCCCCTCCGAAATCCCCGCGAGATGGTAGAAGGCCAAGAGCACTGCCGAGATTAGCAGGGCGTAGGCTACGAACGGGAGATACGGGCTGAAGGAGTACAGGAAAATCACGAGTGAAGCGGGAAGGATTGCCGGATAAGACCTGACCTGGAACTCCTCCCTGTAAATCTTTGTGTCCTCTGGAACGGTGACGTGGACGGGAACTTCAACGCTTGAACCCCCACCAATGCGGAAAAACGTCGGCCCCAACAGCTGAGCCCGTTCTCCGTCGCCGCTGATGAAGTAGTAAAACGGGTACAGGGCCTTGTTCTCGACGCTCAGGTTCTTATCGAAGGTTGAACCTGGCAGGTACCAGCCATCCCTCTGGCCGCCGGCGAGCGTTGAGGAGTAGCTGAAGGCTAGAGTTCCCCACGAGGCAACCGTCACGAAGAGAAAGCCTGCCACTATCATGACCGATGCAACCGCATATAGGGTTCTAATGCTCACGCGGTAGTACTTAACTCGCTTCTTCCTTTTGGAGTCCCCCGAAAACGTAAGGAACGCCCCGACGATAAGGAGGACCACTATCGCGTAGACGTTGCTGAGCCTTGCCCTCAGGGACTGGATTAAGTTCCCCCCTCCCCTCAGGACAAGGGGTTTGCCTAAGAGAACGACCACCTTTCCTGCCACGTCAGAGTTGTTTACGGGCGGATAAAGGCCGTCCTGCTGGTCGGTGGCAACGTTGTTGTCTCCCTTAGTTATGAATCCCTCATCGGTAACCGCGAAGACTCTGTGAACCGTCCAGCCGTCGCGCCTGTGGAAAACTATGATATCGCCAACCTCGAAGTTCTTCGCAAGGGGATTCATCAAGAAGAGGTCGCCCCTGTTTATGGTGGGCGTCATGCTATCGGAGTAAACGTACGAGAGAAACACGGGGCGGTCCAAGAAAAAGCCCGCTAACGAGCCAAGGAGAAAGGCAATCACAATGAAAGCAAAGGTGAACTCAAGTATTTTTTTCATAGCAACTCCCCCTCAAAGGGGTTGGGGCAAAGGCCCCGAAAAGAAATCACTGCTCGCAAGCTCCAGCAACCGCTTCAATGCTCATCTGGAATTGATACTCACCAATTGTTGAGTTCGTGTTGTCGAATATCATTCCAACCGGAATTGGGTTTCCATGCTCGACGGTGAACTGAATGTTGCTTGATGGTCCGGCTATGGGGCTGTCGTAGGTTCCCGCGAAGATTAAGACGTCATCGTGCTCGGTCTTGATGGTGACGCATATCGGGTAGCTGGTCTCGTTGTTCTCCCAGAGCTCGTTGCTGACCTCAAACATCTCCTCAAAGACGTAGGTCGTGTTCGGGCTCATACCGTTTCCACCGCCCGTCGGGTGGTTCGGGTTGTACTGGCTGATATCAACGTACATCTTTCCAGCGTCGTAGGTCACATAGGGCTGAAGGGCGGTCAAATCAATCAGCTCGTTGTCGTCCGAGACGACATCGAAGCTCGCCTGCCTATCGGCAGAGTAATATCTGAAGTTTGCCCCGGCTCCAACCGCCAGGAGCATTCCAACCATCAGTAAAGCCAATCCAAACAGTTTATTCATCTTTCATACCCCCTTCATGACCCCTGACCGCATTTGCCGACTAGCTCGCTGGGCTCGGTGCCAAGCCTGTATGCCTGGATGTGTATGGTGCTGCTCTCGCTGTCTCCGGGGAGCGAGTTCCCAACGGTGAAGTCCATACCAACCTTAACGGCCTCTCCCGGACCAAGGACAAAGCAGACGTCGTTCTTGGCCATGTCGCTGGCGTAGACTATCTGTCCGGTATCAACATAGTGAACGTCGTGGTCTGCTCCATAGAACTGTATCGCGGTGTTGGCGTTGGTAATCCTGACGACTATGCTCATGTTGTCCTCCCAAAGGTCGTTGCTTACCTCAAAGACCTCGTCGAAGTTGTACTCCGAGTTCGGGCTGAGGCCCTTGCCATAACCGGGGTAGTTCGGGTTGTCCGGGCTTATATCAACGACAAGAACGCCACCGTCGTTTATGTACGCGTAGGGCTGAATGGGCGTCAGGTCAATGAGTTCAGTATCATCGCTGACGATGTCCCAGTGGACACTCCTGTCAGCGTTGTAGTCCCTGAAGTTGGCTCCAGCCCCTAACACGAGACCAAAGGCCACCAACAGGCCAAAAATTCCTAAGGCAAGATTCTTTCTCATTTTTTTTCGCCTCCAGATTGGAGGCACTGTGGCAGAGAAGTCAGCGGTGAGAGTGAAGGTTCATCCCTAAACCAAGACACACTCACAACCACTGCAACGGTGAAATCAACGCAGTGCCTCAGCAACCCCCTCGGGTTGCTCACTAATTCCTTGGCCTGTTGGGGTATATATGAAATGTCGGATTAACGGCCGGTAATGGGAGATTACCCAAGAAAAGAAGGCCTAAATGCGCTTCATTTTCCTGTGGTGAATAACCCCAACACCGGCGTAAACCAGTGATGCGATGGCAAGGTGAAGGTTGTTCAGGTAGAGGGCAGTTAGGAAGAACAGCAGGGAGAGCCCTATGTAAAAGGTGCTCCAGCTTATGTCGTTCTTCTTGACGGTCTCCATGTAAACGGTAACATCGTCAGGCACCTTCACGAGGGTTACAATGCCGTGCTTAAAGGTTATAACCCCCTCACGCTCGAGCTTCGGAATATGCGTCTGGACCAAGCTCACGTAGACGCTCTTTCTGTGCTTCCGGTCAGTGTTTCCCTCGTTCTTGGCTATGTACTCAACCATATCCCTCAGCTCGGCCCTCCCGTCGGACTTCTGGAGGTACTCAATCATGAGCATCCTCCTGCTGTTTCCGAGTATGACCGAGGAGGTCCCCATGGCAATCACCGTGCCAACCTGTAGTGTTTTCTACCGTTGTTGCCCACCCTCGTCTCGACGAGACCGGCCTTGGCCAACCGTCTGAGGGCCCGCTCGACCCCCTGCCTCGTGACGTCAAAGCCCCTTTCCATAAGAAAACGGGTGATGAACGCAACGGTCAGCTCCCTCTCGCGGAGCATCTCAACCATTTCACTCTCAAAATCCCCCCTCATGACTACGACCTCCCGACCGGAGTAAGACCCGGCCTTGGAAAAATAGGGGAAGGTAGTATTTAAACCTGCCTCAAAAGTTCGAGAAAGGAAGTTAGAGAAGAAGGGAAAGTGAATCAAGCAGAATTCGGGTAAAAACGCTCAACAAAAGGACATATTCAAAAACAAAGGCAGAAATAGTCGGAACAGCAAACGGAATTCCACGGATTTTCCAAAATAAACGGGCAGAACTGTGCATCCAGCTCATCTTTGAAGGCGAATTCACGGGAAAGACCAGGAAAAATCGCGACGTGTTAGGATAAACATCAACGGCAAAAATACGTTTTGAAGTATAACACGAGGTTCGAGAAGGGAATTTAAGAGAGGGGGTTCGGGGTTCTGGAGCCCTTAAACGATGGTAGCCCCGCGGGGATTCGAACCCCGGTCGCGGGATCCAGAGTCCCGCATGCTTGGCCGCTACACCACGGGGCTGTGCCCGTTGAATAGCTAAAGGAGAGGATTTATAAATTTTACTCCCCGCAAGCTTTGCTTGCGCAAAGCTTGACCAAAATGGTCTAGCTATCCAAAAAGGCAGGAGAAAGTTGCATGCCTCATCAAGCACCCAATAGTTTTGGGGGTTTACCTCAAGGATAGCTTTGAGAGGAGGTGTCCAACTTAAAACAGCGCCCTTCGGGCGCTAATGGAAGAAACACGCTCCAGAATAGCAAGCTTAAAAGGAAACCCCTTGTGGAAACCAGCCATTCCAATGAGCATGTCCACTTTGATACACACCCCCTATCGAGCAACTTCTCACCAGAAAATTTCCCCACTAGCGCTGAAACTTTGGTTTCATCAAAGTTTGTGATTCCTTTAACAAGGGCTTCTTCAAGAGCGTTTGCACTTTCAACATCTAGGAGATGTTTTGGAATTCTCACTTCTAGAGGCCTTTTAGTTTGGGTTTGCTTTTTATCGCGCTCCAAAGGAGCGCTTCTTAGAGAAACCCCCCTCAATAGCTCTTTTAAAGAGAATTCTCCCAAGAAAAATGGCCGTTTGAAAACGCAAACTCCTTAGAATTGCATTCTTAACGAAGAATCACGAGCCTTGGTCAAACTTCGCGAAGGCGAGCAAGCTTTAGGAAAGCTTGACCAAAGGATTGCCCTTATCACTAATGAGCAAAAAGTCAGTCGTGCACTAACCAAAGAGCAAATCCAAAGGGGTTTAACACTACAACAAAACCCCTCAGATAGTTTCAAATTGCCATCGGCGCCCTCCGGGCGCCTTCTTAGAGTGAAACACTCTAAAGTGAAGCAAATTTAACAGAACCCTTCTGAAACTGCACTTTTCAGAAAGGCACATAAACTTCCGCCAGCGCTTGCGAAGCAAGGGCTGCAATGGTGGGCCCGCGGGGCTTCGAACCCCGGACCTCCCGCTTATCAGGCGGGCGCTCTGACCAGGCTGAGCCACGGGCCCATAAGAATTCTGGTGCCCCGGCCGGGATTTGAACCCGGGTCGCGGGATCGAGAGTCCCGCATGATTGACCGGGCTACACCACCGGGGCGTGTCCGAGATTAAGGGCGAGGGAGGGTTTAAAAAGTTTTCGGTCAGAGAAGCTCTCTAACTGTTCTCCTCACGGCCTCATAACTGTTCAACCTCGGCCTCCAGCCGGTGGCTTTTGCCTTCTCTATGCTCAGACGCATGAACTTGACGTCGCCCTTCCAGCCCCTGCCCCCGTCAACTCCACCAGTGAAGACGAACCTCGGCTTAAGGCCCATCTCCTCGCTCACTATCTCCGCTATCTCCCGAACGGTTATCCAGTCGTCGTTGCCGAGGTTGTAGAAGTCAACGGTTTTCCCGGTGCCTTTGAAGTGCTCGAATATTTTGAGCATTCCCTCAACGGTGTCGCTCACGTGGAGGTAGCTCTTCCTCTGCGTTCCGTCGCCGAGTATCTCAAGCTCTTCCAGATTTCTCCTGAGCTTGTTGATGAAGTCGTAAATCACCCCGTGGTTGGAGCGCTCGCCTATGATGTTAGCAAGGCGGAAGATTAAAGCCCTGAACCCGAAGGTGTGGGCGTAGCCGCTTATCAAAGCCTCTGCCGCGAGCTTCGCCCCGCCGTAGACGCTTATCGGTTCGAGCGGGGCGTAGTCCTCGGGAGTAGGTATGACCTCGGCGTCACCGTAAACCGTTGAAGAGCTCGTGAAGACGATGTACTTGGCGCTCGAATTCCTCATCGCGTTGAGGAGGTTGTAGGTTATCAGCACGTTGGTCTCGTAGAGAAGTTCGGGGCTCTGAGAGCCGATTCTAACCTCCGGGTTGGCCGCGAGGTGGAAGATGACCTCAACGTCTTTAACGGCCTCCCTCACAATTTCCGGGTTTCTCATGTCGCCTTTGATGAACTCAAAGCGCTCGTTATCGAGCCAGCGTTTTATGTTGTTTAGACTGCCTGCGCTGAGGTCGTCGAGAACCCTGACCTCATGTCCGAGCTCCATGAGCTTATCAACGAGGTGCGAGCCTATGAAGCCAGCCCCACCTGTGACAAGAACTTTCATGGTATCACCATACGGAGTTTGAGCAACTGTTATTAAGCTTTGGGAAAGTTTTTTGTATCCAACACCATACCCACTACCATGCAGGTTTACACGCTGGGGAAGGAAGAAAAAGAAAGGATTATCAAGTCACTCAGGGATTTCCTCTCAAGCCGGGACGAGATCGCCTTTGCCTACCTGCACGGCTCCTTCCTTGAGGATGGACCCTTCAGGGACGTAGATGTGGCAGTCTACGTAAGTTTTGAGGCCCACCCGTTCTACGAGGAGGAGCTGGAAGAGGAGCTCTCAAGAATAATCGGGCTTCCAGTTGACGTTAGAGTTCTCAACGACGCTCCTGTAACGTTCAGGTTCCGCGCCATTGGAGGCCTGTTGCTCTTCAGCAGGGACGAGAAAGCTCGGTGCGACTTCGAGGAGGGGACGATGCGAGAGTATCACGATTACTCATACTACTTGAACATGTACAGGAGGGAGGCCCTTGGAATACGATGAGGAGAAGGTAACTCGCCTGATGTCGGAGGCTAGGGCTGCTCTAGAAGCACTTTATGAGCTCTCGGAACTCCCCAAGGAGGAATTTCTTCAGAATAGACACTATGTTTCAAGCGCAAAGTACAACCTTCTCGTTGCAATCGAAGCGTGCATTGACATTGCTTATCACCTGATATCAAGGAACAAAATGAGGCTTCCAAAGGACTACGCAGATTCGTTCAGGGTTTTAAATGAAAGGGGAATCATTAACAATGATTTAACCAAGAGACTTGTTCTCATGACGAGATTCCGGAACAGACTTGTCCACATTTACTGGGAGGTTGATGATGAGTTTATTTATAAGATACTCCAGGATAACCTGTCAGATATTGAGGAATTTATGAACTCGATTTCAAAGGAACTTCGGAGGGAAAACCCATGAAAGTCCTCATAATGGCAGGTGGCTATGCCACAAGGCTGTGGCCAATAACGAAGGACAACCCAAAGGCACTGCTCCCGGTCGGGGAGAAGAGGATAATAGACCACATCCTTGAGAAAGTCCTAAGGCTCGACCTGCCGGTTTACATCTCCACCAACCGCTTCTTCGAGTCCCACTTCAGGCCAATCGCGGAAGAGTACGGCGTCGAGCTAATCGTTGAGGACACTCTCCACGAGGAAGAGAAGCTCGGAACGATAGGGGCGATGAAGAAGGCCGTTGAAGAGCTCGGTTTAGATGATTACCTCCTCATAGCGGGAGACAACCTGTTTTCGTTCTCGCTGGAGGATTTTCTGGCGAGGCACTCTGGAGATACGCTTATAGCGGTTTACGACGTTGGAGACCTTGAGCTGGCCAAGCGCTACGGCGTTGTTGTCCTAGAGGGCGACAGGGTGGTAGCCTTCGAGGAGAAGCCGGCACAGCCGCGTTCGACGCTAATCAGCACCGGTGTCTACGTTTTTCCGAAGAGGGTTATGGGACTCCTCGACGACTACCTGAGCAACGGAAACCGGGATTCACCGGGCTACTTCGTCCAGTGGCTTCTCGCGAGGGGGGAGCCGATAAAGGCCTACCGCTTCTCCGAGTACTGGTACGACATAGGGAGCGCGGACAGCTACCTGGAAGCTTTAAGAACGCTTCTGAAAGAGAGCCACATTGAGGAAATCCAGATAAGCCCCTACTCCAAAATAATTCCACCTGTTGTGATAAAGCGTGGTGCGAAGATACTCGGCCGCTCTATTATAGGGCCCTTCGCCTACATCGGCGAGGAGTGCGTTATAGAGAACTCCGACGTCAGCGACTCGATAATCTTCAGAAAAACCATAATCAGGAACTCCACCATATGGCGCTCCATCATAGACGAGAAGTGCGAGATAAGGAATCTCGAGCTCAGAAAGAGTCTCGTTGGCGGTCACGCAAAGATACAGAGGGGTGAGTAGAGGGTACCTGTTTCGGGTGGAGTCCAATGCTTTTTGACACCCCTCTCAGAGTTTTGAGTTCCTTGAGAGGGTTTTGAAGAGTATGGGTTGTCTGCAAATCCAAAGGAGATACTCTCTGCTATCAAGGCTCTCGACGGTGTACCCAGCTGGCTGACACATTACGGGGCAAGCAGAGTTGATGGGAAGACCCACTGGGATGCCATTCAGGACGTTCTTATCGAGGCTGAGGGATACATTCGTTCGGAGTTTGAGGAACTGGACAGGGCTTCCCGAGGTACAGGGCTATTATGGAAATCGTGGCAGGCATCACTTCCAGGAAGAACTCCGCTTCCTGGACGGAAATAAAGAACGCCCAAGAACTCAGGGAAGGCAAGGAGATTGATGACAAAAATCTTAACCTACTCCCAAAAAAGCTCGTTAACTACGGCTTTCTGGAGCATGTGGGGAGGGGCACAGCATTCCCGACCCGGTAATTAAGAGAATCTTCCAAACCTGACTTTTTTCCGTTAGCCCCCAATAAGTTTTGAATCTACGATATGAGAAGAAGTGGGGAGCACCCGCGGACGAGACCAGAGTGAAGTTCCATTACGCAACGCTTTTATTACTTTACGAGGGTAGTAGACTGAAGGATAGATTACAATTACGCGAGAGGGGAGCTTTAATGAGATGGCGATTGAAGTCTGAAACGGCGTCCCACCTTTACCGGAAACTCATCGAACCGAAGTTCGCCGTCCCGATAATAGCCGTTGTGGCACTCATCCTCAGGCTCCTCCCCATGCGCTTTAAGTACCTCCTAGGTTACGACCCGTTCTTCCATCTTGCTTACATCAGGTACGCCCTAACGCACGGCTGGGTGAATTTCTTCCCCTACGCCCTCGGTCCCTGGGGTTATCAAGTTCATAATTTCCATCCCCTTGGCCTCTGGATGACGCCAGCTTTCATTTACAAACTCCTTCATCCATTTGGCGTTTCCCTCTACAATGCATTCAGGATAACCCCGGTAATCTTCGGCGTTCTAACTGTTGTCCTTGTCTACATCTCCGTTCTCAAACTGTACGGGGAGAGAGAAGCCTTCCTCTCGGCATTCCTTCTCGCGGTGAGCTTTGGCCACGTCTTCCGCTCGATGGCGGGCTATTACAGGGGCGACAACTACATGCTCTTCTGGTACAGCGTGGCTCTTTTTGGAATCGCCCTTGGGTTGGCATGGAAGCCCAGGAGGTGGAAGTACGAGAGGTTCGCGTTCTACCTAATCCCCGGGATAGCGACGGGCTTATCTGCAATATTCTGGCAGGCGTACTACCCAATCTTCGCCTTCGTTCTGGCAAACGCGGTTCTTCTATCAATAGGGGCTTTTCTTCTCAGGGAAGACGAAAGAATTCTGGACGGACTGGCCATCGCGCTTTCAACGGCCTTTGGGGCCCTGATAGCCAACGCCCTCGGTGAAACCTTTGGCTACGGTATGGCTAGCTACAACAGATGGCTCGGCAAGAAGTTCGCCGAGGAGCTTGGACTCCAGTTCGGCCTTATAAAGGATGCCTTTCTGCTGTTGTACCTTAAGTACGCCGTTCCCGTTTCAGTTATTGCCATTGCCATCCTCCTTATCTCAGCGAGGTTAGTAAAAAGCTGGAAAATCAGGGCCTCAATCGTGGGAATTATTACCATAGCGGGCATTGCCCTAGCAGGTCATTACCATGGAATCGCCCAAAACCTTCTGGAAAAGATTTTTACCAAGGCCCCGATAGTAGAGACCCAGAGAACCGCCATGAGAGACCTGTGGGAGGCCTACGGGCCGGCTTTCGTTGCAGTACCCCTTTTTGCATTGTCCTTTAGAAGGAGGAACCTGGGGGACTACGTTGCTCTCGGCCTCGGACTCGTGGCAATCCCCATGCTCCTTATATGGACGCGCTTCCTCTTCATTGGTTCCGTCGCCGTCGCGATTATGGCAGGTGTTGGGTTGGCTTCGGTCTTAGACCTCATAGAACTCTCTCCGGATTCCGTTAAGAGATACCTGTCCCTCGCACTGAGTGGACTCGTTATAGCCGTGCCCCTGACGACGGCCGTCGCGGAGGTTCAAAACACGCTTTCCATAAAACCCATCGTGAACGACAACTGGGAAAGGGCTCTGGAGTACCTCGGCAACCACTCAAACATCAACGATGTCGTTCTTACTTGGTGGGACGAGGGGCACTGGGTGACGTACTTTGCGGAGAGAGCGCCCGTTGCTCAGGGAAGCGCAAATGCATTCGTGGCCAGGTATTATCTAGGAAAAGTGACAGAGAAAAGCTTGATGAGCTCCGGAATTGACTACGTCATCGTTTCCCTCGATGCCGTTGAGAAGTTTGGAGCAATACTTGAAACGGCCAAGGAAAGCGGGTACGCCATGATTCTTCTGAAGCCGGTCCCAACCCCCGGTGTGCTAACGTTCATGGCTCCTGGGTACGCCATAATGGCAACACCGGGGGAGAGCTGGGACGCAAAGGTCAGGATTGGGAATGTATGGGGGGTTCCCGTCGAGCTCTTCATAGAGAAAGGGACGAAGGTTGAAAAGGTGCCGCTGAAAGAGAAGCCCACAATGGAGGCCTACGTTTACATAAACCTCAACTACGGCTACGCGGTGCTCATGAACGCCAAGGCCTTCAACACGAGCCTCGCGAGGCTGATGCTCACCGACGAGTATCCAAAGGACTACAAGCTCGTTTACTCGGACGGAGGAATCGTTAAGATATTTAGGTTCGTGCACCCGAATGTTATTGTTACGGCCGAGAACGGCTCGGTCGTGTTGAAGTTTGAGAACGCGACTGGAACTAGTCTTGGAATCTACGGCTTCCTCGACAACGGGACAAGGGTTTACAAGAAGTGGTTCAGCATTAAGGGCAAAGATGAGTTCATCCTGCCGGAAAACCTTAACGGGAGCGTTGTCGTGAGGTACACCTACTCAAAGGGCAAAACCGTGCTTGACAGGGGAGTTTTCAGGATTGAGGACGTTGTTGGAGGAGAGAAAAAGTGAACGCGGTAAGGAGAATCCTCGATGACTCCCTGTACAGGAACACGATTATAATGCTCACGGCCAGCGTGCTCTCAAACGGCTTTAACTACCTCTACCAGCTCATAATGGGACGCCTGTTAACGCCAGTCCAGTACGGGGAGCTCCTGGCGTTGCTGTCGCTCTTCTACATGTTCTCCGTGGCATTCACGACAATCAACACATCAGTCACGAAGTTCGTCAACGTCTACGGAATCCGGGGGGAATTCGGAGTCGTCAGGAGCCTGATAGTCGAGTCAACGAAAAGACTGTTCCTGACCGGGGCCCTTGTGGTGCTCTTGGTGGCAATGATTTCCCCGGAGGTATCTAAATTCCTTAACATAGACAACCCTTGGTACCTAATCGTCCTCTTTGCGTCGGTTCCCTTCGGTCTTGTCCTACCAGTCTACCAGGGAGCGCTAAGGGGGCTCCAGAGGTTTGGGGCTCTTGGCCTGAGCACATCCTCGTGGTCGCTGTTCAAGCTCGTGTTCTCGGTTCTCCTGGTTATTGCCGGCCACGGTGTCATCGGTGGCGTTGGGGGGGTTTTCCTGGCCCACGTCATGGCGTTCGCTCTGACCCTCTGGCTGATAGCCGATATCCTTAAACTAGACGAACGCGCCAAGGTTCCCCTCCGTGAAATCCTACACTACAGCGGGGGAGCGTTTATAGCACTGTTCGCGTACACAACCCTGTGGAACATGGATATGATTATCGTAAAGCACTACTTATCCCCCTCCGAGGCCGGTCTTTATTCCTCAATCTCCGTCCTCGGGAAGATAGCGCTTTTCGCGCCGGGAGCAATTGGGATGGTCATATTCCCAGAGGCGTCCAAGATTCATGAAAGGGGAGAAAACCCGATAAAGATTCTGATTAAGGGATTGCTCCTCGCAGGTGTCATCGCCGGCGGTGTGGTGGTTGTGTATGCCCTATTTCCCGGAACGATACTCAGCATAGTCTACGGGGGCAAATACTTCGATGCCAGTCCATACCTCTGGAGGTACGCCCTCGCGATGATGTTCCTTGCAATGGTGTCAGTAATTCTCAATTACTCCCTCTCCATAAGGAACTTCAGGATAGGCGTTGCTCTCATAGCGTCCCTGCTTGTGGAGATAGTAGTGTTAATAAGCAAATTTCATTCAACAATTAGTAACATTATAACAGCACTTATAGTTGTTGGTGTAGTAACGTTTATAACTTCATTATTATCACTAATCTCCCGAGGAAGGGATGATGACTAAAGTCTCCGTGCTGATGCCAGCGTACAACGAAGGCAAATATCTCCGCGAATCGGTCGTTAAAACAAAGAAGGAACTTTCCCGTATCCCTCACGAGATTATCATAATAAACGATGGCTCCTCGGACGACACAGAGAGCATAGCAATTGAGCTCAGCAGGAAATATAGAAACGTAAAAGTAGTGTCGTACACCAAGAACCGGGGTAAAGGGTATGCCCTGCGAAAAGGATTCCAGCACAGCACCGGCGAGTTCATCGTGTTTTTAGATTCCGACCTCGACATACCCCCTTCCCAGGTTCATCGTTTCATCAGTGCCCTTAATAACGGATATGACGTGGCAATAGGCTCAAAATACATCCCCGGTGCAAGGGTCAACTACACGTTCAAGAGATGGCTGTTCAGTACCGCCTATCGCAATCTCGTAAAAGTGCTTCTCTCACTGGACGTTTCAGACACTCAGGTCGGGTTAAAGGCGTTCAAGAGGCACGTTCTGGAAAACGTGTTTCCGAGGATAACGGTCAAGAGATACGCATTCGATGTCGAGTTACTCACGGTAATAAGCATGTATGGATACAGCATTGTAGAGATTCCCGTGAAGATTGAGCACAAGGTATATAACTCCTCCATTAATTGGAGGGCAATAGCGAGGATGTTCCTCGACACCATGGCTGTGTATTACAGGAAAAACGTTCTCCACTATTACAACGGTGGTATTCATGAGGATTCTCTGGCTCAACTGGAAGGATATCGAGCACCCCGAGGCGGGGGGCGCTGAGGTATACACCCATGAGATAGCGGAGAGGTTAGTTAGGAATGGGCACGAGGTAACGCTGTTTACGTCCAGTTTCGAAGGTGCAAGTACGAGAACTGAGATTAATGGAGTCCAAATAATCCGGAGAGGAAAAATCATCGGGCTGTTCAACACCGTGTACTCCCATGCAAAGAGGTTTTACCGCAAGCATGAGGGAGACTTCGACATCGTTATCGACGAGATAAACACGCGACCGTTCTTAACCCCCAAGTACGTGAGGAAGCCCGTGGTTGCGCTCATTCACCAGCTCGCCGTTGAGTTCTGGGATTACAAGACGCCGTTTCCAATCAACGTCGTGGGCAAAAGGATACTTGAACCGTACTGGTTGAAGTTTTATCGGGAAGTGCCAACTATAACTGTCTCAAATTCCACTAGGGAAGACCTGCTTCAGCTGGGTTTTAAAAACGTTGAAATCGTTTACAACGGTCTCAACGGAAACGTTCTCGAGAGAGTTCCTGAAAAATACGACGAGTTCACCGCAGTTTTCGTCGGCAGGATGACCCCCACCAAGAGACCCGAAGATGCCATAAAAGCCTCCATAATTGCGGAGAGCGGACAGTTAGTAATGATTGGGCGTGGTGAACTACTAGAAAACCTTAAAAAGCAATACAGTACTTACAACGTTGAATTCAAAGGCTTCGTTCCCGCCGAGGAAAGAGACGAGATTATGATGCGCTCACACGTCCTGCTCGTTCCAGGCATAAGAGAAGGATGGGGACGGGTCGTGATTGAGGCCAATGCCCTTGGAACTCCCGCGATAGGTTACAACGTGCCCGGGCTGAGGGACTCAATCCAGGACGGCTACAACGGCCTGCTGTGCGAGCCAAACCCCCAAGCGATGGCCGAGAAGATTAGACTGCTTTATGAGGACGAAGAACTCAGGATTAAGCTCAGCGAGAACGCGTTGGAATGGGCCCGGCGCTTCAACTGGGACTACAGCGCGGAGAGGTTTGAGAGGATTTTGAAGGAGGTTGGTGAAAAAAATGGATAAGACGCCGTTAGTGTCTATCATAATACCTACCTACAATTCGGGTAAAACCCTCGGGTTGTGTTTGGAATCCATAAAGAATCAAACATACCCAAATATTGAAACTATCGTGGTGGATAACTTCTCCCGGGATAATACTCCAGAGATTTGTAAATGGTACGGTGCTAGGTTAATTCAAGTTAAAGGCGAGCGGGCCAAAGCCAAAAACATCGGCACGATGGAGGCCCGTGGAAAGTACGTTCTCTTTGTAGATTCTGACATGGAGCTGACACCAAAGGTCGTTGAAGAATGCGTCACCCTTATGGAATCCGACCCCAAAATTGGTGGTATTGTAATACCCGAACGCTCAGTTGGAGATAGCTACTGGGTCAAGGTGCGGGACTTTGAACGGCAGTTTTACGCAGGGACCTCCATTGAATCGGCAAGATTCTTTAGGCGGGAACTTGTGCTCAAGGTCGGAGGATTCGATGAAAACGTGGTTTTTTTCGAGGAATCAACACTGCCCCAGAAAATAGAGAAGCTCGGATACGACGTGTGGGCTCGAATCTCAGCTCCAATACTCCACCATGAGGAAGGGTTCAGTCTCAGAAAGTGGCTGAGGAAGAAGTACTACTATGGTCAAACTGCAAGAGAATACAAAAGGAAATATCACGAGTTCGGGAGCAAGCAGATAAGCGCCTTATACAGGTTTGGCCTATTCTTCAAGAACAAAAGATTCTGGAGCCGACCCCATCTCGCGATTGGAGTGATAACGTTGAAACTCCTCGAATATGTTGCTGCTGGAGGGGGTTATATGAATTATCTCCAGACAGATAAAAAGAGGTGAGCATTATGGATTATGTAACAATATCCCCTGAAGTTCTAAAGGCAAAATCAGGCATAGGAAAGATTCACTATTACTCTTTTGGCGAATTTCTAAGGGGAAACTGTGAGATTCCTCATGGGGAAAGAAATGCTGTCGTATCAGTAAAATTCGAGATTGGAAGTACCAATGATGTCCCGAGCAATTTAAGATACAAATACTCAGATAGTATTTTACTGGATAATCTTCACGATAATATCGTCGTAAAGCTTGAGAAAGCCATTTCCCCAATTGGCAGAATTAAAGCCCTCCTTAAAATAGGGCCAGCAAATAAATTGTCCAATATTTCTCTGGTAGTTAACAGGAGATATTATACAATATTCAAGATGAAAATAGAAAACGTCATCCCCCCAGGGATATTGCTCAAAGACGCTACGTATCTTTCGCTTATTCATAATAACTTCATACCTCTACATTCTTCAGCATTTGCGAAGGACAAAAATGAGGGATACATAATAATGGCTCCCCCGAATGTGGGGAAAACTACCACAGTCTTAGAAGCTGTAAAAAATGGATTCTACGGGCTGAGTGAAGATATCTCAATAGCAAACTTAAAATCGAAAACGGTTCATGCGGTACCATGCACTGCCACCCAACATCATGAAACAAAGATTAACAAACTGTTAGGTCCTCTTTCATACTTTACAGCTTCAAGCTTCAAAACATTTGGAGAGGAATACAGAGAGAGAATAATACCAAAGGCAAAAATCAAAGGAATATTCATCCTTGAAAAAGGGAACAGTCTTCTTCAAGAGCTCTCTTCAGAGGAAGCGTTTGAGAGGATTATCCTACTGAACAGAGATGAATTCAAATGGCACTCTGACATGATAATTACTGCTATTCAATACTATTTCCCTGAAATAAGGATTGAACATGTAGAAGAAGAAATAATAAATAATCTCGTCACCAGCATTCCTGTTTATTTGGTTAGAGAAAAATCTCCCTTTGAGTACTTTAGAAGCATCAGGGATGTAATATGAAAGCAAACAAAAGAATCGAAATAGTAGGTCTAGTTATTACTAGTGTTGCACTTAGTATATTAGTTGGTAGAAAAGTACTATCAATGCCCGGCATCCCCATATTAGCAGAGCAAATAGAAACATATACCGCGGATAATTTCTGGAAAGTTGTGTACCCCACATGGAATGAAAACACTGAAGTATTTAGCATAGCGGATTTCCCCAAACTATACTTGTATGCCATCATCAAGGGATTGAGCTATATATTTGGATTCTCCATTACAATTAAACTGTTCCTTATTCTGCCAAATGTGGTAGCTGTGCTCACTGCATATTACTTAGTAGAATATTTAATATTAAAAATAGGAAACAACAATGGCAAGTTTACTGAGATAATAAATAGGAATTCTTGGATATATCTCCTACTGCTCACCGTAAGCATAACTTATGGGTTCAATCCATGGATTATGTGTCGAAGCAGGAACATAATACTAAGATGGCAGTATGCGCTAACGCCCCTGATAATCTATTTGTGGATGAAGATACTTACTGAAAAGAAAATCAAACCGACACAGATTGTAGCCATCTCTGCTATTCTGGCATTAGTCGAGACATCAAGGTTTATTGTAAAAATAGGTGTCCCATTAGCCGTATATATGCTTTCATATATAGTACTAAACCGCTCAGAGGTTAAAAAAGCGATAAAGAGAACGATATTAGTTGCATTGCTCTTTACAAGCTTTGTACTACCCATATATCTTCCTATTTTGTACCACTCAATGAACTCAGGAATACGAGCAGTCTCTGTTTTCAATCTTGATATGGTAGGTGGGGAAAAGCCCATTAATGTATTCTCCTTGTACTTTGTCCATTATATTGGAATAACATATAATATCCCCTTTGAATTAACAGAGAAATTCCCTTATTTTTTCATTACGATATCAATTATATCCTTCATTGGGCTAATTTTATTAAAGAGGCATTTGTGGATTCCCCTAACAACAACAGTATTATTCCTTATTACCTTCATCTTTTCAGCGCTAAAGGATAGCCCGTTCTGGTTTATCCTTTCAACGGCATTTGGCGAGTATCCAACACTTGGAAGACTTTTCCGTCAGCCATACCACAACTCCCAAATGCTTCCATTATATTTGATAATACTCTTAGCATACACAGCAGGATACATCGTGCTAAAAAATTCAAAAAAGAACCGAACTATTGCAACGATATTTATGATTTTAGTCGGAGTTGCATCGCTGGCATCTAGTTGGCCGTTATTGACCGGAGATTTAAACGGATACTGGACCCCCTCTTCAATCCCTGAGGACTATATTAACGTTAACAACTTGATTTCAAATAATACAACGTATCACGCACTATGGATTCCTGAATTCTGGGGAAGAAAGGCGGTATGGATAAAAGCCCAAAATCCATACAATGGACCTCCAACAGGCATATTTGCA
Organism: Thermococcus sp.; assembly: GCF_027063845.1. Taxonomy (GTDB): domain Archaea; phylum Methanobacteriota_B; class Thermococci; order Thermococcales; family Thermococcaceae; genus Thermococcus. Next base: position 82,893 of record NZ_JAMOQU010000072.1, read on the forward strand.
GTTAGGTCATCATCAATTCCCTCCTACGATTACCAACAATTCACATTCTTCAACTATTATTTCCCCATTCGCTCTCCAAATCCACGATATAATTTGACGTACCTTGGAGAATACTGGGATTTAATCTATGGAAGTCTTGGAATTAAGTACATAATAATTCATAATGATGTAAAATGGAACAAAAATGATAGGTATTCAAGTGAACTCGTAGAACAAGCTATAAGGGAACTCTCAAAACTTGAAAGAATCCATGAAATATACTCCGGCGAATACATTACTGTGTTCGAAATATCGAATGTGTCCCCACCAGTTTTGATAAGTGGACATCCAGTTATTGCATATACGGGTCTCACTGGATACCCCCCCGAAGTAGCGACTTTTAAAAAAGCCCCATTAGTATATAGGGAGCAGTATCTCAATATCCCACCATTAAACCAGGATATCGTACTAACATACAATGACATTTTCCCAAGTATCTTTGAACAAATAAAACAAAAATACATTGTTTCGCCAAGAATGCTTTCACAGGATTATTTTAAACCAAAAGATAATTGGACATATATTTATTCTTCTCAAGCAAGAGATTTCATCAAGTACCTAATCGACCTCAGACCACAATACACTTTCAATTTCGATTATGGGTTAGGGATAACATTTACAATGGCTCCAAATGCATCTATCTCTTCAAGTATTCACATTGAACCTGGCCAATATGTACCGGTTATACGCCTATTAAAGAGCTCCATGGGAGGACTACTAAAGATAACTATAGACAATTACACTTTCTACATAGATACTAATAGTACAATAAACTCTTTTGAGTATATACCACTATCCACAATATCCTTTAATTCCAAAGGTATTAAAATTAACATCATTAATTTGAAGGGTCTAAATGCAATTAATTTCATAGCATTTATACCCAAAAATGAATATCAAGATGCGCTCAATCAGAGGGGCAAAAAACATGAAATGATACTATACGAGCTTACACCTAATGTGTTTGAGCAGAAGGATGTAATATATGAGACTAATAAAAGTTCAATCACCGGATGGCAACTTAAGTTTACAAGCCCAACGGGAGAACTTGTAGCTAATATAACTATTCCAAAAGTAGGGTTTTACAAAGTTAAAATTCAAGGTGACGGGATGTTTAGTGTTAAAATTTCAAACCAAACATTGATAATTAACACAATCAACTCATCTAGTGCAAATAGCACTCTTCTAAGACTATCCCCCGGCACAGACCGTATAGAGATAACCCCCTACCTGGGAATACAATCGCTGCTCCCAGATTATTCTTTTGAAAACAACCTTAGCTCTTGGAGTTCAGGGAGTAACAAATTCACTAAGGAACTCTCAAACGACTCAATCCAAGGTAATCATAGCCTAATGGTTTATACTACCTCAACAAAGCCTCACACGTGGAGCTGGATTTGGAGTAATCCTATAAATGTAACACCTGGGAAAGAATACATCATAATAACTCACGTCAAGATACAAAACACGAACGGAACTCATATTCCTATCGTTGGTTATTTCGAAAATCTTCACAAATGGAAACAGTTGAGGCAATGTCCCACAGGTAGAGTAGGAACAGGAACGTTTAACTGGACCGAGTATAAGTGTATAGTAAAAATTCCCGAGAACGTTACCAAAATCAGAATAGTCCTAAACGCAGGGTGGGTTCTCGACCCCTCCAAAGGGCCCGCAATAACATGGTTCGACGACATTGAAGTATATCCCTTAGATGAATTACCAACTATAGACTCAGTATGGCTCTACTCCGTCAACAATCCCAACGAGACCCTCGAGGACATCTTCAACGTCAACGAAACTCCCGCCACAGTCCAAAGCTACACAAAAATCAACCCAACCCTCTGGAAAGTCAAAGTCAGCGCCACGAAGCCGTTCTTCCTGACCTTCGCCGAGTCCTATGACCCGCTCTGGGAGGCGAGGGTCTACAAGGATGGAAAGCTCGTCGAGAAAGTCAAGCCCGTTCCAGTATACGGAGTCATAAACGGCTTCTGGATAAACCAGACCGGCAATTTAACAATAGTCCTCCGCTACACGCCCCAGGACTGGTTTGAGCTCGGCCTCAAGATTTCACTCACAATGTTTATCCTCAGCATGTTCTACATAATCCACGACTGGAGACGAGAAAAAGGGGACAGATGGGCGAGGAAGCTCGAAAAGATATTCACCAGAGCAATCACCGGCATTAAAAAGAGGTTCAAAAAAGTCATCGGAGGCGTGATTAAGAGATGAAGCGCCTATCAGCAATTGTGGTGGCTTTCTTTGTATTAACCCTTGCAACGGCCTCGGGGTGGTGGGGCAACGGGGTCCAAGTATCCGAAACTGACAGTACCACCAAGCTCACCTCAAACTCAACGGGAATCCATACTGCAATATCCCCCAAACTTCCCGCCAATGAGACTTGGAACGTTTCCTTTGAAGTTAAGAGTTCCGTTAGCTCACTTCTTGTCGAACCGGCTTACTTCAACGGTACGAAGTTCCTGTTCGCAAAGAGCCCCGTTCCAGTAAGCCTCAAAACCTCAGAGTGGGGCAGGGTGTCTGTAATCATCCCCTCTGAAGAGAAAGCCCAGTTCTCCGCACTCGTGTTCATAATAAACGGAACTGGAACCGTTGAGGTTAATGACTTCAGCGCCAGCAAAGCGAAGGGTCAACAGACCAGCCAGACCCAGACAGGGACCCTCCAACCAACCGCACAGAAAGGAGGAATAAGCAACGTTACCGGAAGCAACTCGGACATAATCGTTACCGTGATACTTAACGGAACGTATAAGTCCGGGGGCACGTTAAGGGCAGACTTCTATATAACCAGCCGGGAGAAAACGTTCACTAGGGTAGATATTAGCCTTAAGGTGTACTATCACGGGATTAAGGTGTTTTCATACTCCCATCCTTCTTGGAGAGAGTACAGACCCGGAAAAACCGTCCATATCTACAAGGAATCCCGGCTACCGATTCTAACTCCTCCGGGCAGGTATGAACTCATCTTCACAATAACTCCCGAGGGGGGAACCCCCCTAACGTTAACGGCGGAGATTCAGGTAAAACCCACCATTGAATGGTTCGTTCTAGTATTATTCTTCGTGGGCGCAATCGTGGGACTTATTTACGTTCTCATCCGGCACAAATGGGTTCTTAAAAATGCCTTCAGATGGTACTCCAAGCTCTCTATAGGTCAGAGGTTCGTACTTTATGCGGTTATAGGCCTGAGCACCTCAGCGCTCATACTGGCCGCGGGAGCAGAGAACCTCGCAAACGACGTGGCAATTTTTGTTTACTATCTCCTCCTTATGGGAGTGCTAAACCTTTGGGTGGAGTACTTTGAACCAAAGCGGGATAACCCGGAACTTCGCTTTGGGTTCAGTCTCATCCTCATTGGGTGCCTCTCGTACCTGTCAAGGGATACCCTCATGAAATATCCAGCGTTTTTGCTGTGGTTGCTGGGAACAGCTCTCATAGTCAAAATGGTCCTCCGTAGTATAATAGATAAAAGAAAACCCTCAACCCCCAGCACCATAAAAAATATCGAAGGATTGAAACAATCGAAATAACCGGGAAACGGAAGAAGGCTTTATAATCATCAGAAAGGGTGGGCAATGATGAGCCGGAAGAGAGTCTTAGCACTCCTGTGGGCAACCCTAATCCTAGCACCGTTTCACCTGCTCAGGCTTTTTCAGGATGAAATGTTGTATATGATACTCTCAAGAGATGCTTGGCATCTGATAATGAGACCAAGGTCATCACTGGTATTCATCCTAACGTCTCCACTGACAGCCATCGGAAACGTCGATGTGTGGGTAACTCTCCTCAGGCTCTCAACGTCCTTTGTAACCCTTGCCAACGTTCTCCTAGTGTACGAGCTCGCCAAGAAGAGGTTCGGAGAAAAGCCCGCGTTCATAGGAGCCCTGCTATTTATAACTTCATTCACGGTCCTACGGTACGGAGCTCGCTACACCCTCGAACCTTGGGGAGTCTTCTTCGTGCTCCTGGCGATATACCTGACAGAAAAAAGCCCCGCGCTCGCCGGCCTGTGCATCGGTCTTTCATTTGCGTCGAGGGAAACGTGGCTCACGACGATTCCCTTCTTCCTGCTGTACCTGAGAATCATAAGAAAAAGGGACTTCTGGCGGGCGCTGGTAACCGCGAGCGCGCCCGTCCTCCCAACGTTCCTGCTGATGGCCGGGATAGGGATTCAACGGAGCCCTATTGAATATAACTCAAGAATTTTCATCCAGTGGGGATTCGAGGCAGTGGAACTCGAAATACGGGCGTGGGGCCTGTTCGCCATAGCATACCTCCTGATAACACTTGGGTTTCTCGGGGCGCTACTCTTCGCCGAAAAAAGGCTACGCAGGGAGATAGCCCTGCTGGCGCTTCCCTCAGTTCTCACGCTGGGAGGAGTTTTCGGCTTCCTCCTAAACGGGCCCTTTGAGAGGTACACCTACGGACCGCTCGCACTCATGAGCATTTACTCTGGCTGGGGTCTCCTCAGGGCGTATGATTGGGCTAAAAACCACGTCCCTGTAATCAAGCCAGCGCTCAAGAAGGTAGTTGCCCTCTTCATAGGCCTCCAGCTCATCGCTATGAACATCGCGGTCGTTGAAATGAGCAACATCGGGGCGAAAGGAATCCAGGATTACGGATACTGGCACGACAGAAAGGTGTTCAGAATTCTAGAGGAATACGCCAAATCGACGGACTCTTTCGGGGGAACACCACACCCGGGGCTCCTAGGCTTTGAAAACTGGACATGGGCGGACAGAAACCTCACGCGCGTTCTTCTGAAGAACCCAGACTGGCTGATAACGTTCAGGGCCTGGGCGGAGGTGAACCAGAGCGCTGTACATGATGGCGCCGTTGAGGTCTGGGAGACTGGACCGTACCTGATAGTCCACCGAAAAACGAGCCTCCCGATGAAGAACTGCGTCATTCCGAGGAATTTCACGTTCTGGAGGAAGCCGTGAGGGCCTCAAAGCGCCTCCTAGCGAGAACACCCATCTTTCTGAGGAGTTTTCTGTTGGAGAGCAGTTCTCGTAGGGCCCTCTCAAGGGAGTCCTTGTCGGCATCAACGAGAACCCCACCCTTCCCAGCCTCAACGATAATAGGAAACTCCCCGGATTTGCTAACGAGCACTGGAGTTCCAAAGGCCATGGCCTCAACAACGACCTTACCAAAGGCCTCGCTTTCGGAGGAAGGGAGGGCAAGAAGGAGAGCATTTCGGTAGAGCTCTTCGAGCTCGTCGTCTTCAACGAAGCCCTTAAAGACAACCTTCCCCTCAATGCCGAGCTCCTCTACCAGTGCCCGATAGTGGGGCACCATATCACCCGAGCCCACGACCACGAGGGTGACGTCTGGAAATGAGTTGCGAAGCCCACTAAAGGCCCGCAGGAGAAGCTCAAGGTTCTTCCAGCGGTGGGCCCGCGTCAGCTGACCGACGAAGAGAACGTAACGTCCGCCGTAGTGGGGAGTGGCTTTGAGATACCGCTCCTCAACCGGGGGGTACCTGACCCGCGACCTGAAGCCCTTGGCGCGGAGAACCCTAGAAACGTACCTTGAAACGGCAACGAGTTCAACGCCCCTGAGAGTCAGCCTCTCTACGGTCCGCTCGTATAGACCGGCGAGAAAATCGATGAGGGAGCCCTTTTTGAGGGAGCCGGTGTGGTAGAAGACCGTCACTGAGACTCCAAGGAGTTTTCCCACAAGGGAAGCAACGTCGGCGTAAAAGGGAACGGGGGTATGGGCGATTATCCGGTCAAAGCCCTCTGCCCTCACGAGAGAAATGAGTTCAAAGGGAAGGGTCAGCCGGACGGGTGTGTTTGAGATAATGACGTGAGGACGCTGGCGTATAACCCGGACATTCCCGAGGGTCTCGACCCGGGGCTTTCCCCTGGTGGCGCACAGGACGGTAACCTCTCCCTCCGATGCAAGCTCCCTGGAGAGGGCGTGGGCGTAGCGTTCAAGCCCGCCCCCCTCCGGAAAGAAATAGGGAGACACCGCGAGAACCTTCAATGGCTAACCCTCCTTCAGCATAAGGATGCTCACGAAGAACGAGAAGAAGGCGAGCTGTATTCCGAGCGCTATCAGTGTCATGACGAGCACCGCCTGCTTTATCTCAAATAGCGCACCGTAACCGCTGGAACGCCACTTGAGGAAAATCATTAATCCCAGGACGAGGCCCGCGCCGATGAGCACCGCTGAGAGGAGCAGTCCTTCTTCAAGGATGGAATACCTCATAAAGAACTTTGTAATCCTGTCCGGCTTTTCGAGACCCTCTCTCGCGGCGTAAACCTTGCTGAATATTCCAAAGTTGATAATGTGGAAGCCAACAATCACGAGAAGGCTGGCGAGGATTAGGGAGTGAACCCTAAGGGGGTTGGTGTTGTAGGCGTATACCATAAGACCCATGCCAGAAAGGACGAGAACGATTCCAGGAAGCAGGAAAAGATATGACGGCGAGTAAAGCAACATGAGGCGGAGGTGGCGCCAGCCGTCGCGGAAGGAGCTGAGCTTTGATTCCCCGATGCGGGGGTGGTATGTTATCGGGACCTCCTTAATCCTGAGCCCCGCCTTCGCCGCCTCGATGACCATCTCGCTCGCAAACTCCATTCCTCTGCACTTCAGCGGAAGCTTCTCCAGGGCGTCCCTGCGTATGGCCCTGAACCCGCAGTGGGCGTCGGACACGTTAGTCTTAAAGAGAACGTTCAGGATTTTCGTCAGAAGGGGATTCCCTATATACCTGTGAAGCCAGGGCATGGCACCCCTCTTGATTTCACCTCTGAGGCGGGTGCACATAACGAGGTCAGCCTCGTCCCTAAAGAGGGGCTCCAAGAGCTTTGGAAGCTCTGAGAAATCGTAGCTACCATCCGGGTCGCCCATGACTATGTACTTGCCCCTGGCGTGTTTGAACCCGGTGATATAGGCGTCCCCATAACCCTTGTCCCCCTGCCTGATTACGATAGCACCAAGGGAGCGGGCTATTTCAGGGGTTCTGTCCGAGCTCTTGTCGACAACGATTATCTCGTACGACAGACCCATCCTCTCAAGTGCTTCTCTCACCTTGGGCAATACAACTGAAATTGCCTCTTCCTCGTTCATTGTTGGGAGCACTACGGAAACGTCAACGCACATAGCACTTCCCTCGCCAGACTCATGGGGTATACCACCGAATCGTTTTTAGGATTTGCCCACATAAATACTCTAACAAGTAGAAACATTTTTAAGGGAAACAGGCGTATTATCTCCGTAACTACAACTGGAGGCTGTAAAAATGAGACGAACAATAGTTGGTATACTCCTGCTGGCAATACTCGCCCTGGCAGGAGTGGCCAAATCCCACTTCACAGACACGGCAATCTCTAAGGGCAACACCGTGACAACCGCCGAGTTCGACATCGCCATAAGTAAGGACGGAAAGCGCTTCTACAACGAGCTTAAGCTCTTCGACCTGAGCAACCTGCTCCCGGGGGAGAAGAAAAACGTGACATTCCTCGTCAAGAACAGGGGCACGGTCACGATGAACCGGCTGACACTGACGCTGAACGTCCGAAACTACGAGGTGAAGATGTCCCCGGCGGAGAAAGCCGTTGATTCAACACCCGAAAAGGGAGAACTCGGAAAGTGGCTGGTTCTGAAAACAATCAGCGTGAACGGGAAGCCCGTGCTCGTGAACAAAACCCTCGACGAGCTCAGCGGGAAGACGATATCCCTGCCGGTAAAGCTCAAGCCAGGGGAGAAGGCCGAAGTAAGGATGACCTTTGACCTCCCGGTCGAGGCGGGCAACGAGTGTCAGACCGATGGAATAGACGTGACGCTTAGGCTCGACGCGAGCCAGTGAGCTTTTATACTTCCCCCACCTTCTCCCTCAGGTGGGAGCATGATTGGAATCGTATTCGACATGGACGGCGTCATCTACCGCGGAAACCAACCAATTGAGGGTTCGCGGGAGGTAATCGAATACCTGAGGGAGGAGGGTATTCCATTCGTCTTCCTCACCAACAACTCGACCAGAACGCCCAGCATGTACAGGCAGAAGCTCCTCTCGATGGGAATAGACGTCCTGGCGGAGAGAATAGTTACCTCGGGCCTCGCCACGAGGCTCTACATGGCCAAGCATATGGAACCCTGGAAAATCTTCGTCATCGGTGGAGATGGCCTCCACGAGGAGATGGAAAAGCTGGGCTGGGGCGTTGTAAGCCTCGAAGAGTGCAGGGAAGGAAAATGGAAGGAAATCGGGCACGTTGTGGTTGGTCTCGACCCCAAGCTAACCTACGAGAAGCTCAAGTACGGGACGCTCGCAATAAGGAACGGGGCGACATTTATAGGAACGAACCCCGACACCACTTACCCGGCGGAGGAGGGGCTCTACCCCGGAGCGGGGGCAATAATAGCGTCGCTGAAGGCCTCAACCGACAGGGAGCCTATAATAATCGGAAAGCCCAACGAGCCCGTGTATGAAATCGTGAGGGAAAAGCTCGGACCAGTTGATGAAATCTGGATGGTGGGGGACAGGCTTGACACGGACATTGCCTTTGCGAAGCGCTTCGGCATGAAGGCGATAATGGTTCTCACAGGTGTGAGCACCTTAGAGGACGTCGAGCGGAGTGGTGTTAAGCCCGACCTCGTTCTGCCAAGCGTGAAGGAACTCCTAGACCACCTGAGGGTTGTGGAATGAAGGCGAGGGAGCTGATAGAGAAGTTAATCTGGCAGGAGAACGAACTTTACAACCTCTACAAGCTCGGGGAAACGTACGCGCTCTTCGAGAGGCCGGAGTTAAGGGACACCTTCGCGCTCATGGCGGAGGAGGAACTTAGACACCGCGAAACCCTGACGGGACTCCTGAACGAGGGGACCCTCGAGAGCCTAATCCTCGACTACATGGACGAACTGTCAATAGAGCCTGTCCTGAGCGATGAAAGAGCCAAACCGGAGAGCCTTGAAGAGCTCGTTGTTGAGGCCGTCCTGAGGGAAAAGCACGCCTATGAGATGTATTCCAAGCTCGCGAAGCTCCTGGGTGAGCCCTTCAGCGACCTGTTCCTGCACCTCGCGAGGGAAGAACTGACCCACGCGTACCGGTTGAAGCTGATATACGAGGCCATCTAAACCATCCATCGCCTTTTTCTATCCGTTCCCTACCATCCAAGGTGATAAGTCAGAATTCGTCAGGATGGCAAGTCAAAGCGGGGCAAGGTATATTAGGGAACCCGGCGAGAGTGGCGGTGCTGATAATTTTACCAAGGACCAGATTTATACACAGCTGTGTGTCAGGGGTGTTTATATGGCCGTTGAAAAAGTGATGAAAAGAGACGGTAGAATCGTACCATTTGATAGGGAGCGTATAAGGTGGGCCATCCAGAGGGCAATGCTCGAAGTTGGAATCCACGACGAAAAGTTGCTCAATAGGGTCGTCAGAAGGGTCGTTAGGCGCGTCAACGAGCTCTACGACGGGCAGATTCCAAACATTGAGAACATACAGGACATCGTTGAACTCGAGCTCATGAGAGCAGGCCTCTTCGACGTTGCCAAGGCATACATTCTCTACCGCAAGAAGAAGGCCGAAATCAGGGAAGAAAAGAAAAAAATCCTCAACAAGGACAGGCTCGATGAAATCGACAAGCGCTTCTCCCTCAACGCCCTCCGCGTTTTAGCGAGCAGATACCTCATAAGAAACGAGAAGGGTGAAATTGTTGAGAGCCCCAGGGAGCTCTTTGAGAGGGTCGCCACCCTCGCGGTCATCCCCGATTTACTCTACGACGAGCGCGTTTACGACAAAGACGGAAAGCACGAGCAGGATTTAAGCCGGGTCAAGTACTACTTAGAGCACTTCGAGGAGTTCGACGGAAGGTACTCAATTGGACGCTTCAAGCTCAACAAGTACCACTTCGAGAGGCTTGTGAACCTCTATCGCGAGCTGGCGGAGAAGGGCAGGATGAAGGTCTCGATAGACGAGTTCCTGGGCATGCTCGAAAACGGGGCCTTCGACGACTACGAGGCTGAAATAGAGGAGTACTTCAGGCTCATGGCAGGTCAGGTTTTCATGCCCAACACTCCGGCCCTCATCAACTCGGGCAGGCCGTTGGGAATGCTCTCGGCATGCTTCGTTGTCCCAATAGAGGACGACATGGAGAGCATAATGAAGGCGGCGCACGACGTGGCCATGATACAGAAGATGGGAGGAGGTACGGGGCTTAATTTCTCAAAACTCCGTCCGGAGGGGGATTTCGTCGGTTCTACGGCCGGGGCTGCCTCAGGCCCGGTCAGCTTTATGCACCTTATAGATGCAGTCAGTGACGTCATCAAGCAGGGAGGCGTAAGGCGCGGAGCAAACATGGGAATCCTCGAGGTCTGGCATCCCGACATAGAGAAGTTCATTCACGCAAAGGAGAGAAACACTGGAACCAACGTGCTCAGCAACTTCAACATCAGCGTCGGCATCTGGGAGGACTTCTGGGAGGCCCTGAAGGAGGGCAAGCGCTACCCGCTCGTGAACCCGAGGACCGGCGAGAAAGTCAAGGAGATAGACCCCAAGAGCCTCTTCGAGGAGTTAGCGTTCATGGCCTGGAGCAAGGCCGACCCCGGCGTTATATTCTTCGACGTCATCAACAGGAGGAACGTTTTAGCGGAGGCGAAGGGAGGGCCAATAAGGGCCACTAACCCGTGTGTGGTCGGGGAGACGAGGATTTTAACTGAAAATGGAGAGATGAAAATCGAGGAACTTTTTGAACTGGCCAAGTCAAAGGGCGCAGAGACCATTAACATTATTGATGAGGGAGTACTCGGAGAGGGGGGCGAACAGAGGGCATACCTGAGTCCAGTAAAAGTCATTGCATCAAACGGTGAAAAAGTTGAAGCGTACGTGTGGAAGGTCGGATTTAAGCCTGCAATAAAGATTGTTCTCGAAGATGGAACCGAGCTCATAGGTGACGAAGAGCATGAGGTTAAGGTTAAGGGCCAATACGTGCGTCTGAAAGACCTCAAGCCAGGCTCATGCGTCGATGTATATCCTCAGGGATGCAGGAAGGTCATGCGCGTAGAGCCGGTTGGCAGGAGGCTCGTTTACACGTTGACAATGAAAAAAGTCCATGAGTACGTAGCAAACGGAATAGTAAGCAAGAACTGCGGAGAAGAGCCCCTCTACGAATACGAATCATGCAACCTCGCGAGCATCAACCTTGCCAAATTTGTAAAGTATGACGACGAAGGAAAGCCCTACTTCGACTGGGACGAGTACGCCTACGTGATTCAGAAAGTAGCTAAATACCTCGACAACGCCATCGACGTTAACCGCTTCCCGCTTCCTGAGATAGACCACAACACCAAGCTGACCAGGAGGATAGGCGTCGGAATGATGGGACTGGCAGATGCGCTCTTCAAGCTCGGCATACCCTACAACAGCGAGGAAGGCTTCGCCTTCATGAGGAAGGCCACCGAGTATCTCACCTTCTACGCCTACAAGTACAGCGTTGAGGCCGCCAAAAAGCGCGGAACGTTCCCGCTCTACGAGAAGAGTGCCTACAAGGACGGCGAGCTACCGGTCGAGGGCTTCTACCACCGCGAGATATGGACGCTCCCGTGGGACGAGCTCGTCGAGGAAATCAAACGCTATGGAGTCAGGAACGGCATGGTAACTACCTGCCCGCCAACGGGAAGTGTTTCAATGATAGCGGACACCTCCAGCGGAATCGAGCCAATCTTTGCACTGGTTTATAAGAAGAGCGTCACCGTCGGCGAGTTCTACTACGTCGACCCAGTCTTTGAGGCGGAGCTCAAGAAGCGCGGTCTCTGGAGTGAGCAGCTACTGAAAAAGATAAGCGACAACTACGGCTCGGTGCAGGGGCTTGAGGAGATTCCCGAGGACATGCAACGCGTTTTCGTCACCTCGATGGACGTCCACTGGCTCGACCATATACTGGCCCAGGCCAACATACAGCTCTGGCTCACCGACAGCGCGAGCAAGACGATAAACATGCCGAACGACGCAACGGTGGAGGACGTTAAGGCAGCTTACCTGCTCGCCTACAAGCTCGGCTGTAAGGGAATAACAGTCTACCGCGATGGCTCGCTCTCGGTGCAGGTCTACAGCGTCGAGGGCGAGAAGAGGAAGCGCGTCCCGGCCAAGCCGAGCAGGTACGCGGTTGAGAAGCTGAAGGCTGTTGTCGAGGCCGAGCCCTGGCTGGCCAAGTTCATCAACGTCGAGGCCATCCTCAACGGCACCAACGGGAAGGAGAAAAAACCCGAACTCAGCTTTTCCCTGAGCACGGCAAAGGCCATCACGCCAAAGACGCCAGAGCACCCGCACCACGCGGAGAAACCGGAGATTCCTGAGGAGAAGATTAAGGAGCTCCTAGGTGTAGCATACTGCCCGGTCTGTTACGAGAGGGACGGAGAGCTTGTCGAGCTCAGGATGGAGAGCGGTTGCGCCACCTGCCCGCGCTGTGGATGGAGCAAGTGCGTCATCAGCTGAGGGTTTCTTTTGTTTTCTTTGCACTCTAACCTCGCTCCCCCCTGACATCTTTTAACATTCTCCTGCCAAAATAGGTTTTTTAAGGCCTTTCTTTTAACTTCCACCACTCACCCAAAGCTTAAGTTCGGCGTTGAGAACTCATGCTATTCGGAGGTGTTCCCATGGACAAGGTTTACCTGACCTGGTGGCAGATTGATAGGGCCGTCTTCGCGCTCGCCGAAGAACTGAGAAAGCACTTCATGCCCGACGTGATAGTCGGAATCGCGAGGGGCGGGCTTATTCCAGCGGTGAGGCTGAGCCACGTTTTGGGCGATGTGGAGCTCAAGGTCATAGACGTAAAGTTCTACAAGGGCATAGACGAGAGGATGGAGAAGCCTGTCGTTACGATTCCGCTCCACGGCTCACTGGAGGGCAAGAAGGTAGTTATCGTGGACGACGTCAGCGACACAGGGAAGACCCTCGAAGTCGTCATCGAAGAAGTCAAGAAGGCAGGGGCGAAGGAGGTTAAGGTCGCCTGCCTCAGCATGAAGCCCTGGACCAAGGTAGTGCCAGACTTCTACATCTTCAGAACAGACAAATGGATAGTCTTCCCCTGGGAGGAGTTTCCGGTCGTGGTGAGGGAGTAACCCCTTTTAATCCCTCCCCCCAACTTTTCTCGGTGGTGGTATGAGGGCGTTCATAGCGATAGATGTGAGCGACGAGGTTCGCGACAACCTTCTGAAGGCCCAGGAGAGGATAGGGAGCAAGTCAGCGAGGATAAAGTTCGTTGAACGAGAGAACTTCCACGTGACGCTCAAGTTCCTCGGGGAGATTGACGAGGTAACAGCGGAAGAAGTTAAGAAGGCCCTGGCGGAGATAGCGAGAAAGCACAAAAAGCACCGCGTTCGCGTTAAGGGAATCGGCGTCTTCCCGAACCCGAACTACGTGAGGGTGATATGGGCCGGAATCGAAAACGACGAGGGGATAAAGGCGATAGCGAACGACGTCGAGCGCGAGATGAGGAGGCTCGGCTTCAAGAAGGACAAAGACTTCGTGGCCCACATAACAATCGGGCGCGTCAAGTTCGTTCGCGATAAGGTTGAACTGGCGATGGCGCTCAAAGACCTTGCCAACGAGGACTTCGGCGAGTTCGAGGTTGAGGCGATAGAGCTGAAGAAGAGCACTCTTACTCCAAAGGGTCCGATTTACGAGACGGTGGCAAGGTTCGAGCTCGCGGAGTGAGCGCAATGGAGATGGAAGAAGTCCTCAGCGAGGTCCTCCAAAGGATAAGGCCGAGCAAGGAGGAGAGAACCTTCGTTAAGGCCCTCATGAAAGAACTGAGAACAATCGCTGAGGAGAGAATAGAGGAGCTCGGCCTCGACGTCAGGCCCTACTTCGTCGGCTCGCTCGCGAAGGACACTTATCTGGCCGGAGACCACGACGTTGACCTTTTCCTCGCCTTTCCCCTCGATACCCCCCTCGAAGAGCTGAGAGAGAGGGGTCTTGAGCTCGGAAAGGCCATTGCTGAAAGCCTTGACGGCTATGAAGTGGCCTACGCTGAGCACCCCTACGTGAGGGCCAAATATAAGGGTGTGAGCGTTGACCTCGTGCCCTGCTACGACGTCAGAACTTGGCGGGACGTTAGAACCGCAGTGGACCGCTCGATACTCCACACGAGGTGGGTGAATGAGAACCTCAGGGGACGGAACGACGAGGTAAGGCTCCTCAAGCGCTTCCTGAAGGGTATCAACGCCTACGGGAGCGAGATTTACGTTAGGGGCTTTTCCGGCTACTTGGCCGAAATCCTCATCATCAAGTACGGCTCCTTCCTCGATGTTGTCAAGAAGGCTGACTTCATCCTAAGGCAGAAGATAATAGACCCCGCAGACTGGCTGAGGAAAGAGCCAGAGGTTGCGCTCAAGACCGTGAAGAGGGAAACCGAGGAGGACAGACCGCTGATAGTGATAGACCCCGTCGACCCGAGACGGAACGTTTCGGCCAACCTGAGCTGGGAGAAGTACGGGCGCTTCTACTTCAAGAGCATGGAGTTCCTTGAGAATCCCTCGGTCAAGTTCTTCTTTCCGTCCGAGAAGCCCAAGGGAAACTACCTCGACGAGCTGAGGAAGAGGGGAACCGCCCTTGTAACGCTCCTAATCGATGCCCCAGATATGGTGGACGACATACTTTTGCCCCAGCTGGAGAGGAGCGCGAGGGGCTTCGAGAAGACCCTTGAGAGGGAAGGCTTCCGCGTCCTCGGCTGGGACGTCGGAAGAAAAGGGAAGGCCTTCATAATGCTCGAACTCGACAGGGATAAAAGGGAGAGAGTGAAGATTAAGCCCGGCCCGGAGTTCTTTACCGAGCGGGGGCGGAACTTCTACAGGAAGAACGGGAAGGTCTGGCTAATCGGGAAGAGGCTCTACTCCGAAAAACCCGTCCAGGAGAGCGTAGTGGAGGTTATCCTCGAACTCCTCGAGAAGAACCAGGTGGCTTTGGGGAGGGGAATAAGAGACGCGGTGAGAGACGCGGATATACTGTTAAACTACGTTCCTAAGGAGCTGGAGCGCGAGGCCTATCTCTTCCTGAGCCGAGAGAAGTGGAATCTCAAAGAGTAGGAGAAGGCCCTTTTTTCCAACAATCTTTTTGACCCGCTCCAAAGCGGACCTGAGTTCAAGGGCACTCTTACCATCGAAGCCCCTCTCGAGGAGCTCAACCAGCCGTGATTCCCTCAGCTCGAAACCCTTTTTGGGCTTCATTAAAACCACCGGTTATAGAGTTAGGGAAACAAAATATAAACTTACCCCCCGCGGTGCTCGCAGTACTCTGGGTTCTCCCAGAGGCCGTGTCTTTCGCCGGGGATGTGGCCGGTGTCCGCGGTTGCCCACTCAAGGTTGTAGCCCTCAATGAGGCTTCTCAGGTCGCCCCAGAGGTCATGTTTTCCTACGTAGAGCGCGGACCTCGTCACGACGTTGTAGCCGCTCGTTGGAACCTCAGGCTTCAAGGCCTCGCGCCAGGCCTCTTCACCCGTCTCCCAGCCCTCGATTGACGGCATCGCGGAGAGGTTCCATACGTGGTAGAGGTCATCAAAGCGGAGCATCTTGAGATACGCCCCGATAAAGAGCGACTGAAGCTCGCTTTCCTCGAAATACTCCATCAGCTCAATCAGAGCCTTTGCCATGACCGAGACGTTGGAAAAGGTAACACGGGTGTCAAGGTTCTCCCAGAAGCGCGGACAGGAGTGGTTGGCGAGGAGCATGAGATAGTAGGCCCTGCCGAGCGGTAGGGCGTCCCTATCGCCGTTGGCAGGCTCGAGGACGTAGTTGAGAGACGTGCTCAGGCCGAAGTAGTCGTAGTAATCCCTGAAGAAGACCCTGGCGTATCTGACCAAGAACTCCTCCGGGTCGGCGTTAAGCTCTTTCAGGCCCGTTAAAACGCCAAGCCTTACCGTCCTGTTGAGCTCGCCGAAAAGGCGCATGAAGGCGACCTTCCAGAGCTGGGAGATTTTTCTTCCGTTTATTTCCCTTGCGAAGACCCGTCCATCGGCCCTCCTGTAGCCGAGCCAGCGCGAGTCGCTCGTCTTGCCGTCGAGGCTCAGGTCGAGGTAGTCGCTCCAGCTGGAGAACTCCTTGACGGGCATCTCAAAGGAGCACTCGCCCTTGAGGCGCCTGAACTCACCAGAGAGCTTCCTCCAGACGAAGGAAGGCGCAGAAATCCGTTCAACTCCGTTTCTCTCAAGGCCCCCCATCCATGCAACGAATCGTTCGAGCTGTGCAGGATTTCCGAGCAGACTCTCAAGGTCGCTCGCGGTGAAGACCAGGTAGGGAACGCCTAGGTTCTCCTTGTAGTCGTCCCTCCGCGAGAGGGTCTCGCTCACCAGCCCCGGAACGTCGAGGGTGTTGAAGGTGAAGGCGTCGCTCAGGCCCCACTCACGGCCGAAGACGAAGGAGTTCGAGTAGCGGTTGCATGAGTACTTCGCCTGCGGAAAGTCGTAGAGAAGTTGCCTTTCATCGAGCAGGAAGACGAGCTTCCTATCGGTGAGGGATTCAATGAGGTGAACGGTCTTTCTCGTTATCACAGCCTCAGGAAGCCAATAACCAATAACGCTCTTGTCGCCAATCAGCGGAGCGTAGAAGTCAAAGGAAACCCTTGCAAGGATTTTCTGCTCAAACTCGTCGAGATGGGGCATTATCGGGTGGAAGGGAACCGTCGGAACGGCGTCGAGGGTCTTAAGGAGCTCAACAGTCCTCTCAAAGGCCCTCCTTCTGTACCGGAGGAGCATGAGGAACGTGAAAGGCTCTATATCGACGCTGACTCCCTTGAGCCGTGATAGAACATCGGAAATTCTCTCATAGGAGTAGAGCATTACCCGCGTCCAGTTCTCGCCCCTAACTTCCTCATCGCCGATTCTAATCGCGACCGGGCTTTTCCGCTCCCCGTACTCTATCGGGCCGGACCCGTCGCCGTCCTCAACGTAAACTATGTCGCCCGGCTGGTAGGCGTGAAAGTGATGGGCGTACTTCATGAACATGGTCTCACCGATAGTGATACGTCTCCAACCCTTATCGCCTTTTCTTACCCATATCTGCCCCATAGGTTAATAAACCTGTCCAGCAAAGTACAGTCGGTGGGAGAATGAAGAGGCTCTTGAGGGAACTCCTTGGGGAGGAGCTGGCCAACTACCTCGAACTGCTAAGGGCGAAGCTGGCCTTCGCGGAGGAGCTTTACGGAATAAAGATGAACTACGTCCCGCTCATTACCGAAGGAGACGTCGTAATCCTCGACAAGAGGGACGGGCTGATAAAGTGGCTGAAAACGAAGAAACCGCTCGAAGAGGAGGAGCTCAGAAAGCTGGCCGGTAAAATCCGCCAGAACCTCGAAAGCGGTTACGTGGAGATGCTCCTTTCAATGAACATGTCCTGCATCAACGGACCTGGAGAGTAAATTTTTAAATCATCTTTTTAACTCGGCTCGATGAAAAGGGCCGAGCTTATACTTCTCACGATAACCGCCATGTGGGGCTTCACATTTCCGGCGATGAAGGTCAGTCTGGACTATCTTCCGCCGATTCTCTTCCTGGCTTATCGCTTCGGTATCGCGTCGCTTCTAATGCTAATCCTTTTCCGCTCAAAGGTCCTCAGGAAGGAGACCCTGCGCGAGGGCTTTCTTCTCGGGCTCACGCTATTCTTCGGCCACAGCTTCCAGATTGTCGGCCTCAAGTACACCACCGCATCGAACTCGGCCTTCATAACGTCTCTCTACGTCGTGTTCACGCCCTTCATAGCCTATTTCCTCCTCGGGGAGAGGGTAAAAGCAAGAGACGTTTTGTCGCTCGCCATCGCCCTCACAGGACTTTACCTGATTTCAGGGGGTATGAGTGGTGTGAACTACGGCGACCTCCTCACGGCCCTCTGCGCCGTCAGCTTCGCCTTCCAGATAGTCCTCGTCCAGCGCTTTGGCGAGAAGGACTACCTCAGCCTGGCCTTCTGGCAGATTTTCTGGAACTTCATCTTTTCCTTAATCTTCGCGCTGGCGTTCGAGCCCAAGGTTCTTCCAAGGGAATTGCTCCCCTGGCTCGGACTGCTCTACACGGCCGTCTTCGGGACTGTTGTGGCGTTTACACTTCAGGTCAAGTACCAGAAGCACACGACGGCCTACAAGGCGGCGCTCATCTATTCGATGGAACCAATCTTTGGTTCCCTGTCGGCGTTCTTGATTCTCGGCGAGAGGTTTACTAAGAGGGCCTTAGCGGGCGCGTTCCTCATAATGGCGGGCGTTTGGAACAAGATAAAGAAAAACTAACGAAAGGTTAATAAAAACTTCCACCTTATTCTTAAAGCGGAGGTGATGGTCATGGTGCACGAGTACATAAAGAACCGCACCAAGGAGTTATCAAAGGATGAGAAGGAGAAGCGCTACAAGTACCTCGGAAAGGAGGTCATAGACGTCGGTGACCCGGGACTCGACAGCATCCCCGAGTTCTACGGCATAGCGAACGCCATATGGCGCGACTGGAAGAACGGAGAGATAAGCACGAGGACGGCCCTTGGAAGGCTCGCGCTCCTCAAACTGCTCACATACAAGAGCAAGAACAAAAAGATTCAGGACATCCCGGAGGAGGAGCTTGAGGAGGTCAGGAAGTTCATAGACTACGTGATACAGGTCATCAAGAACGAGAGCAGGAGAAAGGGCGAGCCCGAGGAGGAGAGGCAGGTCGAGGAGAAAGCTTAAAATTCTCACCGACTTAACCGTAACCGCCCTCCCCTCTCACACCCCCGTGATGAATGAGCGGGGGACGGTCGGGGAGGGCACAGCCTCATTTTCTCCCGAAGAACAGCTCCTGATTCATCCTCGGTATCATCGCCATCAGGACTGCAATCTCGTTGAGTTCCGTCCTCGTGAGCAATCCTTTACTCAGAACGCCTATCGCACCAACCTTTCTCTTGAGTTTAGGGTCTTTGACGAGCTCGCCCATCGCCACACCTGCCTCAACACCCTCCTTAAGGATTCTCTCGATTACAACAGGCGGGTACTCAAAGCCCGGTCCGTGACCTATCGTTATCCTCCCATCGGGACTAACAACTGCACAGACCTGAACGTCGAGGTAGCCGGTCACCGTTCCCGGGAATGGATAGATTCCCGCCTCGATTCCGACGCCGAGGTCTGCTCCTGTCTTCTCCAAAGCCCTCTTCGCCCTGTTTATAGCACCCCTTACTATCTCCTCGATTCCAATCGGCTGGTCTGAAACACCGCTGTCAACCTCAACGCCGACCACCTCGACGTCGCCGTAAATCCTTCTCATAACCCTCTCAACGGCATTAACCTTTGTCGGATTAGTAGAGCCGACCGCGATTCTCATGCCACCACCGAAAAAACTCGGCAGAAAACCTTATAAACTAACTTCCCAATTCTGCCCCGATACCCATGAGGGGGGAGTGTTTTATCCTTCGCTCCGCCCGTTTCGAGGCTTGAGCCCTCTTCTGGGTTAGACTTAACTATCACTTCTGGAGGGTTCTGGGATGATTAAGGAGCCAGAGTTTAGGGAATACAACCCGGGCAAGCTGGAGGAGAAGATAGAAGCCTTTTGGAAGGAGAACGACACCTACGAGAAGGTCAAGGCCAGCAGGGCGAACGGCCCAAAGTACTACTTCCTCGACGGACCGCCGTATGTGAGCGGTGCGATACACCTCGGAACGGCCTGGAACAAGATAATCAAGGACATGATAATCCGCTTCAGGACCATGCAGGGCTACAACGTTCGCAGACAGCCGGGCTTCGACATGCACGGCCTTCCGATAGAGGTTAAGGTCGAGCAGGCTCTCGGCCTTAAGACCAAGAAGGACATAGAGACCGAGATAGGCGTCGACAACTTCATCAAGAAGTGTAAGGAGTTCGCCCTCAACAACCTCAAGGTCATGACCGAGCAGTTCAAGATGCTCGGCATCTGGATGGACTGGGACAACCCCTACATGACCATAAAGAACGAGTACATCGAATCGGGCTGGTTCACGCTCAAGAGGGCCTGGGAGAAGGGGCTTTTGGAGAAGGACAAGCGCGTCCTCCACTGGTGCCCGCGCTGTGAGACTGCCTTGGCCGAGCACGAGGTCCGCGGCGAGTACAAGGTCAGGAAGGACCCGAGCATCTACGTCAAGTTCCCTGTGGAGGGCAGGGAGAACGAGTACCTCCTCATCTGGACTACCACCCCCTGGACGCTTCCTGCCAACTTAGCCGTTACCGTTCACCCCGAGTACGACTACGCCAAAGTAAAGGTCGAGACAGAGAACGGCGAGGAGTACTGGATAATCGCGAAGGCCCTCGTCGAGCGCGTTCTGAATGAGGTCGGGGTCAAGGGAGAGGTAGTCGAGGAGTTCAAGGGCAAGAAACTTGAAGGGCTCCGCTACGTCCACGTCCTAATGGACGAGTATCCACGGCAGAGAGAGTTCCGCGAGAAGTACGAGTGGGCACACAGGGTTATCCTCGGCGAGCACGTGACGCTTGAGGACGGTACAGGACTGGTTCACACCGCGCCGGGCCACGGTGAGGAGGACTTCGAAGTCGGGCAGAAGTACGGTCTGCCTGTTTACAGCCCGGTCGACGACCAGGGTCGCTACACTGAGGGCAGGTGGAAGGGCGTCTACGTCAAGGACGCAGACCCGGAGATAATCGAGCACCTCAAGGAGAAGGGCTACCTCGTGAAGGCGGGAACGATAGAGCACAAGTACCCGCACTGCTGGCGCTGTAAGACCCCACTTATCTTCCGCGCCACTGACCAGTGGTTCCTCAAGGTCAGCAAGGTCAAGGACAAGATAATCAAGGAGAACGACGAGAAGGTTACGTGGTATCCCGAGTGGGTCAAAGTAAGGTACGACAACGGCGTCATGAACTCGGGTGACTGGGTCATAAGCAGGCAGAGGTACTGGGGAATACCGCTCCCGATATGGCAGACCGAGAACGGCGAGATATACGTCGTTGGCTCTTTCAAGGAGCTGGTCGAGCTTGCCGTCGCGATAGAGGTGGACGGCGAGCGCGTTGAACTCCCAGAGGACTACAACGAGAAGCTAAGGGTCATAGAGGAGAAGCTTGGCCCAGAAGATTTGCACAGGCCCTACGTCGATGCCTTCATCATAAAGGTTAACGGCAAGGAGATGAGAAGGGTAAAGGACGTCGTCGACGTCTGGTTCGACAGCGGAATAGCAAGCTGGGCGTCGCTCGACTACCCACGTAACAAGGAGCTCTTTGAGAAGCTCTGGCCGGCCGACTTCATAGTCGAGGGCGAAGACCAGGTCACCAAGTGGTTCTACTCCCAGCAGGCCGCGAGCGTCATAGCCTTCAACACCGTGCCTTACAGAGCCGTTGCCATGCACGGCTACGTCCTCGATGAGAAGGGAGACAAGATGAGCAAGAGCCTCGGCAACATCATAAGGCCCGAGGAGGTCGTCCAGAAGGAGGGAAGGGACCCGTTCAGGTTCTACATGCTCTGGGCCACCAACCCCTGGGAGAACCTCCGCTTCAGCTGGAAGGGCCTGGCTCAGGTTAAGAGAATGCTCAACATACTCTGGAACGTCTACGTGCTCAGCGCAACCTACATGAGCCTCGACAACTTCGACCCGACCAAGCTCAAGCCCGAGGAGCTTCCGTTCCGCGAGGAGGACAGGTGGATACTCAGCAGGGTCAACGGGCTCATAAAGGACGTCGAAGAGGGTATAGAGACCTTCAGGCTGACGAAAGCGACGAGAGCCATCTACAACTTCGTCGTCGAGGACCTGAGCAGGTGGTACATCAGACTAATCAGGAAGCGCATGTGGGTCGAGGGAGATGACCCAGACAAGTTAGCGGCCTACTACACCGTCTGGAAGGTCTTCGACGTCCTCCTCAGATTGATGGCCCCGTTCACGCCCTACATAGCCGAGGAGATATACCAGAACATGCTCAGGCCGTTCCTCGGCGTGGAAAGCGTCCACATGCTCGACTGGCCGAAGCCTGACGAGGAAACCATAGACGAGGAGCTTGAGCGCGAGATGGAGTACGTCAGGAGGATAGTCGAGGCCGGCTCTTCGGCGAGGCAGAGGGCCAAGATAAAGCTCCGCTACCCGGTCAGGAGGATAATAGTGGAGACCGAAGATGAGACCGTCAAGAAGGCCGTTGAGAGGCTCAACAGAATCCTGCGCGACCAGCTCAACGCCAAAGAAGTAGTCGTCGAAAAGGTCGAGCGCGAGCTCGTCATCAAGCCCAACTTTGCCAAGGTCGGGCCCGAGTTCAAGGGCGACGCCAAACTCGTGATAGCCTGGATAAACGAGCACGGAAGGGAACTCTACGAGGCCGGCGAGATGGACGTTAAACTCGAAGGAAAGACCTTCCACCTCACGAGGGAGCATCTGACAATCGAGGAGAAACTGCCGGACTTCTTTGTCGCCGAGGACTTCGAGGGTGGAAGGGTCTTCGTGGACAAGACCCTCACGAGGGAGCTCCTCGCGGAAGGCCTCGCCAGGGAGTTCGTCAGGAGGATACAGGAGATGCGCAAGCGCCTTGATTTGGACGTGAACGACAGAATCGTTGTCACCATAGAGACCACCGACGAGAACCGCGAACTGCTCAGTGAGAACCTCGACTACATAAAGAAGGAGACCAGGGCGACCGAGATAATCTTCGGCGAGGCGAAAGGATTCGTCGTCGAGTGGCCCGAGGTTCAGGCGAAGATAGGGATTGAGAAGGTGGAGTGAGATCAACTGCTTTCTCCTTTTATTACCTCGGACTTCAACGACACCATACAGAGTAGTATGATATAATTAATTCATCAATGGAACGTCTCCAAGGGATAATGGCTTTGGAGGATATTCCAACAGAGAAAGTACAAGATAAAGCTTTTAATGTATTAGCAAACTAATAAGTAACTGTATGTATGACAAAATTGTAGCGTATTTCGGGAAGTTCTTAAATAGTTTAGATTGTATATTACAATCTCACGAGAAAGAATTTTGGAGAGATTATACACTAGAAAAGCATAATCAACTAAATTATTCTAAACTCGAATATTCATTGTTTTTAACAATAGGTATTCTCGGATCTTTAATTCTGAACTCGCTCTCAGGAAATCACACAGATTCATTAAGCACTTTGGATAAAATACTTGTAAATGCCAAGTATATTTGGTTAGCATATTCTCCAATTGCAGCTCTATCAAGCTATGGCCTCCTTAGATATAATGCAAAGGATGATTTTCAATTAGAGAGGAAGGTTCAGTCTGAGGATTATAAGGTCATTTTTCAGATTACGACGAGGGGGTTTAATAAGGATGCTGTGAGGAGGGGGGTGAAGTCTGTAGCCTATTGGGCGCCTAAATATCTTAGAGATTACGAAATTTGGGTTGTTACTGAAGATGATGTAGACAAGTCCTTCTTTGATAAGCTAAAGGAGATAGATGATAATGTCAGGATTATTTATGTTCCGAGAGATTATAAAACGAAGAATAATACGAAATATAAGGCGAGGGCTTTAAACTATGCATTAGACGTTAGAAGAGAAGAAGGTTATATTTCAGATAAAACTTGGATTTATTTAATGGACGAAGAGAGCATCGTCGGAGAGGATACTATACTCGGGATAATAGATTTCATCGAAAACGAAGCCAAAAAAGGCAAACTAATAGGGCAAGGCTTAATAGTCTACTCAAACTTCTGGGGCAAAAACCTCCTAACAAGCTTAGAAGACAGCCTAAGAGCAGGAGACGATATAACAAGATATAAAATACAAGCAAGGTACGGAAAAGTTATCGTTGGAATACATGGTTCTCATCTCCTATATAGATCTGATTTAGAAGATATAATCGGATGGGACTTTGGCGAAGTAAGGGCAGAAGATGCATACTTTGGATTACTCATAAACAAATACTTTAATAAAGCATGGGGTTGGCTAAAAGGAAAACTATATGAGCAAAGTCCTTATTCGATAAAAGACTTTTTAAAACAAAGACGGAGATGGTTATGGGGAAAACTCGATATTTTACTTAAAAATAAAACGGTAGGAGTAAAATACAAGCTAATTCAGGCTATACACCTAATTTCATGGTTATCATCGCTACCTTCAATCATTATAACATATATAAATATTGCATATCCTACTCCGGTCCCTCATAAGATAACCTCTGTTGCCTTTGGATATTCTATAGCAACATTATCTTACTTATACTGGGAAGGCTCAAAATTAAATCTAGAACCAAGCAATGCGAGTTCACGTTTAAAAAGAGTGCTAAATATATTAGCTATTCCGATAATAGCCCCACTAGAAGGCTTATCTATATGTAGCTCCTGTAGATGTATATAAAATAGCTGTTACCTTAGTTAAATCGATCCTATCGTTACCACTATTCATAAATCCGAGGGTTATCTGAGTTATTGCCACTATCTAAGTTCGCTTTAATTTAATAATATTTACATATTTATTTACATATTTACAGAAGCAGCACCGAGACAGCTTGTTTTCTGTTGAACGTATTGTCTTCCCCACCCAATGATCATGGCTCCGATTGAAACTGTTAAGGTGATTAGCAATATCGATGCGATCAATGGTGATACGGGCTTCATTATATTTTTAACTACACGCCCTTATTTAAAGGTTTTAAATCACTACAAATCTTAGAGAACTTTTAAAAGATTAAGGACATGAAACTTCAATGGAAAAATTGGGACTCTCCGTCTATCAAGGAAGAGATTGGAGAAAACTAGTCAAACTTTTGCTATTTCTCCAAAACCTTCACTTTCAGTCCGTATTCTTTGAAGCGCTCAAAATCGCTATGGTGGATAAAAAGGTTCTATATGAATACCTCAACCGGAGCACGGGACCCCCTCGTTCATCCACTCCTCAACTTCTTTCAGCGTTTTTCTGAGTTTCTCAACTTCTTCCTCGGTCATACTTCCGAACGCAATCATCAGAACGTCAATGTTACCTTTCTTCTCCTTCTTCCGCTTAGAAGTGCGTTTCTCATCCTCTGTCATGTCAAAAATTGATCTCTCGCTTACTTAACGTTTCTCCTCATTCAAAAACCCCAGCCTCCACACCACCCAGGGCTGGGCAACGATTATGGTTAGAAGTAGGGGAACCGTCAGTTTTCAACTTTTCTTGGCGCGTGGAAGTTAACTAACCCTTTCGAAGCCCTTATAACTTATGCCCCCGTAAGTTACTTACGGTGGCGTAAGTGCTGTTCGACCTCAGACCGAAGGAGAGGAGAGAGGATATTTTCGACAGGGAAAAGGAGTTCAAGGACCTTGAGAAAAGCGTTGAGAAATATCCACTGACTCTCCTTCTCGGAATAAGGCGCGTGGGCAAGAGCTCGATACTCAGGGCTTACCTCAACGAGAATCCCGGGATTCTGATAGACTGCAGGGAGCTCTACGCCGAGAGCGGGCACATAACGAAAGATGGCCTCATAAGGGAAATTCAATCGAAGCGAGGGCTACTCCAGAGAACCCTCACCAAGTTCAAAATAAAGCTGAGCCTTCGATTCCTTGAGATAGAACCGGAGGAAGCCTCGCTGAGGGAGATCTTCAGAGAGCTGAACGAGCTCGGTGAAAAAACCGCGAGGTTCATAATAGCCTTTGACGAGGCCCAATACCTGCGCTTCTACGGCTCACGGGGCGGGAAGGAGCTTTTGGCTTTGTTTGCCCACGCCTACGACAGTCTGCCGAACCTCAGGATTATCTTAACCGGCTCGGAAGTTGGCCTGCTCCACGACTTTCTTGGCATAGACGACTACGAGAGCCCGCTTTACGGCAGGGTTGGGGGCGAAATCTACGTTAGGCCCTTCGACGAAAAAACCTCAAAGGCGTTCCTGAGAACAGGCTTTAGAGAAGCCGGCCTTGATGTGTCCGAGGACACCATAGACCGCGCCGTATCACTCCTTGATGGAATCCCTGGCTGGCTCGTCCTCTTCGGCGTGAAATACCTTGAAGCGAGAGACTTCGAAAAGGCGATGGAAGCAACGCTCAACGTTGCAAAGGGCCTGCTGTTCGGCGAGCTGGGGGAGCTTGAAAGGAGGAGCAGGAGGTACACGGGGATTTTACGGGCGATAGCGCTCGGCTACAACAGGTGGAGCCTGATAAGAGACTACCTCGCCGTGAAGGGTATGAGAACCCCTGGACCACGGTTATACGAACTTCTCAAGAACCTGAAGAAGATGGGGTGGATTGAGGAGGAGAACGAGAAGTACAGACTGGCCGACCCCGTGGTTAAGCTAATCCTGAGAGGACCGTAGAGCCTGATTGTACTGGTTGGGCTTTTGCTTTTCCTTTTCCATTCAGTCGCATCACTTTTCCAAAATTTTTACCTTCAATCCGTACTCCTCGAAGCGCTTGAAGCCCTCATCGCAGGTGTAGAGCGTTGCGTTGTGGGCTATGGCAGTGGAAGCTATGAGAAGGTCTTTCAGGGGAGGTCGTTTTCCCTTCTTCATAAGGTCTCTGAAAATCGCTCCCGCTACCTTTGCGGAGTTTTCGTCGAACTCAACCTTGGGCATCATCTCAAGCATGAGCCCCTCCCGCTCTTTCAGGTGACCGCAGTGAAGCTCAAAGAGAACAATGGTTGGTAGATGATACTCTCTGTCTCCTTCTTGGTAAAGTTCTTCTACAACCTTTCTGTTCCCGCCGAAGAGCTCGATTACCACGCTGGTGTCCAGGAGTCCATCCATTCTTCAACCTCCTTCAATTCCTTCTTGAGCTCTTCAAGCTCTTCGGGGGTTCTCGTCCCGAAGGCAATCATTAGAACGTCCAGATTGCCCTTCTTTTTCTTGCCTATGAGCTCTCTCAAAAGCTCAGAAAAGCTCTTGTTCCCCTTCATCTTGACGAGCTCGTAGTAAACGTCATCGGCTATCGTAATTGTCTTGCCCATTTTTCTCACCTATAAGTGCATGCATGCACGAAATATTTAAAACTTGCCCATGAGAACCCTCCAGATGAGCAGGATTTGGGTCAGAACGATCAGCGTTAAAGCCAGAGCGGTCAGTTTCCTCGATTTCTTCGGGAGATAGAGGCCAGTAAGGCAGTAAAGGAAGTTCAGGCCCGAAAGCTCCAAGAGAAACTTCACCAGACCAGTTTTCCTGCCGATGGTCATTACCTCACCTATGGGGTCATTACCAGCTGGGTAACTCGAATAGAGCGCTATGAGCCTGACCGCGATAAGGATTGCCGTGTAGATGAGGTTCTGCCTTATCATCTCAACTAAAAAGTCTCTACTCAGGTCCCTTCCTTTAAAGAGTTTGTAGAGTGCGAATGGAAAATCCATGACCCATAGAACCATCGAGACGAAAAGAACGAAGAGGGCAAAGATACGTACAAATATCGCGACCCCATTGAGAAGCCCCTTTAGCGGATTTTCCGTCATCACAACGGCCGTGGCAACCAATCCCCAGAACATCAGGGCTCTGGTTACTGTTTCGAAGACTTCCTTTGGAAGGTAGAGCCTGCCGTGGGTTTTCTCGATTATCTCAGGAAGGCGCCTTATGTCCTCCCGCGAATAGCCGTAGCGTTCAAGGGTCTTTCCAACGAAGTGAAGCGCCACGAGGAGAAACGGAATGAGAAGGAGGAAAACCGCGAAGATGTTCACGGCGTTTAGGCCTTCCCTCGTTGGGGGAACGAGAAGCCAGAGAACGAGCCAAAACCCCACCGCCAGCAACCACGGGAGGAGGTAGTCCCTAACAAAGACCCTCATGGCCGTTAATATTCCCGGGGGTAAATAACCTTTTCGAAGCCATAACAACTTATGCCCCCGTAAGTTACTTACGCCCCCATGAGTAACAACTCAAAAGAGTAACAAAGGAGAAATTCAGGGCAACGGAACCCTCTCAACCTCAATCCGGTCGAAGGTCGGGTACTCCTCCACGAGGAAGAACCTCACGTCGCCTTCGATGGCCTCGGCCAGCTCTAAAGCCACCTCCTCTGGCATCTCTATTCTGCCCTTCTCCCTGTTCACGTGGAGCCACTCCTCTGGAACTTCGGCTTCCTCAACGAGGAACTTGTAAAGCTCGTCGAGGTCGTCGTATTCGGCAATCCCAAAGCGGAGCGTCCCGTCCTCGGTTATCTCCATGTAGGGCCTTGCCACGTTCCTCGCCATCCTCCTGAGCCTGTTCCTGAGCTGGACGGCGTCCTTGAGCTTGGCCGTGCAGAGGTGGTAGCTCAGCGAGGTGTTCTCCTCGCCCCACTTGAGGAGTTTGAGCCCGAGTTCGAGCGAACCCTTTATGGCCGAGCTCTCATCGCTTATCGGCCTGTAACCCCTGTCGAAAAGGTTTCTGAGGTTGGTCTCGCTGAACTCCAGCTCGTTCACGTTGAGGAACTTCGCGCCGAGGTTGTCGAGGAATTCGGCGTACCACTTCATCCTCTCAAACTGGCCCGGGACGGAGGGAATCTCCCCCCCGACGTCCCAGTCGAAGTCAAAGGCATTCTTTATGTTCTCAATTTCCACCCTGAAGAGCTTCGAGTCGGGGTTGAAGAGGTCTGGATGGAAGCGTATCTCATCTAATCCCGCATCGTAGAGCTTCTCAAGGTTCTTCTTCGTGGCCAAAGCGCCGGTAGTGTAGAGATGAACGTGAAAGTCCTCGCCAAAGTTCTCTTTGAGGGCGCGTATGTATTGAACGGTCCTGTCGAGCCTCACGAGAGGGTCTCCACCGGTGACGCCCGCGCCTTTTGCCTCTTGAATCACCGCTTCCTCAATGATGTCATCAACGCTCCTAACCGGCCTCTCGTTGGCGTAAACAACATCCTCCCTCCTCCAAGGGCTCAGCGGGCAGTAGAAGCAGTCCCTCGGACACTTTCCTGTGGTGAAGAGGACGAGCTTCTCACCCCTAACGCAGAGCTGACAGCCCTTCGGAAGTTCCCTCACGGCGTATGAGAAGTAAGGGGTTTCCCATACCATAGCCCTCGCCAACCCTAACCTGAGGGCAGGCCTTAAAAACGTTGGCGGGCAAAGTTGTCCGATGCCTATGAGGGAGAAGCCGAAGTACCTTCCACCGACGCTCCGCGAGAAGCACCGCTACATAGCCTTCCAGCTGATTGGGGAGAGGCCCTTCCGGAAGGACGAGGTTAAGAAGGCGATATGGGAGGCGAGCCTCTCAACCCTCGGAGTCCTCGGCTCGGCCAAAGCAAAGCCCTGGTTCATACGCTTCGACGAGAAAAGCCAGACGGGAATCGTCAGGGTCGACAGGGAGCACGTCGAGGAGCTCAGGTTTGCATTAACCCTTGTAACCGAGATAAACGGCTCGAAGGCAATCTTCAGGACGCTCGGGGTTTCGGGGACGATAAAAAGGTTGAAGAGGAAATTTTTAGCCGAGTTCGGCTGGCGTTAGAGCAGGAAGGGCATAGCCTTGTCTACAGCACCGGTGTAAACGAGCAGGTAGCGCCTGCAGGCCTTCTCCCAGGTGAAGTCCCTTCTCGCGCGCTTTTTGGCGTTCTCGCGGAGCCTTGTGAGGGTTCCCTCGTCGAGCTCTTTAGCTGAAACCATCGCCCTCGCAAGGGCGAATGCATCTCTCGGCGGGACGAGGATTCCGGTGGCGTTCTCCGGGTCGGTGTTGAGGTCGATTATCGTGTCCTTGAGTCCACCGATGGCGCTCGCTATTGGAACCGCTCCCAGGCACATCGCCTCAAGCTGAACTAATCCAAAGGGCTCAAAGTAAGACGGAATCACCACGAAGTCCACCGAGCCGTAGAGTTCTCTAACGGTTTCCCTCGGCAGGACGTCGGTGATTACCCTGACGTTCTCCGGGAAGCGGTTCTCAACGGCCCTGGCCCAGGCCTCCAATCCCGGGTCGCCCTTGCCGACGATGATGAAGCGCATCTCCCTAAAAGATGGGTCGCCGGAGAGTATCTCTATCGTCCTGAGGAGCGTGTCAACGCCCTTCTGGGCCCTGTCAAAGCGACCGATGAACATGAAGGCCCTTCCGTCGCTCAGGCCGAAGCGCTCAAGGATTAACCGTCTCCGCTCCTCCCTCGGCCTATCGGCGTTCTCAAGGAGCTCCTCACTCCAGAAGGAGCAGTCTATGCCGTTGAAGACGTGCGTCACCTTGCCGTCAAAGTTCCTGAAGAAGTCCCACTCCTCGAGGAGATAGCTTTTGCTAACGGTCGTTACGGCATCGGCTATGTAGCAGGCGGTGTGCTCGGGGTCTATCTCGGGGTAAGGCGCGAGCTCGCCCAGGTTGGCCTCGTGGAAGTAGCCCGCTGGAATCCTGGCCTTGTTGAGCCTGTGGACCGTGAAAACGGTTTTGGGAGAGAAGTACTTCTTCAAAAGTCCGAGGGCGAAGACCGTATGCCAGTCGTGGGCGTGGACAACGTCGGGCTTAAAGGTCGAGACAAGGTGGTTGAGCAGACCGGCCGAAGCTTTGCCGAAGAGGACGGCCTTCCGGAGGAGGGTCTCCCAGTCGGGATAGACGTCGGTGTCGAGGAGGTCGCCGGAGAGCGTGTAAACCGTGACCCCATTCTGCTCCCGCTTTCTGGCGGTTACCTCCACGGTTCTACCCTCGAAGGAGAGCCTGAAAGTGAGAAACGGCTCGCCGAGGCTCCGCCCGTGGTCGGGGGTGAAGACGATTACCTCGTTGTCCTTGGCTAACCCCTCGGCTACGTTCGTCACCGCCTCGGCGAGTCCGCCGACCTTAACGGGCAGGTACTCGAAGGAGAGGATGAGGACGCGCATAGGCATCACTCGAGGAGTATGAACTTCTCGCCCTCGACGTCCTCGACGTAACTGCTTATTCCGCCAACCTTCCAGCGGTTGCCGCCGGCCTCTATCGTCACGTTGGCCACGAGCGGGGTGTACTCGTAGTCCACTATCTTTCCGTGGAGCTCCACCGGCTCCCTCGTATCGACGAGCTTTCCGGTGATTTCGGCCTCCCTCGGGAGACCAACGTGCCTTAGTATCGTGATGAGGGTTCTAATGTTTACGATGGGCAACGGCTTGGGGAGGGCCTCGTAGTTAATTGGCTTCACAATCTCGCTGTTGTCGAAGTAAATCGTATAGAACCAGTGCATGTACTGGAAGACAGCCCTCGGGCTCTTGGCCCAGAAGGAGTAGAACTTCTCCCGCCTCCTGTCCTTGGGAATCGCACCGAAGAATATCGAGTAGTCATCATCTCCAATTATCCAGCTCGCCATGAGCCAGGGGGCGCCACTGCTTCTCGCGAGGAGTATGTTGTCCGCCTTGAGCCAGTCGGGAATTTCATCAGGCAGGTTGGTGATTATCACGAAGATTACGTCCTTTCTGGCCTTTATGTCCCGTCTGAGAAGCTCGAGGAACTCGTAGGGCGTGTTGATTAGAACCTCGTAGCGGGCGGTCCTTATTATGTGCTGAACCCTCTCAAGGGTGTTGTCGAACCCGAGAATCGTCCATATCTCGGGCAACTCCTGCCCGTGGGTCTGCTTGTAAAGCTCGACAAACGCCTCCTTGAGTTTCTCGATGTCCTCTATGAACTCCTCCTTTATGCGCTCAAGGACGACCTCGGGGTTAACCGGGCGGTAGAGCCTTGGAGTCCCGTGCATAACATCAACGAAGCCCTTCCTGTGGAGCGAGCTGAGGACGTCGTAGACCCTCGTGTGCGGAATTCCGCTCTCCTTGGTTATGTCGGTGGCCTTGCTCGGGCCGAGCTTGAGAAGGGTTATGTACGCTAAGCTCTCGTACTTCGTGAGTCCGAGCTTCTGGAGCTTCTCAATGATTTCCTCCTCCCTCATTTTCGTCACCTATTCACTAACGTTAGTTTGTTCATCCTTAGTGGTATATGGTCACGGTGAGTGTATAAAACTTTTGCTTAACTTTTTAAGGGGCATCAAAAACACCCTACATGCTTGAGAAACTGGCGGAGTTCATAGCGGAGAACTTCTCACAGGGAAAGGCCGTTGAACTCGGCATAGGCTTCCAGACGAAGGTAGCTTTAAGGCTAATAGAGCTCGGCTACGACGTTCTGGCTATAGACTGGAACGAAAAAGCTGTAGAGAACGCGAGGAAGGCCGGCATAAAAGCAGTCCGCGACGACCTCTTCAGGCCGAGGCTCGGCCTTTACAGGGACGCGGTCCTTCTCTACTCAGTAAGACCAACGCCCGAGATAATGAAGCCCATCGTTGAGCTGAGCCGGAAGACAGGCGTTCCCCTCGTGGTTCTGCCCCTGAGCGGTGATTCCGTGCCCAGACCGCTAAGGCTTATGAACTACAAAGGACTGGCGATATACGTTTATAAGCCATGAGCGAACTAAAGCCGGTGGTGGTATGAGGCTCTTCGGCACCGCGGGAATTCGAGGGAGGCTCTGGGAGAAGGTGACGCCCGAGCTCGCATTGAAGGTCGGAATGGCGATTGGAACGTACAAAGGTGGAACGGCTGTCGTCGCGAGGGACGGGAGGACTTCAAGCGTCATGCTCAAGAACGCGGTGATAAGCGGTCTGCTCGCGAGCGGAATGGAGGTTTTAGATGCCGATTTGATTCCAACACCAGCCCTGGCCTGGGCCACCCGGGAGCACGGCGACGCTGGAGTTATGATTACCGCGAGCCACAATCCGCCGACAGACAACGGTATAAAGGTCTTCAACGGCGATGGAACGGAGTTCTACGTGGAACAGGAGAGGGAGCTTGAGGGGATAGTCTTCTCTGGGAACTTCAGGAGGGCCGAGTGGAACGAGATTAAAACCGTCAAGCCCCTCGACGTTATAGACGATTACATCGGAGCGGTTCTTGACTTCGTGAACCACGAGACGGGCCTTAAAGTTCTCTACGACGGGGCCAACGGCTCCGGGAGCGTTTTAGCGCCTTACCTGCTCCGCGAGATGGGGGCCAAAGTTATAAGCGTGAACGCCCACGTTGACGGCCACTTCCCGGGAAGGAGGCCCGAGCCGCGTTATGAAAACATCGCCTACCTCGGGGAGCTTGTTAAAGAACTCGGCGTCGATTTGGCGATAGCGCAGGACGGAGACGCCGACAGGATAGCGGTCTTCGACGAGAGGGGTAACTACGTTGACGAGGACACAGTTATAGCGCTCTTTGCCAAGCACTACGTCGAAGAGAACGGCGGGGGAACGGTCGTTACCTCGATAAACACCGGCTCAAGGATAGACGAGGTCGTCGAGAGAGCAGGGGGAAAGGTCGTTAGAGTTCCCCTTGGCCAGCCCCATGACGGCATAAAGAAATACGGAGCCATCTTCGCCGGCGAACCCTGGAAGCTCGTCCATCCAAAGTTCGGCAACTGGATTGACAGCTTCGTGACGATGGCGCTCCTGATTAAGATGATTGACGAGAACGGCCCCCTCTCAAAGCTCGTCTCGGAGATTCCGGTCTATTACCTGAGGAAGGAGAACGTTCCGTGCCCGGACGGGCTTAAGGGGAAGGTCGTTGAGAGGGCCAGGGAAGAGCTTGAGAAGGCCTTGGGGGAGGAAATCAAAGAAATTCTCACGATTTCGGGCTACCGCTTCCAGCTGAGGGACGGCTCGTGGGTTCTTGTCAGGCCGAGCGGAACGGAGCCAAAGATTCGCGTTGTCGTCGAGGGGCCAAGCGAAAAAAGAAGGGACGAACTCTTCGAGTTAGCTTACAAAACGGTTGCAAAAGAAGTGGAAACAAGGATTAATTAATAATTAAATAAACGAGCTTAAAATCCCAATTATTATTTCTTCAATATTATCAACCATAGCATTGACAAATTTGCCATCTTTTAATTTATTGCCTATAGCACTGGGTGTTAACTTGCGAACATCTTGATATACATCATCAATCCATGGAGGATACTCTTTAGTCTGGCGAGGTTCTATCTTAAGTCCCCATGAAGGAAGTTTGTAGATAATAAAACTTAACGCAATGTCTACAAGGTAATACGTAATCTTAGAAGCATCGATAGATTTAAAGTATTCATATAGAATTGTCCGATAAAAGCTAAATCTAAATCTATCAAATCCATTAATCTCCTTATTTGAGGACAAAGAACGCAAACTATCAGCACGAGATTCTATAAAACCAACTGATGACATGTATTTACTCGAAGACAGTATTTTCTCAAAATTCTCTCTGAATTCGTTTAAGTCGATATACTTTATTTCAGAATTTACACAACCGCCGAGTGGAGATGAATATATCCATCTTTTATGATTTTTGATAGAGAGGGGATTAATATAGTTAGTACATTTAGTTATCTTGTGATTGTATGATAATCGAAGCAAATCAAGCATAGAATAAAATACCGGAAAAGCATACGTGACAACAGAAGGTATTTGACTAGAAGTTGTCACAGCTTTTTCAAGAGCCATAAGAGTAGCATGTTGGTTTATATTTTTACAAAAATCATACCAAAAGACCAGATTTTGATTATTTGTATATGCCTTATAATCATAACATTCATAATTACTAAAGTTAAACAATGAGTTGCATACATTAGTGTTAGTGGGCAACAGCGGTTTAATAATCGAACTCTTAGTAATCCATTGGTTGTTAGTCTTTTTCTTCCAGATTCTAACAATAGATGAAGGAAGTTTATATTGAATAAAGATATCTGACGCAACTCCCGACGAAATGGCAAATAAGGGAATTATATATTGTAAATGTTTCACAGTCTTGTTTATAATATTCTGTACATTATTGATGTTATTGTATATCAAATTTTTGATATTATTAGGGTTATTAAGACAGCTAAACAAACATTGATAAAAATGAGCTGGGCGGAATACAGGTGACGAAAAAGGGATTATACAGCCACAAACATCAAACCCCAATCCTTTCTCAGAATTCTGAGTGGGAACAAAAAATAATCTATCTTTATAAAAAAGCTCCATATTGTGATGTTGCTCATACATTCTTTCCGAAAACTCAACCTTAATTGCTCTCAAAGATATCACCCAACACATTAACATATATAATATTTAAAAGTTACGATTCCATTAAAAATTATTAAAAAGCTCAGACAAAGCGCGCAGGCCTCAAAGTCCTGACTGCTATTTCCCTTTTGTCTACCATGACCTTGAAGCCCTCCTTGGCGACGTAGGTCTTAACGCCCGTTACCGTTTCGATGTATTTCGCCTCCTTGTAGGGGTTGGCGAAGTGCATCTTCATGCCGATGTGACTCATTATCAGGACTTCGGGTTTTTTCTCCATGCTCTTGAGCATCTCAACGGCATCGTCGGTGCTGAGATGGTAGGGGATTCCCATATCCCTCGGGCGCGTTATCGCCGCTATGAGAACCCTCGCCCCGTCGTGCCACTCTATAAGGCCGTCGAAGTAGGCCGTGTCGGGAATGTAGGAGATGTCGCCGTAGGCAGTCTTCATGCGGAAGCCGATGGTAGTGGGGTCGGAGTGCTGGCTCGGGGTTATCAGGAACTCCTCCTCACCTATCGCTATCTTGTTGCCGGGCTCCGGAGTGTGGACGCTCTCAAGGACCTCAATGTGATACTTGCTTATCGCCGGTGTATGAGTCTCGTCGCCGTAGACGACGCTCTTCGAAGCTATGAGCACTCCCCTCTTCTTGAGCGCGCCACCGGTCATGGCCTCGACCATGACCTCGAGGTCGTTGCAGTGGTCGACGTGCCTGTGGGAGACGAAGATTGCATCGAGCCTCCTCGGGTCGAGCTTGTAGCGCCAGCTTCTAACCAAAGCACCCGGCCCAGGGTCAACGTAAACGTTCCTGCTCGCCCTTATGTGGAATCCCCCAGTGGAGCGGAACTGGGTTATTGTGATGAACCTCCCGCCTCCGCTCCCGAGGAAGGTTATCTCTATCACTCCCTCACCTCCGTATCCTCTGCGGACGGTGAAGTATACGGCCGGGAGTATATAAGGTGTTTGGGTGGCCGAAAGCAGTTTAAGCCCTCAGAAGAAATAGGGTTGGTGATTCGAATGGTCCAACTTGAGAAGGTTTTGAGAGAAGTCGAAGGCCTGAGGGACGAGATGGTAAAGACGCTCGTCGAGCTGATTAAGATTCCGGCCATAAGCCCCGACTACGGTGGTGAGGGCGAATACGACAAGGCCCAGAAGCTTCTTGAGATTATTAAGGACTGGCCCTTCGATAAGGTCGAGGTCTACAACGCCCCCGATGAGAGGGCCAAGAAGGGGGTCAGGCCGAACATATTGGCCTATTACTACGGCGAGAAAGGCGAGGAAAGCGAGAGACTCTGGATTCTCACCCACCTCGACGTCGTTCCGCCCGGGGACCTGAGCAAGTGGACCGTTACGGAACCCTTCAAACCGCTCGTCAAGGACGGCAAGGTCTATGGGCGCGGAAGCGAGGACAACGGGCAGAGTTTGGTTGCTTCGCTTTATGCAGTGAAGGCCATGATGAACCTCGGAATAAGGCCGAAGAAGACAGTTATCCTTGCCTTCGTCAGCGACGAGGAAACCGGGAGCAAGTACGGAATCGAATGGTTGATGAGGGAGCACCCGGAGCTCTTCAGGGAAGATGACCTCGTTCTCGTCCCCGACGGTGGAAACGAGGACGGAACGTTCATAGAAGTCGCTGAAAAGGGAATCCTCTGGTTCAAGCTAAGGGTCAGGGGCCAGCAGGTGCACGCGAGCATGCCGGACAAGGGCCTGAACGCACACCGCGTTGCACTTGATTTGGCCTACAACCTCGACAAAAGGCTTCACGAGAAGTACAGCGAGAGGGACGAACTCTTCGAGCCAGCTGAGAGCACCTTCGAGCCGACGATGGGAGGGAATCCAGCAGACAGCCCCAA
The DNA here is from genome assembly GCF_027063845.1 of Thermococcus sp. GTDB lineage: Archaea > Methanobacteriota_B > Thermococci > Thermococcales > Thermococcaceae > Thermococcus. The sequence goes on from NZ_JAMOQU010000072.1 coordinate 119,517, forward strand.
CATAATCCCCGGTGAGCACGAGGTCGTTTTTGACTGCAGGGTTCTGCCGAGGTACAGCCTCGACGATATCCTCAAGGACATCGAGGGCATCGTGGAAGAAGTTAAGGAAAGGCACAGGAAGGAGCTTGACGGGAAGGTTCTCCCAGAAATCGAGGTGGAGATTCTTCAGAGGGCAGACCCGGCCCCGCCGACCGACCCGAAGGGCGAGATAGTGAAACTCCTGAAGGAGGCGATAAAAGAACTCCGCGGAAAGGAAGCCAAGGTCGGTGGAATAGGCGGTGGAACCTTCGCGGCGTTCTTCAGGAGGAAGGGGATTCCAGCGGTTGTCTGGGCGACGCTCGACGAGATGGCACACCAGCCCAACGAGTACGCGAAGATTGACAACATGGTCGAAGACGCCAAGGTAATGGCCTACCTCGCCCTGCGCTGAGCGAAAGCCTTTTCTTTCCAGTTTCCACCTCTTTTCATGCCCCTCTGGAAGGACGGGAAGCTCGGACTGCCGGTAAAGGAAGCAGTAAAGCTCTTTCCGGAGCTGAAGGACTACCTTGACGAGCGAGGAAGGCTCGACTTCTCGAACAGGAAAGCCAGAATACTCTACAACAGGGTGATAGCGAAGGCCCTCTTTGGGCTTGATATCGACTATCACCCGCGTGGACTTGTAACGCCTCCAATATCGCGCTACCTCTTCCTCAAGACGTTTCTCAAGGGAGGAGAAAAGGTTCTGGAGATTGGAACCGGGCACACCGCGATGATGGCGCTTATGGCCGACAAACTCTTCAATTGCGAGGTAACGGCCACGGAGCTGGACGATGAGTTCTTCGAGTACGCGCGGAGGAACATCGAGCGGAACCTCGCCAAGGTCAGGCTAATCAAGAGCAACGGGGGGATAATCCGGGGAGTAGTTCCCGAAGACGAGCGCTTCGACGTAATTTTTTCGGCTCCACCATACTACGAGAGGCCGACGAAGGGAGTTCTCACGGAGGGGGAAGGCGTTGGCGGGGGAAAGTACGGCGAGGCCTTCTCGGTAAAGCTGATAGAGGAAGCGAGGGACTACCTGCGGCCCGGCGGAAGGGTGGCCCTCTTCCTGCCCGACAAAGAACCGCTAATCAGGGCGATATCAGAAAGGGGAAGCGAGCTGGGCTACTCGGTGAGGGACGTTCGGTTTAGAGCTGGAACGAGGTGGAGGCACAGTTTGATATTGGGACTGTGAAGAAGAAAAGCGAAGGGACTCCGACCGTGGGCGTCTCAGCACTTGGCCCTCAGTGGAGGTGCTTTCTCGTCATCGTCCCGAGTTTCAGTGCATATCCTCAACGTAGAGGAAGAGGCACTTAAGGTATTCGGTGTCCTTCGAGGCCATGAGTATCGGGTGGTCAGGGGCCTGAGTCCTGTAGGGCTCAAGCATCTTGAGGAACTTGCCGGCCTTTGCGCCAGCGGCGATTACCATATCCTTGAAGGCCTGCATGTCAACGTGCTGGGAGCAGGAGCATGTTACGAGGATTCCGCCCTCCTTAACGAGCTTCAGGCCGGCGTAGTTCACGTTGAAGTACGCCCTGA